>NZ_JBLWFH010000002.1:0-538396 GCF_050306235.1 Glaciecola sp. 1036 | reverse complement strand
ATTTTTGTCACCTAATCCTGATATGCTAAACAGCATACCATCTCTTGTTAGGTGGCCAAACTAACTATGCCACTACAAGGAGCTTAGGTTCAGGTTAGAGCTTTTTAAAAATAGATTTTCATTAAACTGAGAGAAAGGTTTTTATGATGGTTATTGAACGCCTCGTTGCTAAGCGGACAATTAACTCCTAAATATCGGGCACAAACAGGCAATCGATAATGGAGAAGCCTCATGCAGGGTGTTGTGGGGGCTGAGGGTTAGAGACCCTTGGCTACCCGATTATGTTTTGGTGTTTGCGCATTACTTATTTCCTGAAGATTTCTGGAGTGGCCCACTTACTAGCACAGTGCCAATCTTTAGGAATCTCCGCTATTGCTTCTTCGGGACCTTCTAAATCCCATGTATGCTCCCAGCCTCCAGTAGAGTAATCCTCTATACGCACTGAACCCTTCCATTTTTCAAGCCACTCGTGCATGAAAACGAAATCGGTATCATCGTCTACGTGGTCGATGTATATAGTTACTCTCTTCATGTCTCTCTTGAAACATAAAGCTTGTTTGTGTGGTGAACGCAGTGAATCCAGCAAGCTTTGCTTGCGAACATAAAACACTTGTTATGGCATTTTTGGCGATACATTTAGCTCCCTCAACTTTCCCCTTGAGTTAACATAAAATATTGCAGTCCCCTCACCAGTAGGGCAGCATTGAGGGTCGCCAGGAAGCGAAAATTTTGACGTAAATTCGATTAGTGAGTTGCCCATTGACTTAAATGACAATGTACGTGAACCTTTTCCACCAACCAGACTATCAGATAAAAAAGCTAGCCCACTTTCAGTACGACTAAATACTACCAAGAAAAAATAGTAGTTATTTCCCTTTTTAAACCCTTCTAGGGTATACAACATAGCTAGTATTTTTTCATTCTTCTTTGAAAGCGATCCTGACAAAAACTCCCTACCACCAGCATATTCAACTGCCTCTAATGTAGATGCTCGCTCTGCCAAATACTTATTGATAGATAATTTCTCTCGCTCCGTAAGTTCTTCAGCTTGCAAAGAAAGAGATAAAACGGATAACAATATCATTATAAATTTCATTCTGAACTTTCCATATTGGGCCATAACGCTTAGTTAGCGAATTATCAGATTATGGCGTGACGGTTGCTAATGCAAGTGACATGACATCAGCTGATAATCTCTATTCAACATCTTGTTAGGCCTACCTACAATTTAGGGTCATGCAACTTAAAAACCAACGAGCCGCCGACTCTTTGTAGCTCAAGAGGCTTATTATGAGCTATTTCGATACCCTTATCATTAAGTGCCATTTGTACTAATGAAATCTGATGCAAATCAGTAAGTGATGACGTCTTTGTAGTATCTTCCGAGTTTTTGTTAATCTTTAATTCACAAACCGATGATTTGCATTCTATTGACTCTAATATGAGGTCGCTCAAGTATTCATGAGTGTAAAAAAGATCACTAATAGTAGTCTCGGTAGAATACTCCCACTCATCATCGTAGATAGGTGGTTTATCATAAACAGAGTCATCGGGTTGCGTCATCTCTAAAACATTTAATGCATCACTACTATTTTCGATTTTTTTAACTGAATCACCCCAAATTTGTTTAGGTTGCAAATCAGCATCGTTAGAAGCACTCAACTCTGCAATCACAATTGAGTCAGTCGAGTTGACTTTGGCTTTGTCAACAGCTCCCTGACTAATCAAAGAATCATGATTCGCCTCCTGTATTTTCGAAATATCCCGTTTAATCTGGGTGTGTTTGAACGTTTGCCAAACCAACAAACTTGACAGTAACGCGATGATTGTTAACAAAAACGTTTTTGACTTTATCAATGTAAATATTCCCTTATTACAATAAATCCTTCTGACTCAAAAATAGGCTCAACACTTTGAACAGCGGAAAACGGGAGCGCAGCGAGTGGTTTTCCGCGGCTTTAACTTGTATGGATTTCTTAGAGGCAGTCACCATTAGCGCAAGCTGTTAATAGACTACCCCAAAATACGATTTGGGACATTAGTATTAAGTACAGGAGCCAAAAAAATACCTTCTTGGATTTGGGCTCAATGATTAATTTGTTGAAACACAGAATACCAGCAATAACAGCGGCAAAGATGTAAAGGAATTCTAGATCTCTCAATGAACTTCTAACAGAAAACCAATAAGAGCTCTGAACTCCCAATACTACTATTAATAATGGGACAATGATTGATATCACCACCCACTTTAAATTAATCACTCAGATCTATCCCTGAAAACATAACAATTTAATAGTGACCCAATGGGTCGTTTTTCTACCAAGCCTTGGGTCGTTTATCTGTTTGTACCAGTTTTATCATAGTTTGTAAGGTGTTGCTACTGAATGACTTTTCCGTCATTGCTTAAAATGATGAAGCAGCAAAACAAGCGAATGGGTCATTTTCCTGGCTATAGGAGAAACTGTTCAAAGTACACAAGCTTTTGTAAGTTGTACTTTTGGCTAAAGGCATCTACTTGCTTGTTTTTGTGTTGGTTTTAATTAATTTCATTATGTTCCAAGGGGGTCGTGGCCTGCGCCACGATGACGATTCTTCGTAGCTAGTTCAATAGCGATTCTTCCATGCTTACTTCCGCAAAACGTAAGAATGTAACGTTAATTTACAAATATTTGAACGGCAGCTTATGGCACATCGCAGAAATCCAAAGTCATAAGCCTGACTGGCTGCTCCTTCTCCTAGAAGACAAATAGCGTTTTTTAATAAATAAGGTTTTGTTTTTAGCATCCGAATTGCTTGTAATAACAATGCTGTTAACATTAGCCTCCACCCTAAATAAGTTTTTACTGCCATGAATTACATCAAAGTTCTTCTTCTTTTTATCTGCATGCTTTCAAGCTCAGGAATCGTTCAAGCGTCTATCCCAAAATCCAGTGATCAAGCTATAAGATTGATTGGTCGTTTCCAACCAGTAGAAAATAACGCTCTGGCTTTTACTTGGCCTGGATCTGCTTTTGAGTTTCGCTTTTACGGTACAAAGGCATCTATTCCATTAGCAGCTACTGAGCGCCTAAGATTTATAGTTAAAGTTGATGATAAAGAATCAGATTTATGGGTTGAGGGCCCCTTTAAGTCATACACCTTAGCGAGCAATTTGCCTTTAGGTGAGCATGAAATCAGAGTCACCCGAGTAACTGAATCTTTTACCGCAGTTTCCTCTGTTCAACCTGAGCCTAGTGTAGACGGTAAGTTACTTGAAACTCCACCAGCGCCTGCGCGTAAAATATTAGCGATTGGCGATTCTATTACAGCAGGCTACGGCATAGAAGGGCCAGACAATGCTTGCGGCTATAGCAAAGAAACTAGCAATCAATTATTAACTTATGTTGCCCTTGCCGCTGAAAAATTTAACGCAGATTTACACGCGATAGCATGGTCTGGCATAGGCGCTTGGCGTTCCTATGGTGAAGAAACGCCTAACAGTCCTACTATTCTTGAGCGTTACAAGCGCACGCTTGCAGACGATGCTACAGCGCATTGGAACGGAGATGACTACCGTCCAGATGTAATCACCATTTTAATCGGCACTAACGATTATTGGACTGGCAGTGTGACCGAAGAATATAGAGATGGGGTAACGGCTTTAGTAGAAGAAGTCCGTTCAACTTATCCTGAACAGCCTATATATCTAATAGTTAGCCCCATGCTTGTTGCAGATGTACGCCAACACCATAAACAAGAGTTAGAAAAAGTGAGATTCAACAATCTCAAGGTTATCGATTTAGGAAAAATCGAACCTCAAGATGGTTATGGCTGTCATTGGCATCCAAATATCATTACCAATAAACGTATGGCGAAAAACTTAGTTAAGGTGTTGCAACAAGACTTAGAATGGTAGTCTATTTAATGGCTTCTAATCGTTTTTTTAACTCCACAGCTTGGGTACGATATGCTAGTGCGTTTGAATGCTGGGGATTGACATAAAGTACTAGATCCCATTTTTCAATGGCTTCATCAAGGGCTTGTTGTCTAAACGCGATAGAAGCTTCACGGTGATAATGTTCACTAATTTGTTCGCGTAATTGCTCAAAGCTTTTCGCCGCGTTTGAGTTAGTTGGATCTACTTCTTTAGCTGACTTAAAAGCTTCAAAAGCTTTGATTTCATCACTGTCTGTTAGATAAAGGTCGCCCATTTGGGTAAGCAACTCAGCAGCATTTTGTGGCGCAGTTTCAATCAAGCTCTCTGAGCGTGCTTGCAAATTGACTATTAAGGCTTGGCGGATTTGTTTCTGCATTTCGCTCGGCAAACCGGTTCTTTCGTTTAATTCATCGAATACAAAACTCGCCTCAACATAGTCGCCTGAAGTATTCAGTGAAATAGCCTGTTGCAATAATTCTAATCCTGACAATTGTACATATTCATCCACTTCAGATTGCACTGGCGCAGGTGCTACATCTTCCGCTTCCACTTCTTTTTTTGTTGGCGCACTGTCAACTTTTAAGGTTTCTTTTTTCGCAACGGGCGTAGGCTTTATTTCTTGGTTTCTAACCTGCTTTGCCAACTGTGTAAGGGGAATTTTTACTTCTGCACCTATATGTATTTTACTAGGATTGGAAATTTGATTGTATTTTGCCAATGCATAAAAATCCCATGGTGTGCCTAAGTATTTTTTCGCCAAGGTTGATAAACTTTGACCCGATTTTAATTCAAGGGTGAAATAATCTGATGGGTAATAGTCCCTTGACGGTGTTCTTATCTGACGCAAGAGATTAGCAGCACGGTGGCTATTAGGTTGTGACTTTTGATATTCAATCAACTCAACTTCAGCAACTTCTGATTCTCCGTTTTCCAAACTGCGAACGGCTTTTGACATCCGTTGCTTTGGTGTTAAGTTAGCTTCTGCAATAGGCAGTGGTACTTTGGTTACTGGTGCATGCTCAATGGGTTTATTGTTAGCTACCGCATCCTTTGTCGACGTTTTTTGAGTCATGCCACAAGCAGAAAGCCCCAACATACATAACACAACTAGTATCGACTTAATTTTCAACTTATGATTACCCATGGTTTTATACTCTTATATCGTCAAATCTTCGATATTTAACTAAACGACAACCTTAGTTAAAAAGTTGCACTAACCTCATAATTTTTAATCGCTTATTCAAAGACTTCACAGTCTTGATTTCGAATCGAATTTGCGCCGCGTCTGAGCCAAGACTTTACCGTATTAACGTTAGTGTTAAGCATATCGGCAAGTTCATTTCTGGAATATCCATGCAGATAGGCTAAGCGTAAGCTGATGCTTTGATCCTTTGGTAAACGCTCAAATTGAGTAGCAAAAAAATGATGTAGTTGAATTCTAACCAAGGCCTCATCTGGCTGGGTGTCTAAATCACTTTGAATTTCATCAATATGCTCTTCGCCATCGGCAAAACGCCAGCGTAAGTGTTTGTTTTCAGCTCGAAGCTTATCGATTGCTTTGTTGCGAACTATAGTGCGCATCCATGAAAGTGGCGTTCCACGTTTAACATCAAAGCTGTCGACGTTTTCCCAAATTTGAATGAAACTATCCTGAATGATTTCGCAACTGAGCGCATCGTTATGCACTATTCCCATGGCAAAATGATGCAACAAGGAAGACACCTTGATGTATAAACTGGTCAGTGCAGCTTTTTCGTTTTTTTGACATCTGACCAAAATTGCGGCAATCTCATCCTCATTAATCTTTCGAGCTTTCATGGTAATCCCTTCATATCCGTTGACGATATGGAGAGATTAAAGTGGCAATGTGGTCACAAACGTGGTTAAAAGCGTGGTAATTTGAAAATTTATCGTGGTTTTTTGTATTTCTATGCAAAAAAATGCATATTTTTGAGAATAATCTATTCTAGCTGTTGAGTTTTTTTAGCAAATAGAGATCGCGCAGAAATTTAGATTTTAGAATTATCCTAAGTGTTCAATCGCCGATTTTGCAGCTTTCACATCGAACTGCTTGGCATCTACCTTCAAATAAAAGACGTTAGCATCCGTATCAGTAGTAATGTCTTTAACACCATCAAGTGCCATTAAAATGTCCAATTGCTGTTGAATATTATATTCGTTGTATTCACCAACTTGCGCTAGCGTTATCCGTTTGACTTTTTCGACTTTCGCTAGACCTCTAGATACTAAACTAGCTGCAAAAATAAGTACTAAACAAGCGATAAGGCTAACTTTAGGTTCGTAGTAAGTATTTACCAACCCTGAAAGAATGCCGCCTAAGAATGCGCCAAAAAACTGATAACTGGCGTAGATCCCCATGGCACTACCCTTTTGACCGGCAGGGGCAATAGACGAAACCATCGCGGGCATCTTGGCTTCTAAAAAGTTAAATCCAACAAAAAAGCTAATACCTGCGGCAAGCACTAAATAATAACTCGGTACTTGAGTAAGTAATACGAATCCTACTGCCATGAATAAAATGGCCAAGTTGAACATATTGCCGACTGGGAATTTATCGCTCATGCGGATGAAACCCACTAACAATATAACTGACACTACCAGAATAATGCCGTAAACCTGGTAATGATCAGCTAATTCAATTCCTGTAGCTTCTAAAATAACCGGCACTTGCACAAAGAAGCTGGTAATTAATAGATGTAGCACTAAGACTAGAAAATTCAGACGCCATAGATATTTGTTTTTAAGAAGAGGTTTTAACAAATTTGCTCTAGGCAAAGAATCACCTGACGCATGATTATTTTGTGCGTTTGGTACACCAAATTTTACCAACGGAAAACAAAGTAAGGCTAAAGCAGCGGTCAAAAAGAAAATCCCTGACAGCCCAAAACCACTAGCGATTATAGGGCCAACCAATAGAGCAATGTAAAAGGAAAATCCAATTGAAACGCCAATGATGGCCATTATTTTAGTGCGTTGAGACTCCCGCGTAACATCGGCGGCTAAGGCCATAACGGCTCCGGCTATAGCACCAGCTCCTTGAAGAATTCGACCAAGGGTAAGCATTGTCATGTTCTCGGCCAAACCGGCAATTAAACTACCTATAGCAAAAAAGGTGAGTCCGATAAAAATAACAGGTTTACGACCCCATCTATCGGAAAGAATACCCATGGGGATTTGCAATATTGCCTGGGTAAGTCCGTAACCACCTATAGCTAAACCTACCCACAGAGGAGAATAATCAGGATATTCCACAGCCGCAACGGCAATCACTGGAATTACCATGAATAACCCTAACATTCTGAACACATAAACAGCCGCCAAGCTAAAGCCAGATCGAAGCTCTTGTGATGTGAGTTTAGTGCTATTCATTGCTGCCTGAATTACCTCTGATTAAAACGGGCTCAGAGTGTACTGTTTTTCGATGGTTTTGATAAGTAAAAACACTTATTTTGCTGAGCCGCCCTTGTGTTTGGTGAATTTTTAATCAGTCTGATCTCTTACTTTGAAATGACGTAACTAAATACTCATTTCCGATTCATTTATGGCATAATAGCCGATTAACCCGTTTTTCGTCGATCATAGGATTTATGGACAAGATAGAAGTTCGCGGAGCCCGCACCCACAATCTCAAAAATATCAACATTGAATTGCCTCGTGATAAATTAGTGGTCATTACAGGTCTATCAGGTTCAGGTAAGTCTTCCCTCGCCTTCGATACTTTATATGCCGAGGGACAACGTCGATATGTTGAAAGCCTTTCTGCTTACGCGCGTCAGTTTTTATCTATGATGGAAAAGCCCGACGTAGATCATATAGAAGGCTTATCTCCAGCAATTTCAATCGAGCAAAAGTCTACCAGTCACAACCCTAGGTCTACCGTGGGTACCATTACCGAAATTTATGATTACCTTCGGTTATTGTTCGCAAGAGTAGGTACGCCAAAATGTCCTGATCATAATGTAGCGCTAGACGCACAAACCATCTCGCAAATGGTCGATAAAGTGCTAGCAATGCCAGAAGGGACCAAACTAATGCTGCTCGCACCTGTGGTCCAAGAGCGTAAAGGTGAGCATGTTAAAACCCTCGAATCTCTTGCTGCGCAAGGTTACATTAGAGCTCGTATCGATGGCGAAGTCTGTGACCTTTCCGATCCACCAGAATTGGATTTACGCAAAAAACACAGTATTGAAGTAGTGGTAGATCGATTTAAAGTGCGTGACGATTTACAGTTGCGCTTAGCGGAGTCTTTCGAGACTGCACTAAACTTAGCGGCGGGCAATGCAAAAGTTGCCTACATGGATGAGCCTGATAAAGAAGAAATTGTTTTTTCTGCAAACTTCGCTTGTCCTCACTGCGGTTACAGTATATCTGAACTCGAACCAAGATTATTCTCTTTTAACAACCCTGCAGGTGCTTGCCAAACCTGTGATGGTTTAGGCACTAGACAGTTTTTTGATCCTGCACGCGTTGTTAGCAATGATGAACTTTCATTGTCAGGCGGCGCAATTCGAGGATGGGATAAAAGAAGTTATTATTATTATCAAATGCTATCTTCTGTGGCTGAGCATTTTGGTTTTAGTTTACAAACCCCGTTTCAAAAGCTGGATCCTGAACACAAAGATATTGTTCTGAATGGCTCGCGCGGTAAAGACATCAAGTTTCGCTACATTAACGAACGCGGCGATATCATGGAACGCAAACATCCGTTCGAAGGCATTATTCCAAATATGGAAAGGCGATTCAGAGAAACTGAATCCAATACAGTACGTGAAGAATTATCTAAATATTTAGCTCAACAGCCCTGCTCAAGCTGTTCAGGCTCACGTTTACGGTTAGAAGCTCGGCACGTCTTTATAGAAGATGTAAATTTACCAAGTGTCACTGTTCGTTCTATATCTGATTCACTAGCATTTTTTGAAAATCTATCCTTAACTGGTCAAAAAGCGGCTATTGCGGAAAAAATTCTGAAGGAAATTATTGAGCGGTTACAATTCTTGGTCAATGTAGGCTTAAATTATCTATCTATGGATCGCAGTGCCGACACCCTCTCTGGTGGAGAAGCACAGAGAATTCGTCTAGCAAGTCAGATTGGTGCGGGTTTAGTGGGTGTTATGTATGTTTTAGACGAGCCGAGTATTGGCTTGCACCAAAGAGACAATGAGCGTTTGTTAAATACCTTACGCCACTTGCGCGACTTAGGTAACACAGTAATCGTAGTAGAACATGATGAAGACGCCATTCGAGAAGCTGATTACATAGTTGATATTGGCCCAGGGGCTGGTGTTCATGGTGGTGAAATCATTGCTCAAGGTGATTTAAAAGCCATAATGGATTCCGAAGCTTCCCTAACAGGCAAATATCTGTCGGGAAAAGAATTGATTGAAGTACCGAAAAAGCGAACACCGACAAAAGGATGTCATTGGCTAGAGTTAACAGGTGCCACTGGGAATAACCTCAAATCGGTTGATTTGCGTGTTCCGGTTGGCTTGATGACCTGTGTTACTGGAGTATCAGGTTCAGGCAAATCAACACTTATAAACGATACGTTTTATCAAATTGCGCAAACTGAATTAAACAGAGCCACCACCAACGAGCCTGCACCATATAAAGCGATGAAAGGCTTAGATAAATTAGATAAAGTGGTAGATATTGATCAAAGTCCAATTGGTCGTACACCCAGATCTAATCCAGCCACTTATGCTGGCATTTTCACTCCTATTCGTGAAATCTTTTCAGGCACCCAAGAAGCGCGTTCTAGAGGCTATAAACCAGGTCGATTTAGTTTCAACGTAAAAGGTGGTCGATGCGAAGCATGTCAGGGTGATGGTGTAATTAAGGTAGAAATGCACTTTTTACCAGACGTTTATGTACCTTGTGATGTATGTGCTGGCAAACGTTACAACAGAGAAACCTTGGAAATACGGTTTAAAGACAAGAACATCCATGAAGTTTTAGAAATGACGGTGGAAGATGCCCGTCAGTTCTTTGATGTGATACCGGCAATTTCAAGAAAACTGCAAACCTTAATAGACGTAGGTCTGTCTTACATTAAGCTCGGTCAGGCCGCGACAACACTCTCTGGTGGTGAAGCCCAGCGCGTGAAATTAGCCAAAGAGCTGTCTAAACGAGACACCGGCCAAACCTTATATATCTTGGATGAGCCAACCACCGGATTGCACTTCCATGACATTAAACAACTCTTGGTTGTTTTGCACAGGCTAAGAGACCACGGAAATACAGTGGTAGTTATCGAACACAACCTAGATGTCATAAAGACTGCGGATTACATTGTAGATCTAGGCCCAGAAGGTGGTTCTGGTGGTGGTACTATAGTGGCACAAGGAACTCCGGAAGAGGTGGCAAAAGTTGAAGGCTCTCACACGGCTCGTTTTCTTGCCCCTATGTTAATACAACACAAGGAATAACCGATGTTAAGTGAAAGCTTTGACGTTAGGTTTTACGAAACCGACGGATTGAAACATGTTAGCAATACAGTTTTAGTGGGATGGTTTGAAACCGCTAGAATGCCCATTTTCAGAGCTTTCACACCAAATTTAGACTTAGATAACTGGCCTCTGATCTTAGCCAATTATCATGTGGATTTTTTACTGCAAATTTATTTGGGTAGTCCAGTGGAAATAAAAACTTGGATATGTCGATTGGGCAAAAGCTCCTTTGAGGTGTATCAGGAAGTTTGGCAGCAAGGCAGTCTGAAAGCAAAAGGCACAACTACTTTGGTGCATTTTGACTACAAACAGCAAAAATCTGTACCAATTAATGATGAAATTCGCACCCAATTAATGGCACACTATATTGACCTAACGGAAAATTAGTCAGCAACGGATGTCAGAAGATTTTATACAAGTAGTTGATAACGCTATAACCCCAGATACGTGCCAGCAAATTATTAATATTTTTGAATCCAGTAAAAATCTTGGTATTGGAAAAACTGGCGGCGGCGTCGATAAAACCATGAAAAATTCGGTGGATGTGTCTATAAACCGCCATGCCGAATTTGAGCCTATTCGCCAACAAGTATTTAAAGCCACTACAGAACGCTTAATCGACTATTTCAGATCCTATTACTTCGCGCTTATCGCCCCAATAGGGTTAACCATGAAAGACCCAAAAACCGGTAATCCGGTAAAGTTAACCCATGAAAATTTTGCTGAGTTAGGCGAACCTCAACTAGAACACCTGATGAAATATGTGTTTAGATTGGGGGAAATCAACGCCCAACGATATACTGCGGGCGAAGGCGGCTATCCTTATTGGCATTCTGAGACCTATCCGCAACCCAAAAGTGTGGAAGCTCTGCATAGAGTCTTGTTATTCATGTTTTATTTAAACGACGTTGAAGAAGGTGGCGAAACTGAATTTTTTTACCAACAAAAGAAAATTCGTCCTAAGGCCGGCACTATGGTGATTGCGCCAAGTGGCTTTACCCATACACATAGAGGAAATATCCCTGTGTCTAATGATAAATATATTCTCACCTCTTGGGTATTGTTCAATCCGGCAAATGCTTTATTTGCCGCGGGTCAATAATAAGATGCTTACCATTACCCCTTCTTTGACTATAAGTGAAAATGAGATTGAATTTGATGCTATACGCTCAATGGGTAAAGGCGGACAAAATGTCAATAAAGTCGCAACAGCAATCCATCTGCGATTCGATATTAATCAATCAAGTTTACCCGACATCTACAAAGCACGACTGCTTGAACTAAGCGATACCAGAATAAACAAAGACGGCATTGTAGTAATTAAGGCGCAAAGCTTTAGAACCCAAGAAAAGAATAAGGACGATGCACTTCAGCGCTTACAAGCGCTTATTTTGTCGGTTACTAAAGAAAAAAAACCACGCAAAGCAACTCGCCCCAGCCTATCGGCTAAGAAAAAGCGCGTAGATAATAAAAAACACACCGGCAAAATTAAGGCTCTAAGAGGTCGTATTTACTAAACCCCCACAAAATGCTTGTGTAATAAGTTGTAATTTGGTTAATTTTGTGCAATTTTTAAGCTAATAAAATCCCCATTTCATAACGACTCACTCGCGGAAGTTTGTTAGTTGCCAGTACACTCGTTTTTGTATGACTTCGGGCTGGCGACTAAACAGGATGTTAGATGACACCGCTTAAACGAAATATCAACAGAGTTGTTGTGTTTACTTTGGTACTTTTGCTTGGCTCGGGTATTTCAGGGCTTATTTATTATTTAAAAATAAAAAACAATGAATCCTCTTTTAATACTTTGCAATTGCGTGAATTAGAACGGGTTGAAGTAGCCTTAAAAGAATCATTTCAGAAGATTAAGTCAACTACAAAATTCCTACAAAGTGCTTCTGAATGTCGCTTTGCAGCAGCTTCTGAGCGCTGTAACAAGGTGATTGAAACTCGGCTTAGTCAAATGCGTCAATCACCAGAACTGGAAAATATAACTTTATTAAAACGCACACCTTTCACTATCTATCAGGGAGAAGAATTAGATAATCAATCATTTGCAGAAAAGGGAGAAATTCATAAATTCGACGTCATACTAGATCGAAATCTAGAGTTTCATAGCCAGTTGTATAAACTGGGATCTGAATATACTCCTGTTATTACCCATTCAACCTTGCATCTAATCTCTGATGCAGGCTCTCTGCTGACCAATCATGTGACCAAGTTTCCACTAGTTTTAATTGCCAATAAAGAAGGCGTAATTATTGGTCAAAAACGTTTTTTACATAAAGATACCAGCATTTTTGAAGCACAATTCCAGCAAATAGAGCATATTAACCAAATAGATGGTAATCCTATAGCCGGAAGTCAAATACGTGACATGTCGATTAATAACACTGATGTTCGCTTGTATATTAAGCCGGTGTCCGGTGACAACTTTTTTAAAGGAGACGACCAGTTATATTTAGTTGGCGTTGTACCAAGTCAGTTAATTAATTTGGCTAAACTAGAAGTTTCCCCCAAATCTCTCATGTGGCTGATCCTGATACTTTTACTGATTATTGCATCAACCCCTTTATTAAAACTCAGATTTGTTAGCAACAGATATGCTTTTACTACAGGTGATAAGAGTCAAATAGCCTTAGGCTTAATTCTCGCTGTTGGCATTTTAAGCATCGCTATTAATCAACACTTATTTTTTAGTTACCTTGAGTCAGCAAAAATAACCCAGTCCAAACAGTTGTTTAACGATATCAAATCTGAATTCAATCAAGAAGTCGAAAGTATAATTTCGACGATTTTAACTAATGCCAAGAATATGGGCGTTATACAGCCAAGCACAGAAACTGAAAATAACTCCTATTACCAGAATCTCCTGAAAACCCAAGACTTAGTATTCGACTTGAAAGACAAGGATAAAAACACAGCGAAAAAAGGCGTGATTGAACAAATCGCAATAGTGGATGCTAGTGGCTTTATGAGCAATCAATACCCTGCTTATTACGTGTCTGAAAACATTTTTATTACTGGTAAGTTAGATTTAAATCATAGGAAGTATGTTCAAGCAGGTTTAGCAAAAAACTATTGGCAGCATAAAAACAGTGATAAAAACGTTCAACCCTTTTATCTTCAAAGGATTAACAACATTGAAGATGGACGCAAAAATTCAATGTTTGCATTACCTTTTGACGACAAAAATGAATTTATCATTGCGGGAACTCGCATTCGTAGTCTGGTAGATAAAATTTTACCCCGAGGATTTGGGTTTGCGGTCATAGACCAAAACGGCGTTGTGCAATATCACAGTGACGAACAACTCAGTTTAATTGAAAATTTTATTGTTGAATCAGCTAACAATCCCGAATTACAAATTGCCAATAAAAATGCAGAGATAACCACAAATCCAATTACGATGAAATTAGCTTACAAAGGTGATGATCATATTATCACCATTGGCTCTCTTAGCTCCGCCGGTGAAAAAGGTCCAGCATTAAAAAATCCGCTACCTTGGCGCTTGGTAATTTTTTACAACCCTTACGAATTATCACTCAACAATATGCTATTGGTATTTTTAGCCGTTATCACCTTGTTGATCATTATTCTGCCTTCTTTTGCTTTGCTGCGTGCCATTACCCAACAAAAATTTTGGACTGAGGTTTTATTTTTTCAAGAACTTAAAGCACTACGATATCGAAAATGGGCACTATTTATTCTTAGTGTGTCCGTATTTATCATGTTTTCCATTGGTATTTTTACAGAATTAAGCCTTCGTTTGCTTGTATGGGCGACCCTTTGTTTAGGTGTCGTTGCATTTTTACATAGACGAATGAAGGTTGATTTGCGGCCTTACAGCAGATTAACTTACCCGCAAACAAGTGTTTTATGTGTTATTTTCGTCTTGTTTGTTTTGCACTTAGGCCTCTCTCAATCTATTCATTTAGATTACATCATGACCAATTACGCTTCCTTTATAATTGGCTGTATCATCCTTACGGGTTGTTATTTTCTGGTTATTCGCCGCGCTAAACAGCCGCAAACACTTGCCCCTAGTGAATGTCTGATTCGCCCTAAACATAAAGTTGGTGAATATCGCTTTACCAGAGGTTATGTGTACTTTTTAGTTGCCTTAGTTTTTCTGGTAAGTGGCGTACCTGGGGTTATCATTTCCAACAGCACAAATGGGTATTTGTTGCAACGTCAAGCAGATTTGCAAATTCAGCACATTAATCAAGAGATCGAAACCAAAGACAGCAAGATTAAGTCGTTTGTTAACATTTTCTTGATGGATGCATCCTCTAAGAAAGAACAAAATGACGTCTTGATGTCCTTGGTTGAGAAGAAAAATAGCAAAGATATCTTTCTTAGTAGCTTCCCATCAGAATTCATAGCCGACGAAACCCCAACTGATACTCAATGGATTCAATTTGTAAATGCGTCTAATGAAGCTAACTATACCGACAACCTAATAGACCACATTTTTAGGAAAATGGCATTTCAAAGTGATTTCGGTACGCAATTAAGCTATTTAGCAAAAATCGAAGAGTTGAGTACAGATAAATCAGAGTCCAAATTGATATATCGGCCCGATGGGTTAATGCTAGCCGCAAGTAATAATAATTTGGGGTTTGTAATCCTGAGTTTCATCGGGCTTTTTGTGCTGTTATTCCAAATGTTAAAGCACCTAGTGGTTAAACGGATGATGGGAGAGCATATTCCAGAGCATTTCAGGGTTGTAAGACCATGTGACAACTTTGCAGGCAAGGGTATGAGTTATCCTTATTTGCTTAAACTTTCTCGCACTGTGGATTGCCAAGGGGTTTTATTGCTGAATGCAACCACCAAATTGGCAAGCAATATTTTCAATGAGCTAAATTTACAGCTGTTTAATAACAAACTTCATCATATTAATGATTGCTTAGAACGGGTTAACGATCTCTATCTATTTGAAGAAGAAGTTAAAGTGGCCTTAGATAAAACAGCACCTGAGCAAGTGCTGATCATCGCAATTTATGGACTTGAACAGGTCAGTGGTGATCTTAAATTGTCCTCCCAAGCGCTAAGTCTGCTTAACTCATTACACGTTAATAAGCGAATTAAATTGGTAATTGTGGCTGACACATCTCCATTATACCGCCTAATGCACCAACAGGCGTATTCTGGAAAATTTGACCCAGAGATTGAGCCCAATATCGATTTAATCACCGGCTGGACACGTTTATTCTCAGAATTTGATAAGGAATATGCTTGGTTACCTCAGCAAAAAAATCGTCTCAAGAATCCTGTGGATATCAGAAAAGTTGTCGAATATGAGGCTAAAGGCTGGCAATCGTTAGCCCAAGTTAAAGACAAATTTTATGAGTACCACAACAGAGTCAAACAGCAAAAAGAAGAAAAAGACTTAGCGCATTATTGGATGCCAGAGCAAGTAATTGAATTCTTTTTGGTGCAAGCAGGGCCCATTTATCGTCGTCAGTGGGAACTTTGTACCATTAACGAAAAGCTGGCCTTGTGGCAAATGGCCAGTGGCGCAAGTCTAAACCCAAGCAATGCTGGCGTGCTAGAACATTTAGTTAGACGAGGTTATATTTATCGAGACAAAGGATGGAACATCATCAATGAAAGCTTTACTCGCTTTATTTTGTCTGCTGAATCGGAACGCACTGTGGCTTCTTGGTTGGATAAGTCTTCTGCCGGCATATGGCCGATATTACGCATTCCAATTTTTACAATATTTATTGTAATTGTTGTAGTGCTGTACTATTCAAGTGGAGATTCGCTAACTTCCTTTATTAGCATAGCTACAGCCACATTGGGATTAATACCCTTGGTACTGAAAAATCTTAATTTGGTGAAAGGCGAAGCGCTACCGGAGACAGACTAGGCTAGATTATCTCCGGTTTAAATTTGTCGTCATCGCCACATTAATATTGTCGTCATCCCGAACTATTATTGTCGTCATCCCGAACTATTATTGTCGTCATCCCGAACTATTATTGTCGTCATCCCCGCGAAAGCGGGGACCTAACTTAATATTTAAACTGACGCATAATTTGACTAAAATCTTCGGACAACTGTTCAAGTTCTTGGCTAACCAAAGTAAGTTGTTCCGAGCTAGTTGCGGTATCCACTGTGCGAGCATTAATATCATCAACGTTTTGACTGATAGATTTCGCCACCGTTTGTTGTTCACCTGTTGATCTGGCAATCTGATCATTCATTGCTGTTATACGAGCAATGGTTTCTGTAATTGCATTTAAACTAGTGCCAGCTTTATTAGCCTCATCTACTGAATGCGTCGCTTGCTCAGTACCTGTCGCCATTACTGTTACCGCAGAACGTGCCGCCGATTGCAATTGTTCGATAGTAGACTGGATTTCTTCCGTCGATTGTTGAGTTCTTGACGCCAAGGTTCTAACTTCATCTGCTACCACAGCGAATCCTCTACCTTGTTCTCCAGCTCTAGCAGCCTCGATGGCAGCATTGAGTGCTAACAAGTTAGTTTGTTCAGCAATACCTTTAATCACATCTAAAATCACGCCAACTTTATTAGAATCTTCTTCTAACTTTTTAATCACTACAGCCGTTTCGTCTACCCGCGAAGCTAAAGTTTGAATACTGGTCACTGTGCGATTAACTACCCGTTGACCTTCAGAAGCGGCTGATGAAGCTTCGGTTGCCGCAGAGGCTGCATCATTTGCGCTTAAAGCAACAGCGTCTACGCTTGCAGTCATGTCATCCACAGCGGTTTTTGCATCACTGGCTGACAATTGTTGGGCGACTATGGTTTGTCGCGCATTACTTGATACGTCATTTAGGTTATTTGCCAAAGCAGCAAGTGGCTTACTTGCATTGCCGATATCGGTGACAACACCTTGTAGTTTTTCCACAAACTGATTGAACCAATAAACGAGATCGCCAATTTCATCGGTATTTTTGGTACTAATACGAACAGTAAGATCGCCATCTTCTTTGGCGATATCTTTAAGTGAATTGACCACGTTTTGAATACTGCTTCTCAAGTTGTTAACAATTGGAATAGCTACGGCTATTAGGACTACAGCTACTACGAGACCTAAAATTAACCCTATGGTACTCAATTGGCTAGCTGCAGCATTTGATTCTTCAATCGCTGATTCGAATTTTTTTAATTGTTCTGCACTAAATTCAGACAAGTCGGCATCTGCTTTGTTAAAAGCGTTGTTCATTGCTTCAGAGCGTTCAGCTAAGGTTGAAAAGTCGGCCGTACCTTTAATCATGGATTCACTAACGTCGAAGGCAGTGGTGAAATAAATTTCGAAATTTGATCTAATACTGTCGACTTGTGGCGCTAAATCTCTGTTAAGTTTTAGAATGGAGGCTAAATCGCTATCCGCTTTTTTCGCTTGGGTTTGGGCGAAACTTAAGGCTTCTTCATCCCCTGTTGTAACCGCGGAAGCCAAAGCAGTTTTGGCATTTTCCATTGCAACAAGGGCTTCCCTTGATGCTAACAAAGCGGGAAATTGCTCGTTTTGTGCTTGCTCAAGTAATGCTACATTAGTACTAGCGGTTGAATAGGTAATACCCACGTAAATAAAGAATGCAATAATTCCAAACGCTGGTATGAGAAATAACTTTTGAGCAATACTCATTTTTGCTAACACGTTCATTTCAAAACAAAACTCCGTATAAATAATTTAGCCTTCAAACGAGTCTATTTTTATCCCCGTTAGTCGATAGCCAACAGAAGCAATGTCACCTTTCCACCCTTCAGTGGACAAAGTGCCTGTCACCCATATAGCATCATTTAAATTACTTATCGGCACACCTTCGGAAAATTTTACATAAACTATCTGATTTGAAGGCGGTGGCGGCACATGAATGCAAGCCCCAAAGAAAGGAACCAGTAAAAATTCAGTAATCGCTGTGGAATCTCCTTCAAGAGGTACGACAAAACCGGGAATTTTAACTAGCGTATTATTCAGTTCTTCAACCACTGGTGCATCAGGCTCAGCTTGGGACATGTTGCCATTGTGATTTACATTCACCTCTGGTACTACAAAGTCAATTGGTACTAAATCTTCCCAAAATAACTCCCTTGGCTCTTCGGCACATACTGAACACGACAATAATGAAAATAAAAACAGCCAATATTTCATTCCTAACCTCTCATTCAAGAATCATCAAAAAAAAAGCTCGCGACTGCGAGCTTTCATTATATTACAAAATACCCTTTAAGCGTCTTTGGCATATCTTTCAGCACTTGACACAATTTCTTGTTTAGCTGCGTCAATATCACCCCAACCATCAATTTGTACCCATTTGCCTTTTTCTAGATCTTTATAATGGGAGAAAAAGTGCTCAACTTGTTGCTTAGTTAACTCAGGAACATCTTCGATATTTTGAATGTTGTCGTATGCTGGAGATAACTTAGCAACTGGTACTGCGATAACTTTGGCATCTTGACCAGACTCGTCAGTCATATTTAATACACCTACTGGTCGACACTTTATCACAGAACCCGCGACTAAAGGATGCGGGGTCATCACCAACACATCGACTGGGTCACCGTCATCAGATAAGGTGTTATTTACGTAACCATAGTTAAGAGGGTATTGCATGCAAGTACCCATAAAACGGTCAACGAATAATGCTCCCGTATCTTTATCAACTTCGTATTTTACTGGTGCAGAAAATGCTGGGATTTCGATAATGACAAGAACTTCATCTGGAAGTTTGTCGCCGGCAGGGACGTTACTAAGGCTCATTATTTTTCCTTTAAGATAAGTTTGTGATAATTGAGATAAAAAACAAAGATTGCGCAAGTATAGATAATTTTCACTTGCGCATAAAGTAGATTCAAATAGTCAAATAGGCGTAGATGCCTTAATTAGACGCTAAATTACTTCTTATCTTCCTTATAACACTTGAGACAATATTCAACTTCCTCTTTCGAGCCAAGAAGGGTTGGCACTCTTTGATGGATTTCATGTGGCATGACTTCCATGATTCTACCTTCACCAGTTGACGCCAATCCACCTGCTTGCTCGATCAAAAAGGCCATAGGATTTGCTTCGTATAACAAGCGCAATTTACCTGGCATAGATGGATTTCGTTTATCGAACGGGTACATAAAGATCCCGCCTCTGCACAATACTCTATGTATGTCACCCACCATGGCTGCTACCCATCGCATATTATAGTCTTTCTTTCTTGGTCCTTCGCTTCCAGCAATCAACTCGCTAACATAACGCTGAATAGGTGCTTCCCAATGACGTTGGTTAGAGGTATTTATTGCGAATTCAGCGGTTTTTTCTGGAATTTTCACATTTGCTTGAGTCACTAAGAATCCACCATGGGTTTTATCCAAGGTGTATAAATGTGTGCCTCGACCCGTTGTCATGGCCAACATTGTTGATGGTCCATATAGCACGTATCCGGCAGCGACCATTTGCGTGCCAGGCTGCAAGAATGCTGACGGATCGTCTGGCTCCATCCACTGCGGCGCATGGGCGATTGAGAAAATTGTACCAATTAAGCTGTTTATTTCAGTGTTTGAAGAGCCGTCCAATGGGTCAAAACTAACAAGGTAATTACCATCAGGGCTACAAGGAACTACCGACTCTTCTTCTTCAGACGAAATAGCCTTCACGTAACCGGATTCTCTTAATGTATCTTTTAAGATTTGATTGGAGATAACATCAAGCTTTTTTTGTTTCTCACCTTGTACGTTTTCAGAAAGTGTAGACCCTAACACTCCCGCTAATGCACCCTGACTCACCCGGAAAGATATTTCTTTACAAGCAGCCAACAATGTCCTTATAAGCAGTATTAATTCTAATGGCGCGCCATCCTGTTGTAATTGAGAGTTTAGCCGTTTCATGTAAGCAAGGGTCCTTTTATTTGTTAAAGATATTGAAACTCTGATTGTAAACATCCAAAACAAATTTCACAATGCAACCTTTGTTTTATCTGGATGTCCTAAGCCATTGTAGCCGTCTGAGCAATTTAATGAAATGAGTTATTCGGCTTACATATAACCTTCTGATACACTTCAGCTATAAAATTATGAATGAGAAAAAGAACAACAACATGACACACGTGCATATTTTAGGGATTTGCGGCACTTTTATGGGCGGCATTGCAGCTATTGCTAAAAGTTTGGGCTACAAAGTCACCGGATCTGATCGAAATGTGTATCCACCAATGAGTACTCAGCTTGAACAATTGGGCATTGAATTATCGGAGGGATACGATACTTCTCAATTTTCGCCTGAACCTGATATGGTAATTATTGGCAATGCCATGGCCAGAGGAAATCCTGCGGTAGAATATGTACTAAGTAGAAATCTACCCTATACCAGTGGTCCGCAATGGTTACTAGATCACCTGCTCAAAGACCGCTGGGTACTAGCCGTTGCAGGTACTCATGGTAAAACCACCACCACAAGCATGCTAGCTTGGATACTTGAAGAAGTGGGACTAAAACCGGGGTTTTTAATCGGTGGTGTACCTGAAAACTTCGGGATTTCAGCGCGTATTGGTGAAACGCCTTTTTTTGTCATCGAAGCCGACGAGTATGACAGTGCTTTTTTTGATAAGCGCTCCAAGTTTGTCCATTACCGACCTCGGACATTGGTGTTGAATAATCTCGAATTTGATCATGCAGACATTTTCGATAATCTTGATGCCATCAAACGTCAATTTCACCACTGTGTGCGCACAGTACCGGCAAATGGTTTAGTGATTTCTCGAGCCGCAGATGTAAACGTTGAAGCAGTCTTAGAAATGGGTTGTTGGAGCGAAAAACAATTTATCGGCGATGCTAAAAAAGCAGCATGGCAGGCATACCCTTCTAAATCAGATTGCAGTGTGTTCGATGTGCATCATATGCACCAATTCGCAGGCACAGTAAACTGGTCAATCATAGGTGAGCATAATATGCATAATGCTCTCATGGCTATCGCCGCGGCTCACCATGCTGGCGTTTCTGTTTCAGATGCGATTAACGCGCTTTCAAGTTTCAAAAACGTAAAACGTCGAATGGAAATTAAGGGCGTAGCAAATGGCATTACTGTCTATGACGATTTTGCACACCACCCTACGGCTATACAGACCACAATAGCAGGCTTACGCAATAAAGTGGGTAATCAAAAAATTGTCGCGGTATTAGAACCTAGATCCAATACTATGCGTATGGGTGTACATAAAAATCAGCTGTCACAATCTTGGCAACTTGCTGACGAAGTACACATTATGGAGCCTAAAAATCTCGATTGGTCACTGAATGATGCCGTAGATAACAGTGTAGCTCCGGTAGAAATTCACAGTAATACAGATGATATTGTGGCGACTTTAGTACCTAGATTGCAACCAGGAGACCACGTGCTTATTATGAGCAATGGTGGATTTGAAGGCATTCACGGTAAACTATTAACTGCTTTGGAGAATGCATAGTTATGGCTACATCTATAACGCTGGCAATCACAGGTGCTTCTGGGTCTCCTTATGCCCTAAGGTTGTTAAAAGCTCTAGTCGCCGCTGACTTCCATGTTTTTGTGTTAATTTCTTCTGCGGCCAAGGTTGTTCTTGCCACAGAAGAAAATATTAAGCTCCCCTCACAACCAGAACAAGCACAAACTTTCCTATGCGAGCTTACAAAAGCAAAACCTGATCAAATAACCTTGTGTGGAAAAGAGGAATGGTTTTCCCCCGTAGCTTCTGGTTCCGCCGCACCAAAACAAATGATCGTATGTCCATGCTCGACAGGTACTTTATCCGCCATCGCCTGTGGTGCCAGTGATAATTTGATTGAACGCGCCGCAGATGTGGTTATTAAAGAAAAAGGACAACTGATTTTAGTCCCCAGGGAAATGCCTTTTTCCAGTATTCATTTAGAGAACATGCTAAAACTGTCAAATATTGGAGTTACTATAATGCCAGCGGCTCCCGGGTTTTATCATCAACCTAAAAGTATTGACGATTTGGTTAACTTTGTCGTCGCCAGAATTTTAGATCATTTGAATATTGATCAAGGGTTAGTAGAGCGATGGGGCTATAAGCCAGCGAATAACTAACAGGAAACCTAAAAAGCATGAAAACCAGAATTTTATTACCGGCATTACTTCTATTAGTTACTTCTCAACAAGTGATGGCATGGGGATTAACCGGTCACAGAGTGACTGGCAAGATAGCGGAAAACTATCTAACACCTGAAGCCAAAGCTATGGTGCAACAAATATTACCGAACGAAAGCTTGGCGGAAGCGTCAACCTATGCCGATGATGAAAGATCAAATCCTGCAGAATTCTGGCAAAAAACAGCTAATCCTTTTCATTACGTTACCGTACCACCGGATACTCTTTATGGTGAAAGCGAAATTCCCGCTGAGGGAGATGCGGTAACAGCTTTAGCTATGTTTACCAAGACACTAAAAAAACCTACGTCTACCCTAGAAGAAAAGCAATTAGCATTACGCTTTATTATTCATCTGATTGGTGATTTGCACCAACCCTTGCATGCAGGGAATGGCTCAGACAGAGGCGGTAATGACGTCAAGTTAGAATTTTTCTGGAACAAAACCAATCTTCACAGTGTATGGGATTCAGGCATGATTGGTCGACTAGATTTATCTTATACCGAACTTAGTGAGTGGCTAATTGCCAAAATTAGTGAACAAGACGTAGTTGCTTGGACAACAGCCGATCCTTTAGTTTACATAAAAGAAAGCACTGAAATCCGTGACACTATTTATCCAGAGGGTGATCAGATATCTTGGCAATATCTCTATGACCATCGCCCGACGGTTAAACACAGACTGCAACAAGCTGGTGTGCGCATTGCAGCTTATTTAAATACTCTAGCTGCCAAATAAACTTTTTGGCAGCACGTTAATATTTTATCAGTCCGCGTCTATTGAAAGTGGTTCTGGTGATAACACTATACCTGTGCCATCTGCATAAACGAAATCTTCAGGTAAGAAGGTCACCCCAGCAAAGTTAACCGCAACATCTAGGTCACCAACTTCTCTGGCATCAGCGGCACAAGGAATAGAATTAACGGCATGTACGCCAATATCAAATTCCTCTAATAAATCAATTTCACGCACAGCGCCGTAGCATATAATGCCTTCCCAGCCATTTTCTAATGCAAGCTGCACGTTATCAGCGTCTAATAAGGCCCGTCTAACAGAACCACCGCCGTCGATTAATAGCACCTTACCTTGTCCATCTGTCGCAAGTACTTTGTCAACAAGTCCTCTATCTTCAAAGCACTTAATAGTAGTAACTTCCCCCGCATAGGAATAGCGACCACCATAACTGGTAAAAATAGGTTCGAGTACATCTATTCTATCGGCAAACAAATCACATAACTCAGATGTGTTATATTCCATAGCATGAAATCCAAAAGTTATTTAGCGCCCGTATACCCTAGTCCAAATTCATATCAAGCTCAATGACGGAAGTCAAAAATCCATGATTTTTTTGAAAAATACGAGTTTTGATACATTGTCATAATGTTTTCATAAATCTGTCGCGTTATTTTAATACTTACTGCTTAATCTTTGCTCAAATGCACAAAAGATGACAGGTAGAATATGAAGCGCCTTGCACATCTGGATCAACAGCTGTTTCAATGGATTGCTAAACAAACTACAAATCAGTATCAAACTTCTGTTATGAGACTATTTAAAACCGTCTCCAAAACAGGGGATGGTCACCTGTATTTTGTGCTCGCCGCTATTCTTTATTATTTAGATACTGAGCACGGTACAGTATTTTTTTATACTGCACTACTGGCATATAGTCTAGAAGTGCCCATCTACCTAATTTTAAAACATTGTTTTAAACGTCGACGACCTTGTGATCTGTTTACTAACTTCTCCTCTGTAATAGTACCTTCTGATAAATTTAGCTTACCTTCGGGTCATACTGCAGCGGCTTTCCTAATGGCTACAGTAATTGCTCACTTTTATCCTGCGTTGGGTTTAGTGGCATATGTGTGGGCTAGTTTAGTCGGGCTTTCACGCATTGTTCTGCGCGTACATTTCCCATTGGATGTGCTAATTGGCATGGCATTAGGCGTCACATTTGCTCTTACAAGCATTAGTATTTTAGGATAGTAGATGCGCATATTGTACGGTATTCAAGGTACCGGTAACGGACATATCACTCGCGCTCGCCATATGGCAAAGGGCTTTGACGAACGTGATGATGTGGTTGTCGACTATTTTTTTAGTGGACGACAACAAAATGGCTACTTTGATATGCAAGTATTCGGTGACTATCAAATGGGTCGTGGTCTAACCTTTGTCACTCAAAATGGTAAAATTCATTACAGTAAGACCCTTACTCAAAATAACCTTTTTACCCTAATCAAAGAAATCAAAACCATGATGGTGAATGATTACGATTTAGTGGTAAACGATTTTGAACCCATAACGGCTTGGGCTGCTAAATTAGCGGGCATACCGTCAATGTCTGTTTCTCATCAAGCAGCTTTTATGCATCAAGTTCCAAAGCATAAACAGGGGCTACTAGATAAGGTCATTACCAATTACTTTGCACCAACAAGCCATTGTTTGGGTACCCATTGGTACCATTTTGGCTATGATATTATCCCGCCTTTCGTGTCTGCAGATCTGTGCACGCATCAAACCACCAATGCATTAGATAATACCCTTTTGGTGTATTTACCCTTTGAAAATACGCAGTTAGTGCGTGAACAATTACATATTCTCAGTGAGTATTCTTTCAATTGTTATCATCCAGAAATAAAACAGCCCGAACAAGACAGAAATATTAATTGGCAACCTTTATCTAGTGAAAATTTTAAACGAGATTTAAAGAAATCCAGTGGGGTTATCAGTAATTGTGGCTTCGAACTTTCCACTGAATGCTTAAGCTTAGGTAAACCACTTTTAGTTAAACCCTTAGATCGTCAATATGAACAACTATCTAATGCCTATACCCTTAAAGAAATTGGTGCATCTCAGGTTATTCACTCTCTGGAAGCTGAAAATATTGATGAGTGGTTGCAACAACGTGAAGGGGTAAGAATACAATACCCCACCAATTGTCGATTACTCATCGATTGGATTGCTAACGGCAATTGGCAAGATAAAAAAGAGATTTGTTCGACATTATGGCAGCAAGTCACTTTTCCCTTGCCTATGAAAAGGAAACTTGAGGGAATCTAGGATTAATGCTTAGTCAATGTTTAACCGCATCGCCTTTAGGAATCTTATAAATCGACAAATGCTTTCGCTTTTGAATCTTTTTCAGAAATTGTATAGCCACCCACTGAAGGCCAATTTATATTTAAATCGGGATCATCATATCGAATGGAGCCTTCGTCAGAGGGATCGTAATAATCTGTACATTTATATTCGAAATCTGCGAAATCTGATAAAACGACAAATCCATGAGCAAACCCCGGCGGTACCCAGAATTGCTTTTTATTTTTGCCAGTTAACAAAACGCCTTCCCATTGTCCGAAAGTAGGAGAATCTTTGCGAATATCTACAGCAACATCAAAGACTTCCCCACTAACTACTCTGACTAATTTTCCTTGGGGTTTAGTAATTTGAAAATGTAGCCCTCTTAAAACACCTTTACCGGAACGAGAATGATTATCTTGTACAAACTTCAAATCGATACCGACTTGCTCTCGATACCTATCTTCTTGAAATGTTTCAACAAAAAAACCTCTTTCGTCTCCAAATACCTGGGGTTCGATAATTTTTAGATCTTTTATACTAGTTTCAATGACTTTCATAAATTGCTCGAATAATGTTTTAAGTTTTTTAGCGCCAACCTCCAATCACTAGGATATACATTAAAAGTATTTCGGATTTTACGGTTATTCAGTCTTGCATTAAGTGGTCTTTTCGCTGCTGTGGGATACTGGTCACTTTTTATGGCTCCCAATTTAGGAATTTGGTCTAGAACACCTTGTTTGTTCGCTTCGTCAAAAATGGTACCAGCAAAGTCATACCAACTAACATAGGGCTCACCTGAAAAATGATAAATTCCCCAATCATTAAACCCTTTTTCAACTACTTTATTTGCTACTAGATGAATGGCTTCGGCTAAATGTCCTGCATATGTTGGGCCACCAAATTGGTCGGCAACAATATTTAATGATGTATGGGATTGACCAAGTTTCAACATAGTCTTTACGAAGTTGCTACCGTATTCTGAAAATACCCAAGCAGTTCTAAGGATAATATATTTCGCTGTAATCTCTTGAATACTGATTTCGCCTTGCAGTTTCGAAAGACCATACTGACTGATAGGTGAAGGTAAATCAGTTTCTTTATACAGACTTTCTGAATCACCTGAAAACACATAATCAGTTGAGACATGTATCAAAGTGGCGTCATATTCATTAGCAGCCTCAGCGAGTAATGCTGGACCTGTATGATTAATTAAATCTGCTAGCTCAAATTCTTCCTCAGCTTTATCCACTGCAGTATACGCGGCAGCATTAACAATGACATCGGGGCGTATTTGTTCTATTGTAGTAAACAACAAATCTTTGTTTGTGATATCCAAACTATGTTTGTTAAAACCGTGCAACTCAACATTGTGAGGTATAACTTCAGCAATCTTTCTACCTAATTGTCCATCCCCTCCAGTTAAGAGCATTT
The DNA here is from genome assembly GCF_050306235.1 of Glaciecola sp. 1036. Taxonomy (NCBI): domain Bacteria; kingdom Pseudomonadati; phylum Pseudomonadota; class Gammaproteobacteria; order Alteromonadales; family Alteromonadaceae; genus Glaciecola; species Glaciecola sp. 1036. Next base: position 511,389 of record NZ_JBLWFH010000002.1, on the reverse strand, counting down.
TAATAGGTCTAGTCATTTTTTAAGTAAACCCATTAAATATTGACCATACTCATTTTTCATCATTGGGCTCGCTAACACTTCCAATTCTGAGTTTGTTAACCAACCATTTCGCCAAGCAATCTCTTCCAAGCAAGCTACCTTTAGTCCCTGAATATGTTGAACCGTCCTAACAAAAGAAGACGCATCCTGCATACTGTCATGGGTTCCTGTATCTAACCAAGCAAATCCCCTACCTAATATCTCTACATGGAGTTTATCTTGGTTTAAATAAATTTGATTTAAATCGGTTATCTCAAGTTCACCTCTAGCGGAGGGTTTTAGTGATTTTGCCATTGAAATCACGTCATTATCGTAGAAATACAACCCAGTTACTGCATAATCAGATTTAGGCTTTAAAGGCTTTTCTTCAATTGATATTGCTTTTTTATTTTTATCAAATTCTACGATTCCAAACCTTTCCGGATCCTTCACAGCATAACCAAAGACTGTGGCCCCTGAGGTTCTATTAATTGCAGATTGAAGAGTAGAGGAAAACGACTGGCCGTAATGAATATTGTCGCCAAGTACAAGGCACACATTATCGTCCTGTATAAAGTCCTCCCCTATAATAAACGCTTGAGCTAAGCCGTCAGGACTTGGCTGTTCAGCATAGCTAAAATGAATCCCAAATTGACTACCATCCCCCAGCAATCTTTGAAAAGCAAGCTTATCTTCTGGTGTGGTGATAATTAAAATCTCACGTATACCGGCTAACAAAAGCGTCGCTATTGGATAATAGATCATAGGTTTATCGTAAACGGGAATGAGTTGTTTCGATACTGCTCTTGTAATGGGAAATAAACGCGTCCCAGATCCTCCAGCCAGCACTATACCTTTACACTTGCTCAAATCAGCCTCCTTGTCCTAATCGTTCCATTTGATACTTAGAATTTAAAATGTCTTGCCACCATTGTGTATTATTTAAATACCAGACGACGGTTTTCTTTAATCCCGTTTCGAAAGATTCTTCTGGCGTCCAACCAAGATCTTTTTGAATTTTGCTAGCGTCAATGGCATAACGTTGGTCATGACCGGGTCGATCATTGACATAGGTAATCAAATCTCTATAGAAATTAACCCCTTGAGGTTTATTAGGTCGCAGTTCTTCTAACAATTCACAAATTTTCAACACTACTTCGATATTTTCTTTTTCGTTATGCCCACCTATATTGTAGGTTTGGCCAACTTCTCCTTCACAAACTACTCTGTATAGTGCTCGGGCATGATCTTCAACAAATAACCAATCCCTTATTTGTTTGCCGTCGCCATATACAGGCAAAGGTTTACCATGGATAGCGTTTAATATTATCAGTGGTATTAACTTTTCTGGAAAATGAAATGGGCCGTAATTATTTGAACAGTTAGTGACTAAAACAGGTAGATTAAACGTTCGATGCCAAGCTCTAACTAAATGGTCAGAACTTGCTTTACTGGCTGAATAGGGGCTACTGGGATCATAAGGCGTTGTTTCTGTAAAAAAGTCATCTTTACCAACCAGATCACCAAACACTTCATCCGTCGAAATATGGTGGAAACGAAAGAGTGCCTTTTCGTCATCAGAGAGTTCTGAGTAGTAGGTTCTAGCAGCTTCGAGGAGTGTGTAAGTGCCAACTATATTTGTTGAAATAAAATCAGCAGGACCGTCGATAGATCTATCAACATGGCTTTCGGCAGCCAAGTGCATGACTACATGTGGGCGAAAACTCTGAAATATTTTGTTAACTGCCTCATTGTCACAAATGTCAATTAGCGCGAATGAGTATCTTGAACTATGCTCTATACTTTGCAGAGAAGCCAAATTACCTGCATAGGTGAGCTTATCAATATTGCACACCTCATCCTTGGTGTTCAAAATAATGTGTCTCACAACTGCTGAACCAATAAATCCAGCTCCTCCAGTAATTAAAACTCTCATAATTTCCCTATCTATTTTTACATAAACTGCGTACTAACCCATTATTACATCGATAAATAAAGAATTTCTATACTGAATGTCTTAAAATTGAACAATTAATATCTCAAACTATCGCTCTTTTTGCGATTATATTTAACTTTCATTAAGGCGCAATGTGTTCATCTTATAGTTGGACTTCAAAATATTAAACTTTTGCATTGGGTAAATGCATAACTATTTACAACATCACCGCGGCCCCCCCGATCTGTTTTTTGATTATCAGCGTAACTATCAACAGCTCGCAAACGTTAAAAGTGTAGAAAAGTAAAGTTCTTATCTACACCATATTATTTTCAATTAGGTAGAAGGAGCTTTGCCATGCAAGCGAATTTTGTAAAAGGTGTTTCGTTATTTTTAATGCTTTTGATGTTAGGTGCTTGTGCCTCATCTGGTGATGGTACGCCAGCACAAAAGCGCCAAGCTATTTTAGACATGCAGGAAGAAGTTTTGGCCAAACTTTATCAGAAAAAAGCAGCGGCGAGACAAGAGATTGCGGCGTCTCCAGGCTATGCCACATTTTCTAATGCGAATTTAAATATATTTTTCATAGCAGCAGGGACAGGCTATGGTGTAGTAAATAATCAAACTACTGGGCAGAAAACCTACATGAATATGGCCGAAGGTGGAGTTGGTCTGGGCATTGGTGCTAAAGATTACCGTATTGTTATGGTTTTTCACACCGAAGAAGCAATGAACGATTTTGTCGAAAATGGCTGGACGTTTGGTGGCAATGCTGACGCATCTGCAAAAGCAGCTGACAAAGGTAAATCTATTGAAGGTGAAGCATATTATGGTGGTGTCACTGTTTATACATTTACCGAAACAGGTCTTGCTTTACAAGCGACTGTAAAAGGTACTAAATTCTGGCCTGATTCAGAACTCAACTAATTCAAATCTAACCCAACCATCATATTCTGCGCTCGGTTATTGTCTAGAAAGCAATTCGGCGCAGAATTTTTTATTCTAATCAAAGCATAGCGCTTGCATTTTCGTTGTTTGACGTGCATCTTTAGGGCATTCGTAAATCGAGAAAATTACATTGTTATGCAGTTAAAAAAACGGCTAATAGGCATTCTATTGTTAAGTGCTTTATCAGCCTGTGGACAACGTGGTCCGCTATATTTGCCCGATGAGGCACCGAGTAATCAAGAACAGACACCAGAATCAACACCCGAGCAGGAGGAGCAGTAATGGACTTTTTTAATGTAAAGGACCAAACCCTGTATGCGGAGTCTGTGGCTGTTACTGATATAGCAAATGAATTTGGCACGCCAACCTATGTGTATTCAAGAGCTACCCTTGAGCGCCACTGGAAAGCGTTTGACGATGCAGTGAGTAATCACAAACATTTAATTTGTTATGCAGTTAAAGCAAATTCGAACATAGGTGTTCTTTCTGTTCTTGCAAAATTAGGATCTGGTTTTGACATTGTTTCAGGAGGCGAACTTGCTCGCGTTTTAGCCGCTGGCGGTGATCCTCTCAAAGTAGTTTTTTCTGGCGTTGGTAAAACCGCAGACGAAATCAAATTTGCATTAGAACAAGACATTTTTTGTTTTAACGTGGAATCGATTCCTGAATTAGAACGCATCAATCAGGTAGCAAAATCTTTAGATAAAGTAGCGCCTATTTCTTTGCGTATTAACCCTGATGTTGATGCTAAAACACACCCTTATATTTCAACTGGGCTTAAAGCTAACAAGTTTGGCATTGCCCACGAAGATGCTATCGAAACTTATAAAACCGCCCATCAGATGTCACACCTTGAAGTGAAAGGCATGGACTGTCACATAGGTTCGCAATTAACAGAGCTATCACCTTTTGTAGACGCGTTAAATAAGCTGTTAAAACTCATTGATGACCTAGCTGTCCAAGGCATAAAAATAGCGCATTTAGACGTCGGTGGCGGGCTTGGTGTTACCTATAGTGGAGAAAAACCTCCTCACCCACAAGAATATGCCGAAGCTATGGCTAAATGCCTAAAAGGTCGAGAACATCTGACCCTGATTTTTGAGCCGGGAAGAGCAATAGCAGCAAACGCAGGAATTCTAATCACCAAAGTGGAATTTCTTAAACAAGGGGTTGAGAAAAATTTTGCCATTGTAGATGCTGCCATGAACGATTTGATCCGCCCTGCCCTTTATAGTGCTTGGCAAAAAATTGAAGAAGTCAATAAAGCATCTGAAGCCGAACCTGCAGTATACGACATAGTCGGGCCCGTTTGTGAAACAGGTGACTTCTTAGGGAAAGACAGAGAGCTGCGTATTCAACCCAATGATTTACTTGCGGTAAGAAGCGCTGGTGCCTACGGTTTTGTTATGGCCAGCAACTACAATACTCGATGCCGCCCCGCTGAAGTTATGGTTGACGGAGAGATTAGTAGATTGGTTCGAGCTCGTGAACGCGTTGAACAATTGTTTGAAAATGAGTTTAAGGTCGAAGACTAATGGCCCAACAACAACGTCAAAAACAAGCAAAAAAATCCACTATTCAGTTTAGTAAAATGCATGGACTTGGGAACGATTTTGTTGTCATTGATAACGTGACCCAAAATGTATTTTTTTCGAAAGAAAAAATTATTCAGTTAGCAGATCGGCATTTCGGCATTGGCTTTGACCAGCTATTATTGGTTGAACCTCCTTATGACCCTGACCAAGATTTTCACTATCGAATATTTAATGCAGACGGCTCAGAAGTGTCCCAATGCGGAAATGGCGCCAGATGTTTTGCTCGATTTGTGAAAAATAATGGTTTGATTAACAAAAATAAAATCGTGGTCAGTACTAAAGCCGGTCGCATGGTGTTGTATATCGAAAGAGATGGTTTAGTAACGGTCAATATGGGCAAACCAAATTTTGAACCGACAGAAGTACCGTTTAAAGCTCAAAAGGAAGAAAATACCTATATTATTCGCGACAATGACCAAACGTTTTTCTGTGGTGTCGTTAGCATGGGTAACCCACACTGTGTGCTTAGTGTGGACGATTTGAACAACTTTGATGTCAAAGGTGTAGGCACTATTCTAGGTCAACATGAACGGTTTCCCGAAGGCGTCAATGTGGGGTTCATGCAGATAATTGATCGTTCAAATATTAAATTAAGAGTTTTCGAACGAGGCGCAGGTGAAACTCTCGCATGTGGCAGTGGGGCTTGCGCAGCAGTCGCCATTGGTCAGAAGCAAGGTCACCTTGATGAGGAAGTTAACGTTGAATTACTCGGTGGAAAGCTTAAAATTAAATGGCAAGGTAAAGATACAAATTTAAAAATGTCTGGCCCCGCTGAACATGTTTATGATGGACAATTTCAACTATGAGTAACAACGCATCTTTAGATAAAACACTACTAGAAAAAGCAGGAATTGATGCTCAAGATGTTGCGGATTATTTGGTCGCACATCCGGATTTCTTTCTACGTCATAAAGATGTGCTCGCTGATATGCAAATTCATCATCAAAATCAGGGCATAGTGTCATTAACCCAGATTCAGCTTGAACAATACAGAGACAAAGTTAAGCATCAGAAGAAACAGCTAGAATCTTTGATTCACAATGCCAAACGCAATGAAGTGATATACACCACTTATGCAGATTTAAATTTCGCTATATCTAAATGTCAGCAACTAGCTGAACTCGAAAGTGTTTTGCAACAGCATTTATGCGAAAAGCTGGGCATGTTGGAAGTCAATTTAGTGCTCCTAAATGATAATGAGCGATTACCGGAATTGCCGCAAAAGAGTCTATTAGAGAAAAAATTGTCCAACAAAGGCTATTATTTTGGTCGCTTAGGTAAACATGAAAAGCAAATGTTGTTCAATCAGGACGAATTAGGCTCTGTGGCACTAATACGTATTGGTGACAATCCAGCCATTGCAGTCTTAGCTATCGCCAGTGACGATCCTGTGCACTTTACCCCTGAAATGGATACTACATTGTTACAATATTTAAATGAGTTTTTGGCATTTCATTTAGATCGCATTTTGAACAATAGCCAATAATTTGGAAGCCTAGCCGCATGCATACAGTCGACGAAGAAGCATTGGAACATCGCCCGATTTATGCTTCGGTGGTCGACTTCATCACTGAACTACGGATTCAACGACAACTATCTGCACACACAGTAAATAATTACCAACGACAGTTAGTGGCAACAATTGAGTTGTTAGATCTTCAAACAGTGGAAGAGTTAACTGTAGCTAAAATCAAAAAATTAATTCAACAATGTAGTTTAAGTGGTCTCGCTTCGCGCAGTATCAATTTACGCTTAACTGTGATTCGAAATTTTTGCCAACATCTTGTAAGTAAAGGTTTACTTACCAATAACCCTGCAAAATCTGTTAAATCTATCAAACAAAACAAACCTTTACCCAAGCAACTGAATGTTGACGAAATGGCTGCTTTACTGGATTTTGAAGGTGACGAATTTTTAGTCGCCAGAGACAAAGCTATTTTTGAATTATTGTACGGTTGTGGAATACGGCTTTCAGAACTTACCGGATTAAATGTAAAAGACATTCTAGATTCTGGTGATTTAAGTGTGGTCGGTAAAGGCAATAAACAAAGGCGAATTCCAATTGGTGACAAGGCAAGAACTGCTCTGAAAAATTACCTTAAAGTACGCCAAGCTTACAACCCAGACACTGATCCTGAAGCCTTATTTGTCAGCAAACAGCGCAATCGATTATCCAACCGTCAAGTTGCGAATCGATTATCCCATTGGGCTAAACAGCAAACTCTTTACCAAAAGATAAGTCCTCATACATTGCGTCATTCATTCGCCACTCATGTATTAGAATCCAGTAACGATTTACGCGGCGTACAAGAATTATTAGGCCACGCTAATTTGTCGACCACGCAAGTTTATACACATTTAAACTTCCAACATCTGGCGCAGGTATATGATAAGGCCCATCCAAGAGCGAAAAAGAAGTGATAGTTTACAAATCTCTGCCCCGTATTAGCGCCATTACCTTTGATATTGACGATACTTTCTATGACAACACACCGATTATTCGAGCGGCAGAAAAATCGTTATCCAATCACATAGAGAAAACCTATCCTGCAGCGTCTGCACTAAACAAACCCGATTGGCTAAGGTTTAAAAAGGATGCTCTAGCATCCGATCCGAGTTTACAACACGATATGGGCTCCCAAAGAAAGGCCGTTTTAACCAAGGCTTTTATGCATATTCAAATGAGTCCTGAACTTATTCCAAACGCAGTAGAAGATTGCTTTACTACTTTTTATAACAAGCGAAGTGATTTTTCAGTACGCCAAGAAATAGTTGATGTACTCTCCGCGCTTGCACAACATTTTTCATTAGTTGCTATCACAAATGGTAACGTTGATTGCGAAGCTATTGGCATCAGTAACTACTTTAAACATGTTTTACATGCGGGTAAGGATGGTCGCATGAAACCAAACCCAGACATGTTTGATAAAGCCAGTAATCTTTTAGCCGTGCCACCAGCAAATATTTTGCATGTAGGTGACAATTTAGAAAAGGATGTAAAGGGTGCAATTAATGCAGGCTACAGCTCAGCTTGGTATGCAGATGATCGAAAGATGCTAATCAGCAACGAAGTACTAACAGTGTTGCCACACATTCAACTTAGATCCCTCAGCGACCTGATTCAACTTATACCTAGTTAAAAACTGCTATTGTCTGCCCGAATAATCAATGAGTCCGCTCGTTGGGTTAATTCAAGGTAACGCAAAGCGCTCATACCCAACAGAATTTCATCTTGTGGCATACCTGGATTAATTGCAGCCTCAACGTTTCGCAGAGTAATATCTCCAAGACTAAGTTCAGATATCACGGTTCGAGCGACAGTCACCGTACCATTTGCTGTTTGGGCTTGAAAACGTTGCCCTGGCACCAATCCTAGTTCATCCGCCAAATGGGAACCTACGGTAACCGAAGTTGCTCCTGTGTCGAGTAAGAAAGTGACTTCTTTGCCGTTAATCGTGCCATTGCTGACATAATGACCATAACGATTTGCTTTTAGTGTTACTTCCGCGCTGTTACCCGATACTACGGTAGTGGGATTTTGATTGGGATTATACTGACTGTCTAACATGCCCGAAAAATACATAATTAACAGGCCAAAAATAACCACCCAAGCAGCTATAAACATGCCCTTTCCCATCTTGCTTACTTCATCTTGCATTCTGTTTCAATTCCTCTCTAATTCGCAATGCGACCTAACTTCATACGTAAGTTCTTAATTTAATGACCATGAATGTCGTATTGGGTAGTGAACTCCCTGTTTTCCTGATACCGATTCAAAAAGATGCATCATGGAAAATTTACATTCAAAGCTAGGATCAATTAAAGCGCACGGCGGATTATTTTTAACTTTTCTTACCAAGGTTACATGTGGTCTGTATTCGCCCTGACGCACGTCTATATTGCAACTTCTAGCTACGCCGCTCAGGCGCTTGGCTAAGGCCTCTAATTCAGCGGTTACAGTTTTTGTTCCCAAAAACAATATCTGTGGCTTTGACCAAAAACCAAGGGTATCTAAGATTATTTCTACTTTGGGTAACTGCAGATTATCAATGCCTAAGATTAAATTTTCCAGTTGCCTTGGTTCCACACTACCCAAAAATGCTAATGTAATATGAAAATTGGCTGCTGGCACTACTTTAGGAAATTCAGGTAAGACTTTATGACGCCAATGATCAATTTGCATTTTTGTGCTTGGTGCTAAATCTAAGCCTAAAAATAAACGCATCCATTTCTCCCGATTTGTTTCGCATTGATCACAGTATGAAAAAATTCTCAGTGTTTCAACTTCTCACTGAAAACACTAGTTACATTCTTTGATTGTAGTTTTTAGGATAAGTTGCGATAGTTACATTCGACAGAATAATCCAATAAAAGAGTATAAAATGAAAAAATTGATCGCTATCTGCGCTCTCCTTTTAAGCTGGCATTTACAAGCGCAAGTTGCCTTAGATTATCAAACCCCTCCCGAGGAAATTAATAATCTTGTGGATGTCAAATTAGCGCCCGCAACTTTGATCGACGATAAACGCGAATACATGGTCTTACTCTATCGTAATACCTACAAGTCTATCGCAGAATTATCAGAAAAAGAGATGCGTCTCGCAGGTTTACGCATTAATCCTAAAACCAATATTGGAAGCCGCGTAACATTTTATAACGATGTGCAAATTCAAAAAGTAGGTGAAAGTAAAGCAATCGATGTTAAGGGCTTACCAGAAACACCTAGGTTGACTAATTTTAGATGGTCACCTGACCAACGTTATATAGCATTGACCAACACAACATCAACCGGCACTGAGCTTTGGTTGCTTGATATTCATAACGCTAAAGCCAAGCGACTGTTAAAACAAGCCGATATCAATGCAAATATGGGAGACACCATTAATTGGTTTGCCGACAGTAAAGCATTATTAGTTAAACGTATTCCAGCTAAAAAACAGGGATTGATTGACACTGCTGAGTCAGTTCCTCAAGGCCCAACAATCTCCGTAAGCGATGGTAAGAAAGCGCAAAACCGCACTTATCAAGATTTGTTGAAAAATAAAGATGATGAATTTAATTTTGAGCAACTTGCACTTTCAGAATTACATCGCGTTACGCTTAAAGGTAAAAGCAGTAAATGGTTAGATGTGGGAATGTATGGTGATGTCAGTGTGTCTCCTGATGGGGAATATGTGTTGGTCACCCAATATAAAAAGCCTTTTTCTTACTTGGTACCTTACCGACGTTTTCCTCACGATATAAACGCTTACACCAAAAATGCAAAAATGGTCAGTACCATTGAATCTGTGCCACTTCTTGAAGATTTACCCAAAGGCTTTATGGCTACCCGCCAAGGAAAACGCAATATTCAGTGGCGACAAGATATGCCAGCAACATTGGCTTATGCAGTAGCTCTGGACGAGGGCGATCCTGAAAAGCAAGTTGATTACCGAGATGAGTTTTTTATTCTTGAAGCACCTTTCAATCAAGCACCCACTAGTTTGTTTAAAACCATTAATCGGTTTTACAGCGTGACTTGGGGTAACGACAACAATGCCATAGCCTATGATTATTGGTGGAATACCCGTAATACCAAAACTTATTGGTTTGATCCTTCAACGCCTGAAACCCCGGTAAAAGTCATTAATGACCGTAATTATCAAGACAGATACAGTGATCCTGGTAATTTTGTTACTTCACCCAATAATTTTGGTCGTGATGTTCTAGCAATGAAAGATGAAAATCTGTTTCTACTTGGAGATGGATATTCTGAAAAAGGCCAATTTCCCTTTGTCGATAAATTCAATTTGGACAGTGGTGAAACAACAAGGTTATATCAATCAAGCTATTCCGATAAAATTGAAAATCTGAATGATTTTGATGTTGAAAATCAGCAATTGTTGGTGCGAATTGAATCTAAGAACGAATATCCTAATTACTACTTCCGTAATCTAGAAAAAGGTACCCTAGTACAATTAACCGATTTTGAGAATCCGTTTGAAAGCCTAGAAAGCGTTAAAAAAGAAGTGATATCTTATCAACGCGAAGATGGCTTAGACCTATCGGCTACCTTGTATTTGCCGTTGGATTATGAAGAAGGTAAGCGTTATCCAATGATATTGTGGGCTTATCCTCGCGAATATAAAGATAAATCAAGTGCTGGCCAAAACACACAAAATCCAAACGAATTTACTTATCCATTTTGGGGGTCGCCTATTTATTGGGTAACTCGTGGATACGTTGTACTGGATGACGCTTCATTTCCTATCGTCGGTGAAGGTGACGAGGAGCCCAATGATAGCTTTAGAACCCAGTTAGTTGCCAACGCCAAAGCCGCTATTGATACTCTAGATCAACGAGGAATTATTGATCCCGAGCGTGTAGCGGTTGGAGGACATAGTTATGGCGCTTTCATGGTTGCAAATTTGCTCAGCCATTCAGATTTATTTGCCGCAGGCATAGCCCGAAGCGGTGCTTATAACCGTACCTTGACCCCCTTTGGTTTCCAATCTGAAGAGAGAACCTATTGGGAAGCCCCCGAAGTCTATTACAGCATGTCTCCTTTCATGCATGCGGATAAAATGAAAACGCCTTTACTATTGATTCATGGCGAAGCAGACAATAATTCTGGCACTTATCCACTGCAAAGTGAGCGTTACTTTAATGCTCTTAAAGGATTGGGTGCAACAGCACGTTTGGTGATGCTACCAAAAGAATCCCATGGCTATAGAGCCAAAGAAAGTATCTTACACCTGTTATGGGAACAAGATGCTTGGTTGGAAAAATATGTGAAGAACAAGGACAAAAAGGACGATTAAATTTGAGCTATAAAGTCCCTGATGTAGCCAATGAAATACTATTTGAAGAGAAAAAAAGTAAATTTCATGGCTATGCCAGTTTAGCTAAATCGCGCGCTGAGGCACTTAATGCAGTGTCTCTCTGCCAACAGAAATATCCAGACGCCCGACATCATTGTTGGGCGTATTTGTTGGGCGATCCTAAACAGCCTAAAAGTGTCGCAATGTCAGACGATGGCGAACCCTCTGGCACAGCGGGAAAACCCATTTTAAATGTGCTCCAACACAATGACGTGGGTGATATCGTTATTGTTGTAAGCCGATATTTTGGTGGCATCAAATTGGGTGCCGGCGGCCTAGTGCGCGCCTATTCGAACACTGCAAACCAAGTACTACTGAGTTTATCTACCGCCAACTTTGTGGCCACAGAACTCACAAAAGTCGAGGTGGATTTTAGTCATGAAAATGATCTTCGCCACTGGTTACAACAACATAATTGTGAAATTGATCAGGTAAATTATTCATCTAAAGTACAAATCGCAGCGTATATACCTGTAGATTTAGTTAAGGAGTTCAATGCTTTTGCCCAGTTTCACCACCGATAGAAATCTTTTATTCAAATTCCTTTGTTTGGTCACTTTAATTGTTTTAGCTTTATCACTCTCATCTTGTGCAAACAATGATTGGCAAACAGCCTCCAGAGAGCCCGCTGGAATCGCACCAGATCCAGAGAAAGTGAAAGATGCAGTGATCGAATTCTATGCCGCAGATGCCTTTAGTTGGCGTGGTTGGTTCGCGATGCATACTTGGGTTGCAATTAAGCGAAAGAATGCAGAAGAATACAAGGTCTATGAAGTAGTAGGCTGGCGAGTTGATCGAGGATTGCCAGCGTTGCGGGAATATACGACGAAATATCCAGATAGATATTGGTATGGTGCAAAACCAGAAAAGTTTGTATCAATCATAGGTAAAGATGCAGAAATTTTATTACCTCAGATTGAAAAATATGCCGCAGAGTATCCTTGGGCCAATGAATATACCCTAGTACCCGGCCCAAATAGCAATACTTTCCCTGCTTGGTTGGGTTTGAAAATTCCCGCCTTAGCCGTAGATATGCCGTTTAGTGCTATCGGTAGTGGCTACGCAGATTCAGAAGAATAAATGGAGAAAATTTAAAAATGTCGAATGATACTTATACCCCACCTAAAATTTGGACGTGGGATAAAGCCAGCGGTGGAAAATTTGCTAATATCAATCGCCCCATATCAGGCAGTACTCATGAACAAGAACTGCCCAAAGGAGAGCATAAGTTTCAACTTTATTCTTTGGCGACCCCTAACGGTGTAAAAGCCACCATTATGTTTGAAGAGCTATTAGAATTAGGCATTTCAGAAGCTGAATATGACGCCTGGCTAATCAATATCTCCGAAGGTGATCAATTTGGTTCTGGTTTTGTTAGCGCCAATCCGAATTCTAAAATTCCAGCATTGTTTGATTACACATCAGGAACAGCTGTAAGAGTGTTTGAATCAGGTAGCATTTTAATGCACCTGGCAGAAAAATTTGGTCAATTTTTGCCTACTTCAGGGCCTCCGCGAACAGAAACTATAAACTGGTTAATGTGGCAAATGGGCAGTGCTCCCTTCCTAGGTGGCGGATTCGGACACTTTTATGCTTATGCACCAGAAAAATATGAATACCCGATAAATCGATATGCCATGGAAGTAAAACGCCAACTTGATGTGTTAGATAAACAACTTGCGAATAACGAATTTATCGCCGGTGATCATTACAGCATAGCGGATATGGCGATTTGGCCATGGTACGGTCTAATGGCCCAAAGTAAGCTGTACGAAGCAGGTGAATTTTTACAAGTTCAGGAATATACTCATCTTAAACGCTGGACCGATCAACTAGCCGCTCGACCTGGCGTCAAACGCGGAAAGCTGGTGAATAAAATATGGGGCGATGATGAGTTTCAACTTAAAGAGCGACATAGCGCAAAAGACTTTGAAGGCAAGGTCTAGTTCGATACAATTGAATACGCTGGTGATCACCAGCGTTGGCTTTGCGAGTAACCCAATATGAAGTTAATTTTAATTCCAATCAGCTTGTTGTTTTTATTTGCATGCTCGCAAAATACCGAAACATCCAAAAAACCTTTAAGCGTTGACGAAAAAGATTTAGCGCTATACTGGATAGCCGACAACAACGGCCACTTCCTCATAGACCGTAACGCATTATCAAATATAAGCTCGCCCGGCTGGGTTGAAGTCAGCTATGTCATAGACGAACAGGGCAACGTGCAGGAATTAACGTTAATTGCGTCTGATGAAAAACAGCAATGGAATAGTATCGCATTACAGGGCATCGAATCTTTGCACTATCAAGCAACCGAACAAAACCCCGAGCAACGGCAGGTTCAAGTTACTCGCAAATTAGTCTTTAACATGGCGTCGAAGTAGTTTTCCGCTATCCCTAGAGAACTATTCGTAATCCGTTGCTTAGCAGGGGATAGCGGCATTCGCCGCTATGACGTTTGGTATGATATTTCGTCTCCCCGTGTGAAACAGCCGTCATCCCGTGCGAATCAATCGTCATCCCGTGCGAAATAGCCGTCATCCCGTGCTCGACACGGGAACTCCCAACAAGACATTAGCAAATTACAAATTACGTGCCGTACCTGAAACCGACACCGGACTACCTTTCTCATCGGATAAACTTACATGGATGATAGACGGAGCACCCATATCTTCTCCTTGGCGAATAGTAAACTTGCCACCATGAGGCCAATCTATGTCTCGCAGGTAGCCAGCAAAAGCTGCCGCTGCTGCGCCAGTTGCGGGATCTTCCAATACGCCACCCGAGGCAAACGCATTACGCACTATAAATTCTTGGGGATTTTCTATGTAGACCAACATCACAGTTACAAGTCCTAACTTATCCATTAACAACTTACCCGCTTGCAACGAATAATCTATATTGGCTAGTGTACTTCTGTCGTTAAGTGCAAGCACAATATGGTTAGATCCACCGTGAATAAAAGCAGGGGATAATGTTTCTGATAAATCAGTCGTTGTAAGAGAGAATAATGCTAAAACTTCAGTCAATTCTTGTTCAGTGACATTTCGACTGTTAGTCGGGGGAGAGGTTAGCGTGGCAGTAATTCCACTTGACGTTTTTTCAGTAGTAACCGAAATTTGTGCATCGTTGATGGTCAGCTGATATTCACCAGGACCAGCTTCTTCACCGAGCGCCGCGCCCAATGCAATAGTAGCATGACCACAAAAAGGCACTTCAGATTCAGGCGAGAAATACCTTACCCGCCACGCAGATTTATCTTCGTTTATCGGATATGCAAATGCAGTCTCGGAATATCCTACCTCGGCAGCAATCTTGCGCATACTCGCTTCATCAAGCGCTTCTTTACCTAAAACCACACCGGCGGGGTTACCTCCTTCCGCTCCATTACTAAATGCTGCTACACGTTGTACGTTCATCGCCTGTCCTCAAAAAAGTAAATAACTTAACAAGTTGACCTACGCAGAGTATCTAAACTTTCAAAAAGTTAAAAACATTGCTTCTATTTGCACCAGTTAGGAACAAAATCTTGATTTTAATTGAACCAAATTGGACCAGTTGGTCTGCTTTTTATTTGGTTTTTAAATTAAGCTATTGATTTATATTGAATTTAAATTTTGGCTTGTTTTGTGCGTGATTAATTTTTACTCGCATCACTTAGTAAACAAAGTAATGCAAAAAAATTCCTGACTAGATTACATTCAAAATAAGCGAGGAAGTATATGGATATAGGTGTATTTATTCCCATCGGTAACAATGGTTGGCTAATTTCCAAAACTTCACCTCAATACAAACCCACTTTCGACCTGAACAAAGAAATAGTCATCAAAGCAGAAGAATACGGCTTAGATTTTGCGCTTTCTATGATCAAGTTACGTGGTTTTGGCGGTGAAACCGAGTTTTGGGATTACAATTTAGAGTCATTTACCTTAATGGCAGGACTTGCCGCGGTTACTTCAAAAATCCAACTTTATGCAACTGCCGCTACCCTAGTTATGCCACCGGCAATTATGGCGCGAATGGCGACTACCATAGATTCCATTTCCCATGGGCGCTTTGGAGTAAATCTTATTACTGGATGGCAGCGTCCTGAATATTCTCAAATGGGTATGTGGCCTGGAGACGAATTTTTCGGTAATCGATATGAGTATCTGGACGAGTATATCCAAGTAGTCACCGAGCTATGGGAAACCGGTCAAAGCGACTTTAAGGGTGATCATTTCCAAATGGATGACTGCCGAATGTTGCCTAAGCCGTCACGTAAAATCCCCATTATCTGTGCAGGCCAAAGTGCTGCGGGCATGGCATTTACCGCTAAACACGCGGATTATAATTTTTGTTTCGGCAAGGGATTAAACACTCCAACAGCTTTTGCGCCTACGGCAGAAAGACTTATCGAGGCTGCTGATAAAGCGGGACGCAAAGTAGGTTCTACAGTGCTTATTATGATAATCGCCGACGAAACCGACGAAAAAGCTATGGCGAAATGGCAAAGCTACAAAGATGGTAAAGATCAAGCGGCATTAGATTGGATGGCTGAACAAGGCGCAGTAGATAAAAAGTCGGGGAAAGATACCAATGTGCGTGATATGACCAATCCAACGTCTGCGGTTAACCTGAATATGGGCACCCTTGTGGGTTCTTATGAAAGTGTGGCAGCTATGATGGATGAAATTGCCACTGTGCCTGGTTGTGAAGGCGTGCTACTTACTTTTGATGATTTTATTCAGGGCATGGATGATTTTGGCAATAAAATTCAGCCGTTGATGAAATCAAGACAACATCTGTATAGTTCTTCGGGAGCGGCTTAATGTCTGTAGGCAAGCCGTTAGATGTTGCGGGTTATTTTGCGGATGAAAATAAATCAAATGCTGAGGCATTGGTACTTCCCGCTAAACCAGAGCCCCTGTTATTCACTGCGTCTGAAACTGCATTAATCGTGGTCGATTTACAAAATGCCTATGCCAGTAAAAATGGGTATCTTGATAAAGCAGGCTTTGATGTATCCACTACTGGGCCCGTAATTGAAAGTACCTTAAAGGCTATTCAAAAGGCCCGAGAAGTAAACATACCCGTGGTATTTTTTCAGAATGGATGGGATCCGCAATATCAAGAAGCCGGCGGGCCTGGATCGCCCAACTGGTATAAATCAAACGCATTGAAAACCATGCGCAAACAACCTGAACTAGAAGGAAGTTTATTGGCCAAGGGTACCTGGGATTATCAACTTGTGGATCAATTAACGCCGCAACCCAATGATATGGTGATCCCAAAGACTCGCTACAGTGGTTTTTATAACACCAACCTCGACAGCATGTTACGCAGTCGAGGAATTCGCAATTTGGTGTTTACCGGTATCGCCACTAATGTTTGCGTGGAATCAACCATAAGAGATGGCTTCTTTTTAGAGTATTTCTGTGTGATTTTATCAGATGCTACCTATCAAGCGGGTCCTCCGGAGATTCATCTAGCTTCACTTTTTAACATCGAAACCTTTTTTGGCTGGGTCGCCAATGTTGAAGATTTTTGTCGCACTCTAACTAATTCGCATTAATATCAATTACAAATAAGGACAACGGATATGAGCAAAAAATCCATCATTCCAGAAGGTACAAGTAAACCTATTGCCCCTTATGTACCTGGCTCTATGGCTGATAATATTTTGTATGTTTCGGGCACTTTACCGTTTGATAAAGACAACAACGTTGTCCATGTCGGGGACGCCGAAGCCCAAACACGTCATGTGTTAGAAACTATTAAAAGCGTGATTGAAACCGCTGGCGGTACAATGGACGATGTTACCTTTAACTCTATTTTCATTACTGATTGGGCAAATTATGCCGCAGTAAACAAAGTCTACGCGGAGTATTTCCCCGGAGAAAAACCCGCTCGCTATTGTATTCAATCTGGTTTAGTTAAGCCCGACGCGCTTATCGAAATTGCAAGTATTGCTCACATTGGATAGAGGATATTTTATAGGTTGGCTAAATGTATTTTGAATGGCATGGCGTAAATGATCCTAAGGCGCCAGTATTAGCTTTTAGTTCTGGCCTTGGTGGGTCTGCAAACTTTTGGAAACCCCAATTAGATTCATTTAAAAGCCGTTTTAGAATATTGCTTTATGATCATTTAGGTACGGGCAGAAGTCCAGCTAAGCTACCCTCCGACTACAGCATAAAACATATGGCCAATGAATTTATTGGTCTTGTTGACAAGCTTGAGGTAGATAACTGTCATTTTGTAGGACATGCGGTTGGGGGGTTAGTAGGATTAGAAGCTGCCCTTTTGCGTCCCGAAATGATAAAAAGTTTAGCACTGGTCAACGCGTGGAGTAGTCCAAATCCTCATACTCTGCGTTGTTTCGATATTAGAAAAGCTATTTTGGCAAATTGTTCTCCATCAGTATTCTTGCAGATGCAAGCCCTATTGCTATACCCACCTGATTGGATATCAGAAAATATTGAGATGCTCCAAGAAGAAGAAAAGCATATGCTAACAAAGTTTCCTGACACTGATAATTTGTTGGCAAGAATTCACGCACTAAGTATATTTGATGTTGAAAATCAGTTAGAAAAAATCAATATAGACTGTTTGGTCTTAGCCAATAAAGACGACCTGTTGGTCCCTTGGCAGCGTTCACAAATTTTGGCCAATAAATTACCAAACGCCAAAATGATTGTAATGGAATATGGTGGCCATGCATCATCGGTGACTGTACCCGGATTATTTAACCCTATTATCGAATCTTATCTGGTTTCGCATGTAGCAAACCAATAAAGTTAAACTAAGAGAAATTTAGAAATGACAGAACCACTAAATGACGCAGCATTAGCACAATTATTCACTGAAGCGCATACTCATACCAGCTGGCTTGATAGAGCCATTCCTCAACAAATACTGACACAACTTTATGACTTAACCAAACTCGGGCCGACGTCTGCTAACTGCTGCCCTGCCCGTTTTGTTTTTCTACTATCCGAAGAATCCATCGAAAAACTCAAGCCCTGTTTGTCCAGTGGTAATCTTGAACAGACAATATCTGCACCTTGCACTGTGATAGTGGCATACGATAGCGAGTTTTATGAACAATTACCGACCTTATTTCCTTATGCAGACGCAAAAAGCTGGTTCACTTCAAGTCCAGAGGCGGCTCATGAAACCGCAATGCGCAATAGTTCATTACAAGGTGCCTACTTTATTTGCGCTGCAAGAGCGCTAGGTCTTGATTCAGGCGCCATGTCAGGATTTGACGCCGAGTTATTAAATAAAACCTTTTTTTCCGACAGTACTTGGAAAGTTAACTTCTTGATAAATTTGGGATATGGAGATAATGAAAAGGTGCATAAACGATTACCACGACTTAGTTTTGATGAAGCCTGCCAGATTTTATAACTGCCAGATATTATAAGTAATACAGAGATTTATTATGCCAAAAACCCTATTAACTGATGTAAATGAAACGCCTAAGAGCATATCACCAGAAGCCTTTCGAGATGGCATGGCCGGACTAGCTGGTGCGGTAAACATAGTCACGACTCAATGGGAAGGAACACCTGCTGGTTTTACTGCCACAGCCGTTTGTAGCGTTAGTGACAATCCTGCCACCTTGTTAGTGTGTTTAAATCGAAGTGCTTCTGTGCATCAGGTATTTAGCCAGTCTACACACCTTGCAATTAACACCTTAACCAAGGGCCAACAAGCGCTATCAAACGTATTTGGTGGCAAAGCTCCGATGCCAGACAGGTTTGCTTTAGGAAGTTGGGAAACCCTTGAAACAGGTTCACCTGTATTAGCCGATGCTGCGGTGACGTTCGATTGCATCATAACCGAGATTAAAAGTGTTGCTACCCATGACGTAATTTTCTGCCAAGTACAGGCAATAAAACAAAATCCCAGTGCCGGCGCCCTGCTCTACTTTCAGCGCAGCTATCGAGAGTTAGATTAAGCTTTAATCTCCACTATCCTGTAACACATTTTGTTGCATGGATTCACATGGCATAGTGCAATGGGGTTTGCCAACGATTTTCGCCGGTACACCTACCACGGTTACGCACGCAGGCACATTGTTTAGTACTACACTACCCGCGCCAACTTTTGAGCCTCTTCCAATCTCAATATTACCCAGTAGTTTAGCGCCTGAACCTATCATTACGCCTTGACGTACTTTCGGGTGTCTATCCCCTTGTTCGTTACCTGTACCACCAAGTGTTACATTTTGCAGAATCGACACATTGTCTTCTACCACTGCCGTTTCCCCGATAACGATACCTGTAGCGTGATCAAGCATTACCCCTTTGCCAATTTTGGCTGCAGGATGAATATCTACGGCAAAAACCTCTGAGCTTCTACTTTGTAGAAATAACGCAAGTTCTTTACGTCCCTTTTGCCACAGATAATAGGCTAATCTGTGTACTTGAAGCGCTTGATAGCCTTTAAAATGTGAGATCACTGGAAGATAGGTAGATACCGCAGGGTCACGCACCACAGAAGCCTGCGCGTCGATAATAGCAGCTTCTACCATTTCAGGATTGAGCAAGTAAGCTTCATCAAACATCTCACTTACCGCCATGGCTGGCATTACATCGTCACTTATTTTGTTAGATAAAATAAAACTCAGCGAGGTCTCGAAATTGTGGTGGCTCAACACACAAGCATGTAAATAACTGGCTAAAAGGGGTTCTTTGTCTGCAACTTCCTTTGCTTCGCTTTTTAAAGCTTTCCAAAATTCTTCACTACTGAGCGGCTGAGGCATATTGATCTTCCGATGGCGCGGTTTTACTGTTTAACCTTGACTAATAGTAGGCATATAAGGGTAAAGATCAAATTTTCAATGAGAATTGCGATGTTTAATAATCAATAAAAGATAAAACGCCAAGCATTATCTGATGGGATAATGCTTGGTTAGGAAGGAATTAACTTTTACTTTTATTCAGCTTCTGATTCACTTTTACCAAAAGTTGTTGAATCTCTTCACGGCGGTATTTGTCTGCTAAAGGACGAGTGGCTCTGTCTGGCGCAGCTAGCGCATTGGTGAGATGCTTAAGAGCTTTATCATATTGCTTTTCGTCAAACAAATATTCACCGTAAAAATAATTAGGGTCAATACCATCAGGATTTAATGCAATAGCTTTTTCTAGCATTTCTTTAGCTTCATCATCATCACCAAAGCCCAATGGCCATCCTGGAACCTTGTGATAAAGTGTACCTAAACTTGTATAAGCAGAACCATCTAACGCCTTTTCATCTAATTTAAGGGCTTTTTCTAGAGAATCTCTTGCGGCCTTCGCTAATGAAAGCGCGCCAAGTCCTCCTTTGGCCCCAGCATAACTAGATTGAATAATCCCTTGCCAAATAAGGGGTTCAGATTTGTTTGGATAATTCGCTACAAAACTTGAAGCTTGGGCTAATAGTTTTTCAAATGCTTGTTCTTGTGCATCATCTTGTAAGGTGTAATTCACCTTTGCCCATTGATGCTGAATGGTCAATAATTCATCGTCAAACGACACTTGCAATGAACCACCCTCGGTAGCTATCGCTGACAACGATAACCCAATTGATACAATAAACAAACTCAATAATTTTACAATTTTCATAAGTCTTTCCTCTTTCAAAACCTTAAACGATTTGGAGGTTTAAGGGTGCATGTATTGTTTGATAGTGGCTAATTTAGCCCCTATAGCGTTGTCGACGATTTTCGGTAACCAGGTGTTTACTTTCACAAAGAGTTTTTCAGGCCAACCGACAACAGCTTCGCGTTTTTTGGTGCGTAAAAAGTCAATAAATTGCTCAGCAACGTATTCCACAGAATCTACAGAGTTACCAAGTGCCTTATTCATCTCATCTACTTGCTTTGAATTTATGTCGGTACGAGTGGCTCGAGGCGCAAAATAACCAAAGGTAAATCGTGATCCTGAATATTCTCTGGCAAGGGATTCGGTAAATCCTCGTAGACCAAATTTTGTAGCACAATAACTGCTAAAACCTGGATAGCCGATATAACCGAATGCAGAACCCAAATTAATAATTTGCACCTTATCGCTGCTATCGTCATATGAAACTTTGTTGGCATGCTCAATAAAGCCTTGAGTAAATAGCATAGGTGCCAACAAGTTGGTTTCTAGCATTTGCTGCAATTGTTGATTCGAAGTAGTTTCAAACGCTGAGAATAAAGAAATACCAGCGGCATTAACTAACAAATCCACTGCCCCTTGTTTAAACACTTCTTGCAGCACTTTTTCTCTTTCAACTAAATCAGTTAAATCACCTGCGACGATTCGAGTTTCAGGGCCTAGCTGTTGCTTTAAAACACCCAATTTACTTTCGTTTCGACCTTGTAAAATAACCTTGTAGCCTTGCTTGTCCAAAGCTTTTGCGATGGCAGAACCTATACCACCAGAAGCGCCAGTTACTAAACATGTTTTGGTTTTCATAATCTTGGTCCTAAGCGGCCTGACTAACAGGAGCTGACGTTTCAAGGGTTCTAAAAATATTGCCGTAAAGTACATAGAATTTTTTAGCACTCTCAACAATAAAATCTTGCTCAGCAGGGTCTGTAATTTTATCCATTAAGGTTTCAAAAAATTTAACGTGCTCAATATCTAACGAACCATGAGAGCGTAAATAGCTAAATGCTTTTTTAGGTAAACCACATGCATTTTGAATCATGTCAGCGGCGTTATCAGCCATTGCTATGCTGGTGCCTTCCAACACGTGCACCATGCCAAAGAAACCTAGAGGGTTTACGCGATTAACTAAATCATAGGCATAGGCAACCATTAGTTCAGTGGCCATATTAGGCGTTGAATTGCGTGCGACTTCTTTATCAAAACCACAAGCCGCAATGTCATTTAACACCCATTCTTGGTGCCCAATTTCTTCTTCGATATATTCAGCAACGGCTTCGCGCAACCACTCCTTACTATCTGGCAATCGAGTACCTACAGCCATTAGCAAAGGCACTGTATGTTTTACGTGATGAAAAGCTTGGGTCAAAAATGCTGCGTAATTATCAACTTTAATGTCACCGGTAAAACATCTTTTAATAATAGGTGATGACAATAAATAGTCTCTTTGCTCTGTAGTTTCAGTTAATAAACGTTGATACAAACTCATAATATTCACTCCTATGCGCATGCTTTTGCATAAATTTGCGCAATTTGATGCTGAAAATGTTGTTGAATGGCGCCTCTACGTGGTCTGTGATTTGCTGTGTACAAACCGCTTTGGGTATCCATAGGCGCTGTTAACAAAATGGGATTTTTTACCTGCGCGTAGTCAGGTAAATTTTGATTCACTTGGTACAATGTTTTTTCAATTAAAGCTGCTGGAATGTTTGCTTCTACGGGTACAAGAATAGCTGAGCAAAATGGCTTAGCATCGCCAATAACAACGGCTTGGCTGAACATGCCTGTGGACAATAATTCAGATTCAATCCACTCTGGTGAAATATTGCGACCAAAGGAATTAATAATGGTGTTTTTAATACGACCTTGAATATACAGGTTACCATCTCTCACTTCCGCGATATCACCTGTGTGTACTTGACTTTGGTGCCAGGTTTCCGGCATATCTACATAGCCTAAGAAGCTATTACCTGACACTACCAATTCTTTATTGACCGTTTTCACTTGAACTTGTGGCAAAATTCGCCCCACGCTATCAATCTTATCTTTTGGCGTACATAAGCTGACTACAGAACCGCATTCGGATAGACCATAACCTTGAAATACGGGCAGGTTTAGTTCTCGAGCTGTTGCTAATAACTGGGGCGCAACCAAGCTTCCACCAACCGCAATAAATTGTAATGACGCGGGTGGCTGCCAACCTTTGTTCACCATAAATATCAATAACTGCAACAACTCAGGTACCAAAATCAAGGTGTTAGGTTGATGCTTTGAAATTGTGGCTACTAATGCTTGTGGTGAAACCAATCGGCTACCGCTAAAGCCTCTAGCTTCATCATTCTCTAATACAACTGTGCCTTCCACTAACAAAGGAGCGTAAACACCGGCAATATTTTCAAGCAGGGTGGGAAGTGGCAATAAACAAAGATGCTTAGGTTTTTGAATACCTATGGTTTGAACCAAAGCACTAGCCACTGCCAACTGATTTTGCGCACTTAAACACACACCTTTAGGCTCACCTGTTGAACCCGATGTATAGGTTATTTTTACCGTCAGTTCCGGTACCTCTGGTGATGAGATTAATTTCGTTTTTTGAACATCAAGGCTTATCCCGCAATCAGATACAGATAAGGCTTCACCTTTGTTTTGATCATTGAAGATAAGTTGCGGTTTTGCAGAATCGACTACCCTTTGTTTTTGGGTCCGAGTAAAAAATAATGGGATAGGTGTCAGCAAAATACCCTGTGCCTGACAAGCCAAATCTAAAATTACCCAGTCAATGCTGTTTTGGGCTTGCAATGCAACAGAAGAAACATTTTGCTTAGATAACCAATCTCTCAATTTGCTGATTCTAGCGTGTAATTCACCGTATGAAATAACTTCTTCACCTGATACCAATGCAGGGAAATCTCCCCTTGTATTGGCAATTTGTTGGATAAGGTTCATAGGGAAGATGCCTTATTCAGTTTCTCAGTAGTACGCGCAATTTTTTCATCTAAATCAGCGAATACTGAAGCTAAGCCTTTGTCATTGCTGATAGCCTGAACCACATCATAAAGAGAAACCGCTACTACAACCGGATTAGTGTCGTAGTAGCTTCCCCAATTATCGACGGGAGGTGTCAATTTTGATACATCAGCTTTTGCAATTTGTGAACAATTGATGCCTGCACGAGTAATTAAACTTAATACGTGCTCAGTGGCTGAAAACACCATGTACTCATAGTTGTTACAAAGTAAAGATATCGCAGTTACCATGAAAAGTGGGATGGTGAATCTATTAGAGTTACTGTACAAGTGGCCAATTTCAGCAATTTGATGTCGATTAACGTCTGGTGCAAGTACACTAATTGCCTGCTCAATGGGAACATCAATGTACTGCTCAATAAAAAGAGTAGATGTTGCAGGGCGAATACCTAATGCAGCTTTCAGGTCACCTTTACTAATAGACAATAGCCATGGCATAGAAACATTTACTTCAGCTCCGTAGGCTTTTTTAAAGCCCTGCTTAATGAAGTCTTCTACTCTGTCTCTGCCAATTTCATTGGCTAGGTGCAAGGCAATATCAAAGGCAAACTTAGTCGCATTCGCACACTTAGTCTTATTGCCAATCTGTATTGCTAAATTTGTATTCTGAAGCAACTGCATCATTACGTCTCCGCTCAGTTAATGATTTCAGAATACAATGTCAACCTTAGGCTAAACTTAAGACTAAAATTAAATTTAGGTTTTTTGCAACTTTTTCACTCTTCTGCGAGTAAATTTTTCACAATAGTGCAAATTTTTTCATTACTTAACCTGTCTAATATATTGAAATATTTAGATTTCTGTTCTGGTTTGGTCTTTGCATTGTCATTTCTAAGATGGATTTCTACATATCATGATTTAAAAGAGGCATCGGAAAATGGATAACGTCAGCAAATTAAAAAAAGAAGCAAAATCTCAAACTCATAACGAAGAGCAGTTAGGCAGTTACAATGAGAAATACGAGGAATACATTGATGATATTGCTGACATGATCGCCATTGCCAGCGGACATAAACATGATCCAATGTTTACTAAAAAGTCTTATAAAGAAAAGCAATCTTTAGTGTCTAAAATTGTTAACTACTTTAAGTCTGAGTTTAAGTTCAGCTAGTTTTTAACCGCGTTTTTACTTTTATTTATAGGTCACTAAATGAAGTCTCTTTTTTTGAAATCAGTTTTGTTATCACTTTTTCTTTTCAGGCACCTAGTTCAGACCATGCGTTTAGCCAATACTTAATAACTTTAAAGCAATTGGGAATTAATACACTCTTGCAGGAAGTTGTTGGGTCCAATAAAGTATCGCTAAACTAAAAGAATAGATAAGTACAATGGAACACAATTTTTGGCATGATAAGTGGGAAAAAAATCAAATTGGCTTTCACCAAAAAGATATCAACCCATTTTTAATTGAATTCTTACCGACACTTATACAAGCAGAAGCGATTAACTCGCCTACAGTTTTTGTGCCCCTGTGCGGTAAAACACTGGATATTGGCTGGATACTCAGTAAAGGATACGAGGTTGTTGCCTGTGAATTAGTTGAATCAGCAGTAATTGAACTATTTTCATCTTTAGATGTAAATCCAGAAATTATCCAACTTGATAATCATAAAAAATACTCTGTCCAAAGTCTCACCGTGTATGTTGGCGATATTTTCCAATTGGACGCAGAACTCTTAGGGCCTGTGGATTTCACCTATGACCGAGCCGCATTTGTTGCTATGCCTGAAAGTATGCGTGATGATTATGTGGTTCAGGTTGTCAAACTAACAAAAGCTGCCCCTCAGTTATTAATTACCTATGATTATGATCAAGAACTTATCCAAGGTCCCCCTTTTTCTCACAGCAAAAATTCAATACATGACAGCTATCAAGAATATTTTGCGCTCGATTTACTCACGGAAGTTGATGCCGATGGCGGCGTGAGGGGTGTACCTGCTAAAGAACACATTTGGTATTTAAAGCCCAATACATAAAAGCCTAGGTCACTTGGTGGCCTTAGAAAAGCTCTGCACTAAATTAATAATCCGCACTTTATCGCTAACTAAACTGACGATCGTCAGTTTAGTTACCTTTGTTATTTATCTATGACTTATTTGAACTATAAGTTATACTTATGGGTAACTAATTCTATATAACCAAATATTTATATTACATAAGAATCAATTCTTTCAACTTATTTAAATTATTTGCAATATTGGGCCTTAGCAGAGGTCTTTCCATACAAAAATAACGATAAACGGAAAATTACGTAATTATCAGGTATAAACAACGCTTATAGTACTTTATCCTTTCAATTATGTAGTAAATAGATCAAAAGCACCTATCGGTTAAAACAGAAACCCTTAACTGCCTTTATTGGCAGTTAGGATAATATTGCCCAATGGAAGGAGGATGCTTTTGAATCTCTTAGTATTAAATGAAGCAAATCACGCCAATAACGACAATTTCGTTGAGAAGCGTTGCGCGGTAACACCCGCTACTGTTATGCGGTTTAGCCGAATGGGATTAAACGTGCAAATTGAAAAAGGCGCGGGAGTCCTATCAGGTTATTCAGACCAGGAATATGCAGATCAAGGTGCAACCCTTGTCGAAGCTTCCAATAGTGTGATGTCTGATGCAGACATAGTTTTCTACGTCAACCGTCCCGCACCTGAGCATCTGGAACAATTTAAAAAAGAAGCCTTGGTCGTCGGTCATATAGATCCCTTCTTCCAACAAGAATTGGTTGAAACTCTAGCTCATAAGGGAGTTTCTACACTCTCGGTTGAAATGATCCCACGTTCTTCACGAGCACAAAAGATGGATGCCTTAAGTTCACAGGCTAGTTTGGCTGGTTATGTAATGCTAATGCAGGCGGCTAATAAGCTCCCCAGTATACTACCCATGATGATGACGCCATCTGGCACCATTAAACCTGCAAAAGTGTTTGTGATTGGCGCTGGTGTTGCTGGACTTCAAGCTATCGCAACAGCTAAACGTTTGGGAGCTAATGTGTTGGCCTATGATACTCGTGAAGTGGTGGCTGAACAGGTTGAATCTTTAGGCGGTAAATTTCTTAAAATCGACATAGGTGAAACCGGACAAACCAAAGACGGTTATGCCAAAGAACTAACCGAAGAGCAAAAGATTAAACAGCAAGAAGCTCAACAAGACGCTATCGCGGATTCAGATATTGTCATCACTACTGCTCAATTATTTGGTAGAAAACCACCGGTTTTAATCAGCAAAGAAACACTTTCTAAGATGCGACCCGGCAGTGTAGTGGTCGATATGGCGGCACTTTCTGGAGGCAACGTAGAAGGCTCAATTCCTGGTCAAACCGCGATAGTAGAAGGCGTAACTGTCGTTGGTGATGGCAATTGGAGCCAACAAGTAGCCAGAGATGCTACAGATATGTATGCCAATAACCTCTTAAATCTTATCGATGAGTTTTTTGATGCAGAAAATAAATGCTTTGCATTGAACCTTGAAGACGAAATATTAGCGCAGAGTGTTATCACTCACCAAGGGCAAATATCAAATGAAATGCTTAAAAAAGCCTATGGCAAGGAGTAAGTTATGGAAACTATTTATCTAATTTTTATCATTCTTTTAGCGGCATTTTTAGGTTTTGAATTAATACGCAAGGTGCCCGCTACTCTGCATACGCCTTTGATGTCAGGGTCAAATGCCATATCAGGCATAACCCTTGTGGGTGCTTTAGTAGCCTCCGGTGCTGATAACGACATACTCACAACCATTCTTGGCACCGCAGCTGTGGCATTAGCAAGTATCAATGTGGTCGGTGGTTATATGGTCACTGACCGTATGCTAAGTATGTTTAAAAAGAAACAAGGCAAGTAAGGGGACTATGCTGTGAATGATAACGCATTGATCATTAATCTTGCCTACGTTTTGGCAACTACATTATTTATTATTGGCTTAAAGTTACTCAGCCACCCATCTAGCGCAAAAAAAGGCAATCTAGTCTCTGCAATCGGGATGCTAATCGCAGTAGTAGTCACCCTTATCGACCAGCAAATTATTAGCTATCACTGGATCCTTCTAGGGTTTGTGATAGGTGGTGCTTATGGTGCTTGGAAAGCAAAGACAGTTGAAATGACCCAAATGCCCGAAATGGTATCCCTATTTAACGGTTTTGGTGGTGCAGCCTCTTTATTACTTGGATGGGCAACTATTTCAGGAATGAACACCATTAGCCTGCTTACGACGGATAAATTGGTATTTGTTACAGTCTTTTTGACCATCTTAATTGGCGGTGTAACCTTTTCAGGTTCTGTTGTCGCTTGGGGTAAGCTATCAGGCAAAATGTCGTCGAAAGCTCTTATATTTACGGGTCTAAGGGAACTCAGTGTATTGCATCTAATCGCGTTTATTGGGATCGGCTACCTCTTTGTAACAGACCCAAGTAACCCAATTTGGCTTTATATTGCTATTGCGCTTGCCCTAAGTTTTGGTATTTGGGCGACAGTTTCCATTGGTGGTGCCGACATGCCTGTGGTTATCGCGTTGCTAAACTCTTATTCGGGGGTTGCAGCTTGCGCTGCTGGTGTTGCAGTGGGAAATACCATCTTGATCGTTACTGGCCTGCTGGTTGGCGCATCAGGACTAATATTGACCAATATCATGTGTAAAGCCATGAATAGATCCCTGATGAACGTATTACTCTCTGGTTTTGCTAAACCTGTAGAAATGGGCGAAGCGATCGAAGGTGAAGTAAAGATCATGTCAGCTCAAGACGCCTTTTATGTGCTTGAAGCCGCTCAATCTGTTTTAGTTGTGCCCGGTTATGGTATGGCTGTTGCTCAAGCACAGCATGCAGTACGTGAAATGCAGACGCTACTTGAAGAAAATAATTGTACCGTTGAATACGCTATTCACCCAGTAGCGGGAAGAATGCCAGGGCATATGAATGTTTTACTAGCAGAAGCGGATGTGCCTTATGAGCTATTGTGTGAAATGGATGCTGTAAATCCTCGTATGGAAAACTACGATGTTGTTATCGTTATTGGCGCCAACGACGTTGTTAACCCTGCTGCCAAAGAAATGAAGGGAAGTCCAATTTACGGAATGCCGGTGATTGAAGTGTATCGCGCTAAAACCGTATTCGTCCTGAAGCGATCAGCAAATGCAGGTTTTGCTGGGGTCGATAATCCACTCTTCTTCAAGGATAACACTCGCATGGTGTTAGGTGACGCGAAGGATACTATTAACAGTATCATTCGGGAGTTTAGTGACGATTAATCTGAAGTATTATCTTAGGAAATCCCGCACAAAGTGCGGGATTTCCTAACCTTAAATATAGGTAGTCGAGCTTAATCAAACAATGCTTCAATATCACAACTAGGTTGTTTCCCTAATTTATCACCGTTTACTTGCAACCATTCTTCGGTAGTTTGCTCCCCAGCTTCTTTTAATTTTTTCAAAAAGCTTTGTCTATTGTCGTATTTAGTGGCACTTTCTAATTGGATGAAAAATAACCACTCAAAAAATGAGAAATGAGCAGGATACTCTTGAATTTTGAGCACAAAGGCGCCATTGTTGGGCTAGTTGGAAAGGCGAACCTATATTCTATGATCAAGATAAAGTTAACAAAACAACTGATGTTATGTGGCGTATCAGCTCTGGTTTTCGCCTGGCTTAGTTTTTTTGTTAGTCACTACCAGAATCACCAATATTCACACGAATCTTGGTCAAACTTTTCTCAATTAAACAATCAAGTTGAAGAATCACAACCTTTACTAAGCTCAATTGCGTCTGCTCATAAATTTGAACATCGAAAACAACAACCAAATTGGATATTTGATGACTTCATTCAAATAATTGACCAACCTGTAATGATGCTTGGTTTGGAAGTAGTTAATACCCCGCCAGACTGGCAATTAAATCGTAGTCGACATCAATATCGGCTCACCCACAATAAACAAGCCAATCTACTGTATAAAATAATCAACGCCTTTGACTAATGCTTTCGTTGCGTTTTATTTGTCTTAATCGCTTCTATAAAGAAGCGCTATCTCATTAATTTTTTCAAAGGTTTTATATGTATACACGAAATAACCAACGAGGCGCGTTTTTACGCTATTACTTTTTATTTGTTATAGCTTTGGTGAGCTTAAGTTTTACCGTTTTCAGTCAACAAAAGGGGATAAAATACATCGCAATTGGCGATGTGCCAAACCACACTATTCAACAAGTCAGTTCCATCGTAGAAGCAAACAACGAGCGCATTTTAACCCGTTACGAAATCCAAAATATGCCTCAAGTCACCATAAAGATCTGGCAAGATCGCCACTCGTTTGAGGCAAGTTATGGTGACAACGCACAATTCGTACAAGGCTATGTGGTACCTAAAGATTGGGAAGCTCGATTTTTCAATGGCAGGCCCGATATTGGTCTTGGCGTTGTGCATGAATATACACATTTAGTAACTTTAGCCATAAATAGCCAGTTTAATAACAACCCAAGATGGCTTTGGGAGGCTATTGCGATATTTGAATCTGAACGACCACCTGTGCCTAAAATCAATACGTTAAAGTGTCTAGCAGAAGACGTTTTTCCCACTCTACAAAATTTGGAAGAGCATCCATTTAATATCTATAAACTGGGTTATTACATAACGGATTTCATACTTTCCACTTGGGATAAGCAAAAATTGATCGAACTAGTCAAGACAAATGCCAATTTAGAGGCTGTTCTTGATGTAACCACCGCAGAATTTGAATCAATGTGGATTGATTTTTTGCGGCATCGCTATGGGATGGCGTTTGTGGAAAACGCTAGTCAGGATTGTTAAAACCAGGTATTTCAAAAGGAGTGATGTTTTCGAGTAGTGTCACTCCTTTTATTATGGTTATCCAGTTTGTTCGTCAACTTTGCAATTTAACGTCATTTCAGCCTCGTCAAAAAGATGTACAAAATCTTCTTTTGCGTTGGGCTTTATCCAAATAGAAAAGTAGACACTTTCGCCACATAGTTCATCATAAACAGATGCAGGTACTTGATCATTTGTTATCAAACTTAGATTAACTGAAACATCAAAGCTAGTTTTACCTTTATCTGTTCGATTGAGTATTTGTTTTTGCAAATTTTGTAAATCAAGCTTTCCTTCTTCAGATAGCTTAAAAAGAGCTTCATGCATATAACTAGCGCTACTAAACCAGCCCGCCTCAATTTCAGAAAACTCTTGTTCCAACAAACTCAAACTAAATGCAAATACTTGTTCCCCGTTTTCATCTTCAGAGGTTAAAACCATTCGCGTTTTATCCGGATTGATCATATAGCCGCCTAACAACTGAGCTTTAACCCTCATGTCTTCATGACTGAGCTCTTGCAATAGTGACTCATCGGCATTTCTATATTTGAGCATTGTGCTTATTGGAATACTGGTACAGCTGGCACAAAAGACTGACACCAGGAAAAAGAAAAATATCTTTGAAAAATTATCCATTTAAATAAGAACTTTCTAACTAAATTAAAAATTATTAGTACCACAATTAATCAAAAAGTGCATTCATGCTATCAATTGGCTGATTATTTATACACTGTTGGATACGCGAAGATAAGCGGTGTGCTGCATTATCTAAATACTCTGGTAAAAGTTTTTGCTCTGCCAGTGGTTTCAAAAGCTCCTCAGCTTTGATCAAACTCGTGCATGTATCTGCAATGTTATCTACATCTCTGTATAAATACGCCAAAATTATGTGGGAAAAAGCCAAGCTAGAAACTGACGAATTAATTGCTCCCTGCTCAACACTTTGAGTTATTTCCTCCACTACGCCTTGTTGAATCTCAATTGCTTTTTCAAAATCACCCGCATTTGCTAAGGTTTGTGACCAAGCTTCTCGCAGGTGCAAAGAAAAAACATATAACGAAATATCCCGTTCCTCCAATGCTTTTAAACGCTCGATATATTCATCGGTTCGAATCAAATATTGATTCACTTGTACTGCTTCTAAAAATCTTGTGGCTGATCCAAAAGCTAAATAATTGGTCCAAGCGAGTTGATATAAAAGCTTAGGGTCATTTTTTTGCTCAGTTTCAAGCTGTGAAAGTGCAGTATGAGCGCAATCAAAGGCGGCGACGGCCTGTTCGAACTCCTCTGCAACATAGTGAGCGACACCAATCCAATAAAAATAGATATTTTCATCTTGTTGTTTAATGTAACTTTGCTTTAGCTCGTCAGGCCATTGTTGGATATCTGCTAACCAAGCGTTGGCGTATCGATTAATTTCTTTCGCATCACTCGCTTGATCAGCATGTTCAAGCGATGCATTACGTAATTCTCTTAAGGTTTTGAACCAGAGTTGGTCGCGCTTATTATTCGGTATTGAATCTAGTGTCTGGTAGCTTTGTTCAATTACTTCTTTAGCGGCGCTTAAATCATTATCGTTATGAATTAGCATCATAGCTTGAGCAGCCAGTATCCCTGCTTTTACCGTTTTTAATGATGTATTTTCGGGAAAGACTAGTTCCAAATCTGATGCCAGCTTTTTAGCAGTTTGTAAGTGTTTTTTAGCGGTATCAAAGTCACCTAAATTTGGTTGTGCAGGAACGCCGTATATGTATGCTAATCTGAGATACCCTTGAACCGTCTCTAATTTAACTTCAAATGATGCTAGTGGCTGTTCTGCAAGTATTTTTAAGTAACCATGTGCATTATCTGCTAACTCAGACCTGGCTTGTGTAGTACCGGCTACGCGACTCAATTCATCGTACAGATCAAATAACTGATAGCCAGCTAATGTTCTAACTTGTTCAAATCGTTGATTGGCTTGAGCAAAATTCTTTTCTGCACGCTGGTATTGGGTTAATGAAATTATCAAGGCAAGAATAATAGCGGTTAGCGCGGCAAAAGATAAAAACACCGATTTTTTGTGTCGCTGACTGAATTTTTTAAAGCGATAGCCTGGACTAGAAGAGAATGCGTCTACGGGAAAGTGGCCTAAGTAATGTTGGATATCTTGCATTAGGGCGTTTACCGTTTTGTAGCGGCGTTCAGGTTTATCTGCACTGGCGGTAAATATTATTGAGGCAAGCTCATCGTCAATATCCCTTTGCTTGAGCATAAATTCTAAAAGCTTACCTAGAGAATAAATATCGCTTAAGGTATTGCTGATACCTTGCTGACTTCTTTCAGGGGCGGCAAATCCCGGGGTAAAACTCAAGCCTTGCAAACTTGGATGTTCACTTGCTGTTGGTGATGGTTGAGTTTCTAAAGGTTTAGCGATACCAAAATCAATGAGTTTTATTTGGCCTTCTCGTGTGACCATAACATTTGAAGGCGTAATATCTCGATGAATAACGAGATTTTGATGGGCATAACGAACAGCATCGCAAATATCTACAAACATTTTAAGCATCAATTCTAAATCTGGCTTCTCATTTTGAATCCAGCTCGATAAAGAACAGCCATTGATGTATTCCATTATGAAATAAGGTGTACCCTCTGGCGTTTGCCCACCATCATATAGTCGCGCGATATTGGGATGGATTAAATTGGCTAAAGTCTGACGTTCATGCTCAAAGCGTTGGATGATGGGGTCAGATAAAACTCCTTGGCGAATCAACTTAATGGCAACCACTAAGTCGAAATCAGCAGTCGCTCTCTCGCCTTTGTAAACAGCGCCCATGCCTCCCTGCCCGATGAATTCTGTCACATTATAATTACCGATTTTTTCGGGGTGTTTTACGTCACTGTCATCATGCAAATGTGAATCTTGATATGCTTGCCCTGTAATAAGTTGACCTGAAAGAATCTGGTCTTTGTCATACAACCGCTTAACCTTGTCAAATAATGCAGGATTGTCATTAGTTTTATCTTTAAGCCATTGTAGACGTTCGTTTTCAGGTAGATCCAATGACGCCTCAAACAACTGGATGGCTTCCAGATCCAGCGTATTTTTATTAGTCACAGATGGCACTCCTGATTTGCACTTTGCTTATTAACGCCAAATGATTTTACCTGACACTTAAAGTTAGACTTTCTTTGTTTATTCCGTTTTCTTTGTTTATACAATAATGGCATACTTAAATCATCGTTTATTTTTCAACCTACTTTTTAGGGACTTATCTGGTGCAGTCAGGGAAATCAGAATTAGATAAAGACCAAATAGAACAATGGTTGATTGAATGGCGTAACGGTAACGAAACAGCTAAACAACATCTGTTTTCCTCCTTATACGGCGAATTAGCTAAAATTTCTGCTGCTATGCTATCCCATGAAGATAACCTCACCTTGCTAACTACAGGCGACCTAATCAACGAAACTGCATTAAAGTTGCTCAATCTCAATCGCATTCAGTGGCAAGACCAAAGCCATTTTTTAGCGCTTTCAGCAAGAGTTATGCGCCAAGTGTTAATTGACCATTATCGCGAAAAAAACGCTAAACGCAGACAGCATCATAAAGTACAGCTAGTGACCAATTTTGCACCGGATATAGACGAATCTATCGATTACGAAAAATTGGAAACTGCACTGCAACAACTTCAACAAATCAAACCTGAAAGTGTCGAAATTGTTGAGATGCGATACTTTGGTGGCCTTTCTTTTGCCCAAATTGCCGATGTCACTGGTGTTTCAGAATCAACGGTAAAACGCAGTTGGCGAGCATCCAGAGCTTGGCTACTAGATGCTCTTGATGACCAAACTTAACACCGACGTCGTTTTAACCCTAACATAAAACATGCCATGCCAAGGCCAAGAATTCCAAGTCCAGCTGGACTTGACACATTGTTAGGGGCTGGCGGTGGTGTACGCAGTCCGAGAAATTCTCCAGAACTTGAAAATGCTTCTACCCCAGAATCAAAACTTTGACCGTAGGTTGCAGTGTGACTAAAATCAGATACGTAAGATTCAACACCACTTCCTAACGCAGGATCTACGATCATGTTTGTATAGGCAAAGATGTCAAATTGTTCGTAGTTCGATTCTAAGGTAATGCTTCCGAAGACTTCAGCAAATGCTTCAATGTAGCTGTAACCTTCATTACCATCTAAATAATCTATAGTATCTATGACATCAAAAAACACAGGATCATAGTCGGGGTTGTTGACAAAATTATCATAATTTACCTGACCGGCACGATACACAGCTATCCCGACGTTATAATAAAGGTAGGGATTTGAAGCAGCATCATTTATCGGACCTCCTCCATATACATCCAGATATCCCTCAACTGCGAAACCAAAATTCCAATCAGTACCTGCACCATTGGTGATTGTA
Organism: Glaciecola sp. 1036; assembly: GCF_050306235.1. Lineage (NCBI taxonomy): Bacteria > Pseudomonadati > Pseudomonadota > Gammaproteobacteria > Alteromonadales > Alteromonadaceae > Glaciecola > Glaciecola sp. 1036. The sequence continues at coordinate 476,156 of NZ_JBLWFH010000002.1, read as the reverse complement.
ATGCGCTCACCAAAGCTACCGAAGGTTTGCAAGCTTTGGTCGGTGTTATACCCCTCTGAATACATTTTCACCGTGCCATCTACCAGGCTCACCGTTGATTCAGAATAGCCAACAGCGCCCTGTAGCATGGTTCTTTCAGTACCACCATTAACTGCTAAACCATCAATAAATTCGCCAACACCTATTCTTAATCCGGGTCTAACAAAATAATTTGATTCTGTTGTTACCAAAGCGGCACTCACCTGAGTAGCCGCAAATAAGGATGCAAGTAAACTCAATCCTATGGTTGTTTTCTTAATTAATTCCATAATAACTTCCCTTCAATCTAGATTTTTCATTTTTACGGGCAAGCTGAGCAAATTAACTTGGTATTGCCCGCTACATAGAAAGGCGTAAGAAAGATTTAAAAAGGGTCAAAACTGGTTAAAATTTTTTAACTACTGGTGATTAAACCCTGATAAGCTGAATTTTCGGTGCAAAATTCGGTATTCTGCTAGGGCAGTGAAAAACGAACAATTTATAAATGAGACTGCTAAAGGAAAAGGATAATGGGTAAATTCGGTATATTTTCAGTACTTTTGATCATTGCAGTTTTCTCATATGGACTATTTTCTAAAAATAGCACCCTGTTACCCATTTGGGATGGAGCAATACCTAATTACAAACCTTCGAACGAAAAAGAAGAATCCGTTGTTTCTGATATATTAAGAATCCATAAAGTACAAACCCCAACCATTGAGGTATTTCTTCCCCCAAAAAGAAATGCTACTGGTCAAGCGGTCATTATCTGTCCTGGCGGCGGTTACGGTATTTTAGCTTACAATTGGGAAGGTGTTGATGTTGCAAAAGCCTTGAATGCTAAAGGCATAGCGGCAATTGTCCTTAAATATCGCCTTCCATCACCTCAAAGCAGTTTAGAATTACATAAATCTCCCCTTTTAGACGGATTGCAAGCGATAAAGAAAGTTAGGGAAAATGCCACAGAATGGGGAATTGATAAACAAAAAGTGGGCATTATGGGGTTTTCAGCCGGCGGGCATTTAGCATCAACGATTGGAACCCATTATGATAAAGATTCTCGACCAGACTTTATGATTTTAATCTATCCGGTCATTTCGATGCAAAAAGATATAACACATTTAGGTAGTCGAAATAACCTATTGGGTGAGACCCCTTCAACAACCTTAATTAACCAATATTCAAACCATTTACAGGTAAATTCATCTACTCCGCCAACATTTCTGCTGCATGCGGCGGATGATCAAGTGGTGGTAGTTGAAAACAGTATAAGGATGTATCAAGCCTTGGTAGAACACAAAGTACCGGTAGAAATGCACTTATACCCTAAAGGCGGGCATGGTTTTGGTCTAGCCATTGGTAAAGAACCTCTTCAAAAATGGCCAGACTTATTGACTGATTGGATGGCTCAACTTGACTAAGCTGAGCTTAATACTCTATTGCTCGTTAACTTGGGAAAGGCTGGCAACTCTTGAAGATATGTCTTCAGCGCCTTTTTGAATACTGTCCATAACATCAGCCACTTGTTGGATTTTTGCATTTCCGTTGCGCACAGCTTCTGACATTTCATCCATTTGCCCGGTAACTTTAGACGTCAGCTGACTATTGTCCCCGACCACTTTTGTTATCTCGGCAGTGGAAGCGGCTGTTCTGGAAGCCAACTGTCTAACTTCATCCGCCACAACCGCAAACCCTCGCCCATGCTCACCTGCCCGGGCCGCTTCTATTGCAGCATTTAAGGCTAGGAGATTGGTTTGTTCCGCAATACTGGTAATTGTTGCAACTATAGCGCCTATACTTGAAGAGCGTTCATTTAACACTTCAACGCTTTGCTGGGCAGAGGTAACTTTCTTAAATATTGCATCAGAAAATGCCACAGACTCTTGTAATAAATTGCTGGCATCTTGTGCCGTAGTAACGGTTTCAATTGCCGTTTTGTTAGCTAATTCTGAAACTTTCTCAACCGCAAAATTGTGCTTTACTCGGTCAGTAATATCTGATGCAAATTTAATTATTTTATCTACTTTACCATTTCTGTCGATAATCGGCGTGTATGCAGCTTCAATCCAAACTTCATTTCCTGAGGAGGTTTTACGTTTGAACCTACCGGTTTTATTATTTCCTGCCGCAAGTTCCTGCCAAAAATGAGGATTCTCTTGATAAAATTGATCAAAACAAAAGAGCTTATGATGCTTTCCTTTTATCTGTTCAACCGACTTATAACCCAGCACAGATAAAAAATTCTGATTGGCCGTTAATATGTTCCCTTGAGTATCAAATTCAATTACCGCAAACGAATGATCTAATGCCGTTAGGATTGCTCGTTTATCTTTGTCTTTTTCATAAAGTTCGGTGATGTCAGACGCTATTTTAGCGACACCTACTACCTTACCTCTTTCATCTTGTATAGGAAAGTAGGTCGCTTCAAGGATTATTTTTTCACCCGATTTATTGATTCTCTCAAAGACATCTTGTTTAGTGTGGCCGGCCGCTAGTTCTTGCCAAAAGTTGGTATATTCAGACGAATTAGCAATTGCAGGGGAGCAAAAGATTCGATGATGTTGACCGATAACCTCGCTTCGAGAATATCCAACGACGTCTAAAAATAGATTACCGACATCAACAATAATGCCCTCAAGTGAAAACTCAATCCAAGCTGTATTACTTGTAATAGCATGGAAAACATTTTCTAAATGACTGTTTTTAGCCGGTTCTTCTGATTTCTTTTTAGTGAAAAACATTTATGTCCCCAAGGATAAATTCTAAGCAACGTTAAGCCAGTTTTTCCCTACACATTCAAACCAGCTTATTTTTTGTCCAACCTATTATATTATCGGACGAATTCCACAAAAAATAAGAATAATTCAGCTTTAAAAGGGTTTATCCTATAGACGTGCTCCTCACCGACTTACCTGAATGTGTTTCGATTACCCTTATTTTCTACTGTTATGAATAAGTTAGATACATAGGTTACAGGGCAAAAAAACACTTCATTAACTGGTGATTAGTCTAAAAACTGCTTCGATGATAGAGGTGGCCTTTTTTACAAATGTTTTAAAGAATGACCTATACGTTCAACTAAAAAATCAATGAATACTCTCATTTTTACTGGCATTTGTTGGCTATTGGCAAAGACGGCATTTATCGGTAGGCCAGCCGGCTGCAAAGTATAATCAGTTAAGATAGCTTGCAGTTTGCCACTGTGAAAATCTTGGCGGACAAGCCATTCAGGCACCATGATAATACCTTGCCCCAATAACGCTATGTTACGAATAAAGGATAAGTTATTAGCGTAGACTCGCCCTGCAACCTCTACATTGTAGGTTTGATTATTATCCTTAAATTGCCAAATACGTTTTCCTGCATCGATTTTGAAAGATAAACAATTATGATGAGATAAATCATCTGGTGTCTGCGGGATACCATGCTTATGCAAATAATCTGGACTAGCACAAACCAAGGATTGACTCTCTCCAATTTTTCTAGCAATTAAAGAAGAATCTTCCAAATGCCCCAATCGTATCGCCATATCAACCCCACCATTTATTAAGTCCAATAAATGGGTATTCATCATCAGGCGAATTTGTATATCGGGATAAATAGCTAAAAAATCCTGCAAAATCGGGGCTAAAAACACAGTCGCAAAGTCAGCCTCAGCTGTCACTTTTAAAACACCAGAAGGGCTTTTGGCGAGCTCCTGTAACCTGGTTTTAACTGAAGCAAGTTCATCAATAATACTGTGCGCATGATCGAGATAGAGTTTCCCAGCGTCGGTTAACTGTTGTTTCCGCGTGGTTCGGCTGAAAAGACGAATACTCAACTCTTTTTCTAATTGGGAAATCTGGCGTGATACAGCAGATGGCGAAATACCTAAAACTCTAGCAGTGGCTGAAAAGCTTCCTTCTTTCACTACGCGCATAAAGACCTGCATGTTAGATAGCTCATTTATTTGTGACATTTTTTCATAAATCCTTTGCCTGAAGACCTGTTTTTCTTGGATATCGCTTACCCGATAATGAATTTGTAATTACTTACATAACTACAGACCCTTAGCGTCGTTATTTTTTATTCAATTAAAGGAAAATTATTATGTCGAAAATTGTATTGATCACTGGTGCCTCTTCTGGTTTTGGTCGAGACACAGCTTGTACTTTATCTGCAAAAGGCTTCACCGTTTTTGCTTCCATGCGAGATATTGCAGGTAAAAACAAAGCGTCTGCGGATGCATTAATGCAACAAGGTATTAATGTTGTCGAATTAGATGTTACCGATACCTCTTCTATTGACAAAGCGGTAGCGCAAATTATCCAACAAACTGGCCGCATTGATGTACTGATTAATAATGCAGGTGTTGCAAGTGCAGGCGTATCTGAAGCATTTACAGATGAACAAGTACAGGCGTTATTTGATGTAAATGTGATTGGTTTGCACAGAGTCACCCGCGCTGTATTGCCAAATATGAGAGACAATAAAAACGGTCTAATAATCAATATCGGCTCTATTCTAGGTCGAGTGACTTTTCCGTTTTTTGGGCTTTACGGCGCAAGCAAGTTTGCAGTTGAGGCTATCTCAGATAGCTTAGGCTATGAACTATCTCAGTTTGGTGTAGATGTTACCTTAGTGCAGCCAAGCGCGTTTCCCACTCAAATGTACGCAAGTGCAGATCAACCAGAAGATTTAATGCGAGTAGTTGATTATGGTGATGTGGGCAAAATCCCAACAAACATGTTTAGCCACTTTATGCAGCTCTTTGAATCTGAAGATAGCCCGAATCCTCACGATGTATCTGAGGCGATCACCAAGGTTGTTCAGTTACCTAAAGGAACACGCCCAGCTAGATTAGTGGTTGGAGGAAGTTTTGGCGCAGATGTGATCAATGATGCTACTGCCCCTGTTCAATATGCAACAGTTAAGGCACTAGGTCTTGAACATTTGGATCCTCAAAACAAAACTGCGAAAGAGATTGCATAGTGTTTTGAGATGAGTTCTTGATGAAATTCCGCCAGAAATCCAGTGCTTTTTTAGCGCCCTCTGGCGGATACCAATGCCTGCCAATCAACCGCCATTTTTCCGATTTCCCTCGTGGTATCAGCAATTTGATTTGAGTTTTCTTCCACCTCTTTAGAACTATTTTTATTGGTAATGTTGGCTGGAAGAAAAAAGCGATAAAATTCTTTCATCAGTAGTTAATCTTTTTCCACTGGCTAAAAGGGTTTCCCTAAATTAAACAGCTTGTCTTTTCTCCCTGACACGTCCATGAAAAATTTTAGTCGTTTGCAGTTGTTCATTTCTTTATAACCGAAAATATCAATTACTAAAATTTAATCATTTTCAGCAGGTAAACTTCCAAAGCCAGGTTATAAAAACGCAATTTTACTTCTGTGAAAGTCGGCTAATCTGCTTATTTAGCTCGTAAGAGGGTTCTGTCACTATTGTCTCAAGAGTGGCGATACGCTCTTTTAATGTTTTTATTTCCGAATCGATATTGTTGCTTTCTTCGCTGACTTTTTCAGTGTTTTTGATAAAGGGGTTTTCTACCTCTCCGTTACACCAGGCACCAAATTGCATTTGATACTTTGCATCCAAAAAATAGCTTATTATTCCAAATGTTACTACTGTGCCCAATAGTAAAAATAACTGAAATTCTGACATTTACTTACTCCTTGAATTGGAAAAAATTATAATCTTCACCTCTGTAGTCTTAGCAAAAACGAATTTGTTACATTAAAAACAACCGATTGAAAACTACACTTTGACGCTTTAGCGCTTTCTTTATCAAATTCCCTGCGCTACATTGAATAAATAATGTCCAATTAAAGGTATGTCTATTAATGAGTCGTTTTATCGACGAACTAAAGCGACGGGAAATGATTAAACCCTTGCTGGCGTATATTGGTATTGCATGGCTTGTACTACAAATTATTTCTGTATTGAGTGGAACATTCGCTCTACATCCCTTAGTTGGATCGGGTGTATTCTTACTCTTTGTGTTTGGGTTTCCTATCCTTTGTTTTCTCACTTGGCATTTTGATATCAGCCTTTCAGGTATCACAAGAACTCCAAGCTCTGGAAACTTAAAGCATCAGCCTTTTGGCATTTTTAATTGGCTGGGGCTTGTGGTCATTGTAATTATTAGCGGCCTTGTGAGTATCAGGCTGTTTTACACCATTTATGACAGTCATTTATCGCAAAAAACTCAAGTAATACAAACAAATAGCATTAAATCAATTGCGGTATTGCCATTTGTCGACGAAAGCCCGAATAAAGACCAAAATTACATCGCCTTGGGACTATCTGAGGAAATCACCAGCTTACTAGGCGGCCTAGACAGCTTTCAGGTATCAGCTTCTCGTTCTAGCCAAATTTTAAGCGAAAAAGGCCTTTCGAACACTGAAATAGGTCAACGGCTAAATGTAGATGCTATTTTAACTGGAAGCGTTATCAATGACGGACAACGAATTAATATTCGCACAGAACTAATAGAAATAACTACTGGACGTGTGTTATGGAATGAAAGTTTTCAGCGTGATATGACGGATATTTTTGAATTGGAAAGTGAAATAAGCCGGACAGTGGTCAATTTACTGCAAGATAGCTATACCCAAAGTGGTGAACTAAGTGCCCTTTCGAAAACCAAAAGTGTAGACGCATTAGTGCTGTATCTTAAGGGTCGAGAAGCCTACCGTAAACAAACGACCGAATCCATGCAACAAGCCCGCTCGCTTTTTGAACAAGCGATTGCGATAGATCCAGAATACGCCCAAGCTTATGTGGCCTTGGCGGATACCCTGACACTATTAGCAGAAGGTGGTGGGCGCTTTGGCATAATAGATACCAACATTGCAGCCAATTTGGCAGAAGATAACCTAAATAAAGCCATGGTAAGAGAGCCCAAAATCGCCGATATTTATGCCGTCATGGGCCAAATTAATAAATTGAGAAATCAATATGAAGAATCTCTTAAAAATTATGATAAGGCTACTGAAATAAACCCTAGTTTAGCCATAGCATATATGTGGAAAGCTAACGCATTATATGCCTTGCAAAGGTTCGACGAAGCCATTGAAACACTTAAAGAATCTATAAAACTAGACCCGTTGTTTTCTGGAAGTGCATATAATTTAGGTATGATGCTCTCTTGGCAGGCTAGATTTGACGAAGCCGAAATAGTGTTTGAACAACTTAAAATTGATCACCCTGATTCAACCTATGCCTATCAAGGTCTTGCTGACATGTATTTTAGCCAAGGCAATTTTGTAGCTTCTATTGCACAAGCCAAAAAAGCTATTGCGCTATCTCCAGATAATCCAGAGCTGATATATAAACTGGAAGGACCTCTGATTCAGTTAGGGCTAGTCGATATTTTACAAAATATGGACTATGACCCAAGTTTAGAAGCCACGATTTTGATTTTCGAAGGAAAATTTAAGCTATTGTTTGAAAAAATGGATTTTGATACCGCGGCAAATCCTGACGACTATTGGACTGCTTTTGAGGCAGGTTGGTATCACGCAATGTTCGGCGATCAAGCACGGGCGCTTGAGCTTATTATTAATAATAGTCAACAACTTGATGATGCAGATAAATATTATATGCCTTATTGCTCTCCCGCCATAGAAATAGCCTGGTCTTATCAACAACAAAAAAAGCTTGATGACGCTGAACAAATATTAACGACCTGTGCTTCTTTGTTAAAACAACAGGAAGCATCATCCATTGCACAATCTGAACTTTTTTACCTTGGTGCGCGACTTAACGCACTAAATGGCAACAATGAAAACGCGATGACATATTTAAAGCAAGCTGTGGATTTTGGCTGGCGAGAATGGTGGACCAAACATGATCCTCTGCTCACCTCTTTACATAATGAAAATGACTATATAGAAGTTATTGACTTTATAGAGAAAGATCTGCAAAACCAAGCCAATGAGGCTCGAAAGATATTTCAAGAATAAGCTAAATAGATTTATGTCTAGGGGCTACACGCCCCTGACAGTTATGCAATTATGCTGCAGATTTCATACGCCGGCGCATATATAAAACACCGAGTCCAAATAGCGTCAATGATGTCCCCACCGGGGCACTCACAAAATTAGGGTCATTGGCTGCCGCGGTAATGCGCAATATCTCGTCTTCTGATCTGAATAATGTTTCTGTTGTTGGAATGTAATCAAACTCACTTTCATTCCTATACCCCACTATCGTCATGGGAGGTTCAGGAGTTGTGAATACCGGCTCTGGGCCAATTTCACCGTTATCTAGCCAAGGAAAATAAACCGTTTCTTCCCATTCAATGTATTCGTCCACCCACGCATCATATGCAGGGTTAAATTCTTCAAAACGAGTTAAAGTGACAACCTCCGCGGAATTACCTGTGCCCGTGTTAGTGCGCTCAAAAAAGAACTCGCCAAAATTACTGCTTATTTGAGCAGTCACATTTACATTGTAATCTCCAAGATCTAGTGCTGGTTGTGGAGTATTTAAAAAAACATTTCCATAACTTATCAATCCGTCCGGTGTTGTTATATCACCACCGTCATTAACTTCCCCCATCAAAATTTCGTTCCTGCCATTACCGCTAATTTCCCAAGTAATCATAGTGTCAATTAACGGGGAGTCAAAAAAGACGCTGAAAGGTCCAAACATCAAGAGATCTTCGTTTTGAGCAAACTCCCAAACGCAAGGATCTCCAGTTTCCAACTCGGCCAAAGCATCTTCAGCCAATGCTAAATTTTGTATGGCTTCTGGCGTGCCTATACTTGACCAGTAATCTATCAGATCTTGGGCAGCTTCTAGCTCTGACGTATCGTAACTTCCGTTACAATTTGTATCTTGTGTAGGTCCGGTAGTAGGAACCGCTGATATCCCCAAACCGGCACCGCCTATTATATTGGAAAAAGTATTCCGATTTAGATAGGCAGATTCGCTCATGCCAATAGTATTGTCGGAAAACCTCACTATATCAGCGTCTTCAATAAAAAAATAACGGGTCTCGACCTGTTCAGTGAGAGAACCTCGCCCCGAGCTTCTAACTAAACGAGCAGAGGCAATTTCGACAAACACAAACATTGATAAGACTGCTAATGTAAGCAGCGTAGTTAAGCGAGTCATACAAGTTCTCCTATGGTGTTATTTTAGTTCTTTAGTATTTTCTGGCCCAAGAACAAGAACAGCGGTGACTTGAGTTAGTTTTGATCGAGCATGGCTGAAGCTTGTATGCAAAATATACACCTCAAAATTTTTTAACTATTTTTCAGATAGTTAAGAAGCATTGTTTAAGTAAGACGCCAAGATGTGTAAAAATTCCTGACATTTTATTCACAATTGTTATTGCTCGAAACTCCTTCAATTTTTACAACTAAGGTTGTTGCAATTTATGGAAACATTCGCCTTGTAACTGTTGTGCTTTTCCGCCATTATTTATTTCAGTTTAAAAGGAATACAAAAAAGGAATTTTTGTATGATGTTTCCCCATTCGAGTGAATCCCGAATTCACTCCTTAGATGTCATTAGAGGATTTGCCGTATTAGGTATTCTCGCCATGAACATTCGTGCTTTTGGACTACCTGAAGGTAGCTATTTAGATCCATTTTCTTATGGTAACCCTAGTTTCTTAGATTTAATCATTTTTACTGTTACCGACGTGGTTTTTCGCGAGAAATGCATGGGTATATTCAGTTTACTTTTTGGCGTCGGGGTTTTGATTTTTACCCAAAAACCCGAGCAAAAACAATTAAATGCTTGGCAACTCCATAAGAGACGTTGCCTTTGGTTACTGTCTTTTGGTTTATTCCATAGTTACTTCATTTGGTCAGGCGATATTCTTACTCTTTATGCCGCGTGTGGATTTTTGATTTACGCCTTTCGTCACCAAAGCGTCAAACATCTTTTTATAATTGGCACTGCCTTTATTCTATTAGAAACCTGTTTAACCTTGCTTTTTGATCTAATTTTCATGTTTGCCGATGAGGCACTTCAAGGAGAGTTACAAGCTGAAATTTCGCCATCTAAAGAAGCTATTCAAATAGAGTTAGACGGCTATGAAAGTATGAGTTGGTTGGAAAAATTTTGGGTTAGGGCTGACAATTCTCTACAAATGCAACTTGGTTATATTATGCTAATTTTGGGCCGGACCACAGGCTTAATGTTATGGGGAATGGCGTTATATAAACTTGGTTTTTTCAATTTGACTTGGCAAGCATCTCGTTATTTCAAAATTGCAATCACTTCTCTTGTTATCGGACTGAGTTTAGAAGCAATTCACGCACAATTTGTGTTTTCCGATGGCGGATTTAGATACCTCCAATTTGTCGTATCCTTGTGGGCAAGTCTGGCTATGTTGTTGGCTTATATGAGTATATTTCTTTGGGTATTATCAAAAGGCTATTTAAAAACGCTTACCCTCATTTTAGCGAGCTGTGGTCGCATGGCGTTTACTCTCTACATAATGCAGAGTTTGATATGCACAAGCTTATTCTGGGGTTTAGGTATGTTTGCAGAATTTACTTATAGCCAGTTATTTTTAGTCGTAATGACAATTTGGGTACTGCAAATCACTTTTGCTCACTTTTGGTGGCAAGGATTTAAGCAGGGCCCACTTGAATACATGTGGCGCCGCCTCACCTACTTAAAATAATCTCGCTGTAAACAATGGAGCCGTGGTTCATTTAAACAATGGAGCCGTAGTTCATTCTCACCCTCAACCCGAGAACTTCCAAAAAAGGATGGGGTTAGTGAGAATGAACTACGGCTCCATTGTTTAAATGAACTACGGCTCCATTGTTTACGGTGGCATTGTGCAAACCGAGTAACCAGATTTAGATGTCCGCAATTTTTACAACATATCAACCTTCATTTCCCAAACTACACAAACAAGCAGATAATATATTGAAATATATAGAATATTAGTTTAGGCACGGTTTATGCTTTTACGAAAATTGATACAATTTGTGATTATTTATTCGTCGATGTAAAGGAAGTAACGTTATGTTAAAAATCATAGGAAAATCAGCGGCTGTAGCATTTCTCGCTTTAAGCTTCGCTTCTCAAGGTTCTGTCATTGTTGATACGGCATTATGGTCGTTAGAACGATCACCTGCTCGAAATAGCGGTCCATCTGGATTGACAAGTGCAGGTGGAAATCAAGCTGTTCAAAACAACAATTCTAATGCCTCTATAATAAGTGATTTCTCATTCACTGGAGATTTCAACTTTACCGGCTCAATGACACCTACCATTGTTGGTTTTAATGATGATGATATTCTTGGGCTTGTATTTGGATGGCAAGACTATCAAAACCATTATCGCTTAGGTTGGGAACAAGGGGGATATAATGATATCTCTAGCGCTAGCGGTATGTTTTTAGTGCGCGAAGTTGCAGGCGTTAGCACTATATTGTTCCAACAAGAAATTTTTTGGCAAGACAATGTTGACTACAACTTTGTTGTTGGCAGAAGCGGTAATAATATTTCATTTTTGTTAAATGGCATTTCCCAATCTTTTACCGACACCAGCTTTATGTCAGGTAAAGTAGGTTTTTATACTGAAAGTCAAACTGCAAGATTCGGCGGTTTAGCCAGTGCACCTCAGGCACCTTCCAATTCAGTTCCGGCACCAGCACCCTTAGCATTATTAGGTCTTGGCGTATTAGGTTTAGCCTACCGAAGAAAAAAGTAATCTAACTAAATATTGATAGAGGGGAAGCATATTTATGCTTCCTTTTTTAGTTGCCTTACCCTCAACAATTACGAGAAATCCTCAAATCACATACATTAAAATAAAATTCAATTCACTTAAAATTTCCTAACGTCGAGACTGATTCCTCACTTTTTATTGAAATGCACTTTCCAAATTAGTGCAATGATAATCACGGTTAAAAATAGTAAACCATTTCCCTTCACCCATAAATAATAAAGCACAAAGAGATAGTATGCACAAACTTACAGATCCTACCTCGTATACAAACGCACAGTTCTAGCGCCAATTTCGTCAGAATATTTTACATAGAAAATAGTACAATCTTCATTTTTAATAAATTTGCATCATTTAGCGTCAAATTTTTTAACATAAAAATAAATGTAAATTTAACTTATTGTTTTTAATGAGGATATTTAGCGGTTCGATTATTGCTTACAAATTATCGGCTAGTTAATAGCTAAATCCTGATGTGTGAGTATCAGGTAATTTTCTAAAAACAAAAAGGAATGTAGTTATGAAGAAATTTTCACTCTTCTCCAAACTTTCATTGGGCAGCTTGTTTTTTGCTGCCAGTATGATGGCGGGCACAGCGTCAGCATCATTAGTGACAATGGAGTTTAACAATGGAGATTCACTCGCTGATTGGAATGTGGATCGAGCAGCTCCACAAGGATTTGAAATCATCAACAACGAATTAGTAATGACTGTTGCTGGTGAATTAAATCAAGATAATTTCCGCAATACTCAGGGAATGATCATGGATATTGGTGAGTCCAATTACTTGAGTATCGATATGTATGTTGACTCAGCTTGGAACCAAGATGGTCGATATGGTGGTTTATGGGGTGTTGCCAATTTAGCCAACGGCGACAGAGCAAATGAATACCCGATACTGGAATTCCAACGCGACTCAACTGGCGTTACTGGAATCGCAAAGTGGGAATCTGGTCCAGGCTGGATAATTCCACCAAGCAGCTTATTTAATTTAGATGCTTTTAATACCCTAGTACTCTCTATTAATAACGGTATGTACGAGTACTTTGTAAATGGCAATATGATTCACCAAGCAGCAGCAACTGCAGATCATCTTGGTAGCGTCATTTTAAATGGTTATAACACGTTGTCTGCGCCTAACAATGATGGTTATCAGGTTCGTTATGATAATCTAACATATGGCACAACTTCTGTTTCCGCGCCATCAATGTTTGCTTTGTTATTAACCGCATTTGCGTTTGTAGCAAGCCGTCGTTTTTTAAGAAAGTAAATACATATATATAAAAGCCAGTTTTGACTGGCTTTTTTTTGCGTCCTCTAAAATCAAACTGTTATTGTGCGGTAGCCAATTGTCCTTCTATGTATTCATCCACTAACTTTTCTAGAATATCCAATGGCACAGCGCCATTTTTTAACACCACATTATGAAATTCACCTAGGTCGAACTTGTCGCCTAGGGCAGCTTTGGCCTTTTCGCGTACTTCTAATATTTTCATCATGCCGACCTTGTAGGCAGTAGCCTGCCCAGGGGTTACTATGTAACGTTCAATTTCGGAGGTAACGTCAGATTTCACCATACCTGTATTGGCCAACATATAGTCGATAGCTTCCTCCCGGGTCCAGCGTTTAGCATGAATGCCAGTATCAACAACTAAGCGCACGGCTCTAAATAGCTCAGCTTGCAAGCGTCCAATATTGTCGTAGGGATCGCGTTGAAATCCTAATTCCCAAGCGACACGCTCGGCGTACAACGCCCAACCTTCGATATAAGCAACAAAAGGAGCGACTGTACGAAATATAGGTAAGCCCTCTAATTCCATGGCGATGGCGATTTGGAAGTGATGCCCAGGAATGCCTTCATGGTAAGCAAGTGTTCGCATACTATAAGTTGGCGTTGCCTTTATGTCGTATAGATTGGCGAAGAAAACGCCTGGCCGAGAACCGTCAAATGCCGGCGGCTCATAGTAAGCCCCAGGTGCAGTTTTTTCCTTAAACACCGGAATACGTTTAACATCTAAACTAGCTTTCGGACGGAGTAAAAACGCATCGCCAAGGCCTGATTCCACTTCTTCAATGATGCGCTTATAATCGGCTAATATTTGCTCTCGGCCTTCATCAGAATCAGGATAATAAAAACCTTCTTGTTCTGCGAGAGCGTTTATTGCAACAGTAAAGCCTTGGCTAATATCAAAGCCTTCATCGGATAGAATCTGTAAAATTTCGGCCTGAATTCTATCGACTTCTTGCAACCCAACAGTATGAATATAGTCAGCGGAATAGTCAGTAGTGGTAAAAAAACGCAGCGCTAATTTATAAGCTTGATCTCCGCCGTCTAAACGCCATAACCCATCATCGGTCCCCGCCATTGCTTTGAGTTCTGTGAAATATTCAATTAGCATTTCATAGGCTGGATAAACTGTATTTTCAATCTCTGCTTGGGTTTGCGCTAAATAATCCGCGTACACAGACTCTGGTATTTCGACAGCCTCCTGCATGCGTTTTTCTAATGAGGTATAAAGAATATTTTCTGTCGCCGGCGTATCAACAAAACCTTGCATCTCATCAATAATGCGTTCGATTACAAATAAAGGGGGAATAATTTTTTTATATTCTCTTATTCTCATTCCTTCTAACATTTGGGTAAAGTAACGATTCGACTGACTTAAACGACTAATGTAATGCTCGACATTTTCAGTTGTTCGAATAGGGTGTTGCGCGTCCATGAAACTTGGAAAGTTGCTTTGGGCTCCTGACTGCTGATTGAAGGGATAACTATGGTATTGATAGGTTTCGAACTCTTCGGCAGTATTTAACAAATACAGCGCTATATCTTTTGAAAGTTGCTGTTCTTCGGATAAATCTTCATATTGCAGTAGAATCCGTTTGGTTTCTCGTAAATCTTTAAACATCTGGGCAGTGGCGGCTTCACTGGCATCATCCAAATAAGCATTGTGGCCAGTTATTCCAATACCATCAAACACACCTATTGAGGTCAGTGTTTGAGGACTATTCAGCGCCTGTTTGATTAATGCTCTATCTAAAAATATGCGAAATGAAAAGGGCTTTTCCGCTTTCCATTCATGCGTTGCCCAAGCGCCCATAACCACTAAAACAATAAGAACGCTAATCCCTAACCATTTAAAAAATGTTTTCATGACGATTCCCGATTTCCCTGTTCCTATTCCACTATAGATGGACAGTCCAACTAACTGCAAGGTCTCTAGTGAATAAACTCGGCTTATTCAAATAAAGCTGTATAAATGAACAGCTTTTTAACTTTCGATTTGATATAGTGCAGTTTTTATTTCAATTGCTAGCGGATAATCAAATTCAGAATGGATGTTTCTCGACTTTTAGACGAACTTAACGATAAACAGCGTGAAGCAGTTGCTGCTCCTAACGGCGATATGCTCATTTTGGCAGGCGCAGGCAGCGGTAAAACCCGCGTATTGGTGCATCGTATAGCTTGGCTGATGGAAGTTGAGAGCATTTCCCCTTTTAGTATTTTAGCCGTGACTTTTACTAATAAAGCCGCCAGAGAAATGCGTGGCCGTGTCGAGCGTTTATCCGGTGGTGCACTAAATTCAATGTGGATGGGCACCTTCCATGGTTTAGCACACCGTTTATTGCGATTACATTATGAAGAAGCTAATTTACCGCAGAATTTCACCATCATGGATTCAGACGATCAATATCGTTTGATCAAGCGATTACTCAAAGCTCTGAACCTAGAGGAAAAGCATTGGCCGCCCAAGCAAGTACAGTGGTTTATCAATGGTAATAAAGATGAAGGGTTAAGAGCGCGACACGTTGACACACACAACGATCCCAACCAGCAAAAAATGAAAGAGATTTATGCTGCATATGAAGAAACCTGCAATCGCTCCGGACTAGTCGATTTCGCTGAACTATTGTTAAGGTCATTTGAAACCATAAGAGACAATGAAGAGCTTCGTCATCATTACCAAAAGCGTTTTCGTGCTATTTTAGTGGATGAGTTTCAAGACACTAACAATATCCAATATGCTTGGTTGAAATTGCTTAAAACCAAACAAAATAGCATGATGATTGTCGGCGATGATGACCAATCAATCTATGGTTGGCGAGGGGCAAATGTCGCCAATATTTCAAACTTTTTGAAAGACTATCCTAGCGCCGGCACTATACGCCTTGAACAAAATTACCGTTCAACTAGCAACATTCTAAATGCGGCGAATGCCGTAATCGCCAATAATAGCGGTAGATTAGGTAAAGACCTGTGGACCGAAGGCCAGGAAGGCAACAAGATTCAATTATATTCTGGCTTTAATGAACTAGACGAAGCAAGGTTTATTGTCTCGAAAATTAAGCAATTTTTCGAAGACGGTCATAGTTTAACGGATTGCGCCATTTTATACCGAAATAATGCTCAGTCGCGCGTGCTGGAAGAAGCCCTTTTGCATCAAGGTATCGCATATCGAATTTATGGCGGCCTACGATTTTTCGAACGTCAGGAAATCAAAGATGCTTTAGCTTACATGCGATTAGTTAGTAACGCTATTGATGACGCAGCCTTTGAACGGGTGGTGAATACCCCAGCCCGAGGGTTGGGCGAAAAAACCCTAAGTAACATTCGCACATTTGCTCGTGAGAATAATTTTTCTATGTGGCAAGCCAGTGAAACTATGCTAAGTGAAAAGCGTTTATCCGGTCGTGCTGCAAATGCTCTGCAAAGTTTTATTGATCTTATTTATAAACTCACCGAAAAGGTCAAAGACGAACCCTTGGAAACCCTAGCTGATGATGTGATCAAAGGCAGCGGCATTTATGCGATGTATCAAGCAGAAAAAGGTGATAAAGCCCAAGCGAGAGTTGAAAACTTACAGGAATTAGTTACTGCTTGTAAGCAGTTCGAAATGCCTGAAGAAGCGGATGATATGACCCCGCTCGCTGCATTTTTAGCCCATGCGTCTCTAGAAGCTGGCGAAGGACAAGCAGATGCTGACCAAGACGCAGTCCAGATGATGACCATACACTCGGCTAAAGGTCTTGAATTTCAACTGGTGGTATTAGCTGGTGTTGAAGAAGGCATGTTCCCAAGCCAGATGACCAATGAAGAACCTGGTCGAATGGAAGAAGAACGTCGATTAGCATATGTCGGTATGACGCGGGCTATGCAGCAGTTAATTATCACTTATGCTGAAACTCGTCGTTTATATGGGCAAGATAAATATCACACAGCCAGCCGCTTTATCCGAGAAATTCCAGATGAGTATATTGAAGAAATCAGATTAAGATCTCAGGTGACCCAACCGATCCATAATAGATTCAGTGCAAGCACTTCCCATGAAGCCTTTGTGGATTCTGGATTTTCTTTAGGACAACGAGTTTCTCATCGCAAGTTTGGAGAAGGAACCGTGCTCAATTACGAAGGTTCTGGGGAGCATGCGCGTGTGCAAGTTAATTTCGACAGTTTTGGAGTCAAATGGCTTGTAACTGCTTATGCTAAATTAAACGCAGTTTCTTAGCCAGATTGTAGATTTGAAAAAGCAAGGCGTTGAACGATTCAATCGTCTTGCTTTTTATCTGTTTCATCTTCCACTATCGTCATTACTTTTTGTGTGAGTTTAACGCGACCTGAGCGTACTAAGGCATCACGAAGCACATATTCGATTTGCGCATTTAAACTGCGCAAATCGTCATCTGCCCAACGCTGCATTGCAGCTAACACATCTTCATTAATTCTCAGTGGGTATGCTTTTTTAGCCATTATATTGCCGAAGCGTTTAGTAAATTGAGCCAGTGTTTACCACGGGCTGTGTACTTTTATCACCACAAAGTACCACTAATAAATTGCTAACCATAGCGGCTTTGCGTTCTTCATCCAAGTTGACAATCTCTTTTTCAGACAAACGATGTAAGGCCATTTCTACCATACCAACAGCGCCTTCCACAATGCGATTTCGTGCTGCAATAATTGCCGCGGCTTGTTGTCGTTGTAACATTGCAGACGCAATTTCTTGGGCATAAGCAAGATGGCTGATACGGGCTTCATGTACAGTAATACCTGCGCGCCCTAATCTATCTTGAATTTCATCGCGTAAATGCACAGAGATTTCCGCTGGATGGCTACGTAGCGCAATTTCCGCTTCTTCGTCATCTCTCGGATCATAGGGATAACTACTGGCTAAGTTACGCAACGCGGATTCGCTTTGAATTACCACGTAACTTTCATAATTATCTACTTCGAAAACGGCTTCCGCGGTGTCAGTCACTGACCACACAACAATGGTGGCTATTTCAATAGGGTTCCCTTGATTGTCATTAACTTTAATTTTGGCACTTTCGAAATTTCGGATACGAAGCGAAACGTTTTTACGCACGAAAAACGGTATTGTCCATCTCAATCCTTCATTCTTGACTGTTCCCACATACTTTCCAAACAAGGTCATGACTTTACCTTGATTAGGTTGCACCATAAAAAATCCGGCCAAGCAGAAGCTTGCTAATCCACCTATAATTCCTTTTATAACAAACACCCCACCAGCGATCTTATCTGCTGTAAGAAATTGATGAAGTATTACTGACGCAATTACAAGTATAACTAAAAGCATTACATAGCCATTTACCGAAAAACCTTGCTTTTCATTTATCATGACAATCTCCTTTTGATATCATTTAGATATCATACTAGATCGCTTGTTAGAATTTGCCAAGAGTTTTTGTAAGGGAAGAATGTAAGAATTTGTAACGCAAGATGGAACGAGTAGACAATAAATAAAAAAGCATTGGTCGAGAGCGACCAATGCCTCAAAAATATTCTAATTGACAGTAGCGATTTGGAAACTTGGATTAGCTAAACCATTAGCGTCGCCCGGTGCTAAGTCATCTCTGAAGAAATACAGAGGCTTACCTTGGTAAGCCCATTGGAAAACTACATTATTGTTTGCATCAAATCTTTCGATAACAGTGTATTCACCAAAGGCTTGTTCTGAAGATTCCGCAAAAAGTGGTGGCCAAACGGTAGCACATCCACCCACACAGTTTGAAACACCTGAATCTGCTACATCGTTGTTAAAGGTGTAAAGAGTGAAGCCTTCTTTACTGGTATCATTGGTACCTTGCGCCTGCAAATCTAGACGATGGGCAACAAAGCCGGTGCCTTGATTTGGAATTTCCGCCAATTTCATCGGTGCTGGACGAGCCACAAACCACACACCACCAGCGCCTTCTCCATTTTGATCACCTGCTTGCGTATCTGGTGTAAAAATATATAAAGGTTTGCCATTGATAGCCATTTGCATGCTGCCATCTTCTCGCGCAAAGGTTGTAAATGGCGCTTCCACAACTTCGTCTTTTTTGGCTAACAGAGCTGGCCAATTGCCAATGCAACCAATGCTGGTACAATTGCTTTGTTCAGCATTATCATTATCAAAAGTGTAAAGTTGTCGACCACTTGTATCCCCGAGAACTGTGACAAATTCATCATTTTCATCAACTCTTAAGGTATTGGTAAAGCCTTGTGTTACAACCGTATCTCCTAAAACTGAGTCTTGCGCTACAACATTGGTTGATGCCGGTTCTATTAAAAACCAAACATTGCCCACATTATGCCCGTTGATATCATCAATGGCTTGATCTGATGCAGCAAAATACAAAGGTTGTCCTTCGAAAGTCCACTGCATAAAACCATCTTCTCTTTCTATAATCCCAAAGGCACCAACAGCATGATCAAATTCGGTCGCTAGAAATGCCGGAAAGTTGCCCAAGCAAGCACCTGAACAGTTCGATGTATTTAGGGTATCATTGGCAAAGGTGTAGAGTGAAAACTGGTCTTTATCAACCGCAATTTCTTCGCCAGCATCTGTAAGTAAGTTAACTCTGCCATTCGCAGTTAACCAAGAAACACCGTTAATATCTCGTTGGGATGCGGGGTATTTGCTCGCCTGAACAAAAGAAGGATTTGCTATATGTCCGTTTTCATCACCCGCCTCAATATCATTAATGAAAAAATATAAAGGCTTACCTCTCAAGGTCCATTGACGAATATCAGCTTCTACTTCGACAATATCGTACAAACCAGTAGGTCTGGCGCCATTATCAGCCAATAACGGCGGCCAAGCGTTAATGCAATTGCCATTGCCTAAACTGAAACAACTTGATTGGTCTAGGTTATCACCATCAAAAGTGTAGAGTGTAAAATCGCCTTTTTGTGAACGTGAAGTTTCAAAAGTTCCACCTACATTGCTACCGGTTAATACAGTTTCGTTGCCCAGAATTTTACCTTCGTCATTAGTTAAAAAAGGCAATGGACGCGCTAAATCAAATACGCCGCCAGCACCATCGCCATTGATATCTCCCTGACTGCTATCATCAATGAAAGTATAAAGGGCAAAGCCATTGTAAGACCATTGCATGGTTTGATCGGCTCTTTCAATTAAACTAAAAGGGGCCTGAACATCAGCGGTTTCATCCGCTAATAGCGGTGGCCATTTCCCAGCACAACTTTCAGGATCCGCTGAACCACCTGCAGGCGCTCCCTCCTCTGGATTACAGTTAGAAACTCCTTGTTCGTCGTTGGCGAAATAGTACAAGGATAATCCTAATTCACTGGTAAAAATGGTGCCTATTTCTTCTTGAGTAAAAACTTCTGGTGCAACAACTTGCACCGGAAAATTCTCAACTACGGGAGCTGGCGGGGTTGGTTCTGGGTCAGGGGTATTATTGTCTACGTAGTCGTTATCTGAATTACAGCCGGCAAGTACAAAGGTAGCCGCGACAAGTGAACATACAACTGAACGTTTAAAATTTGAGTGTAAATGGGTTATTTTCATGGTTGTCTCTTTTCAAGGTTATGTAGATGTGCCTCGAATTACGCCAACCATTTTTTGAAAGTTGCAAAGAGATAGAAATGAAACGCTAAAATTCGGTTTTTTATTTTAACTTGGTCGCATTAAAAGTTTTTTCTGAGCACGATAATTATGCAAAGAATCTAGGGTGAAAATTAATAGAGCAGTCCACACAAACAAAAACGTAAGTAATCGCTCACTACTCATATGTTCTCCATATATAAAGACGGCTAGGCCAAAAAGCAGGCTAGGACAAATATACTGAAAGAAGCCCAAGGTAGAATATTGAATACGACGAGCAGCAGCCGTAAAACAAAGTAAAGGTGCAACTGTAATTATGCCTGCGGCCATTAGTAAAAGATTTAAACTACTAGTATTGGTTAGCATATTAGCAGTAGCGCCAGCAAAGAAAATCCAATAAATAAGGGCTGCGGGCAACATCATGCTGGTTTCCAAAAACAATCCTGGCATGGAATCCACCGCCGCTTTCTTTCTTAACAAACCATAGATACCAAAACTAAAGGCTAACGCCAGAGCAATCCATGGCAGGCGTCCAAAATTATACAACAGCAAGCCAATGCCAACACACGCCAATAGCACAGCAAAAAGCTGTATTTTCCTTAGTTTTTCGCCTAAGAAAATCCGCCCCAAAGCCACATTAACCATAGGATTAATAAAATAGCCTAAACTTGCTTCAATCAGGTGATTGTTATTCACCGACCAAATGTACAACAACCAATTCCCTGCCAACAATATACCCGCCACAAATAAGGTCAGTAGCAATTTAGGCGATGCCAGTGCAACCTTTACTTTTTCTGTGCCTCTTAGCAAAAGAATCAAAATGGCCAATAAAATAACTGACCAAAACACTCTATGCATAAGAATCTCAGCCGCAGGCACTACCAACAATTGCTTAAAATAAATAGGTGCAACACCCCAAATGGTATAAGCAGAAATAGCAAAAATGACGCCAGATTTTGTTTGGTCTTGATGGCCCAAAAACGATTCCTATGTTTAAAAAGTAATAGAGATGAAGAAGTTATTTATTCCACAACAAGTTGGATTAAAAAATGTTGAAATGACTTCCAGATTAAATCTTATGCATCTAGACCGAGGATCAGGTGCTTTAATTGCTAATAGAAGGTACAATTTGATTTCAAATTAGCGATATTTAGTTTCTAGAAGAATTATAACCTATTGTGACCCTCAACGCTCCAAGTCTCCAGCAAAAATGTTTAGAAAAACTCAAACAAAGTTTTGGTTACGACGCTTTGCGAGATGGTCAATGGGAAGTCATTAGCCAAGTTTGTGAGGGCCAAGATGCGCTGGTATTAATGCCTACCGGCGGCGGAAAATCCCTATGTTATCAATTACCCGCCCTGTTACTCGATGGACTTACCTTAGTGGTGTCACCTTTGATTTCACTAATGCAAGATCAAGTACAACAGTTAACTGAACAGGGCGTTCAGGCAGCCTACATCAATAGTACACAATCCCAAGAACAAATTAATGCCACCTACCAAGACATTGGAAGCGGCAAAATAAAACTGCTTTATGTGTCACCGGAAAAATTGCTCAGGGGCTTTTTTTTGGAGCAACTCTGTGAACTTGATATAAGCTTGATCGCTATAGACGAGGCCCATTGCGTTAGTCATTGGGGGCATGATTTTAGGCAAGATTACAGAGCTTTGGGGCAATTGAAACATAAATTACCCAATACCCCTATGGTTGCTTTAACTGCTACCGCAGATAGCGCTACCCAAGCTGATATTATCCATCAACTAAATCTTCATCAGCCCTTTGTGTTCAAAGGGGGATTCGATAGACCGAACATTAGGTACAACTTACTAAGTAAATACAAAGGATTTGATCAAGTTGTGTCTTTCGTTGAGCAGCAAGGTGGTGCAAGTGGCATAGTGTATTGTAACAGTCGAGCGAAGGTCGATGATTTAGCCGCCAAATTACAAATTGCAGGAATAAAAGCAGACGCCTATCACGCAGGCCGTTCGACCGAAGAAAGAGAATTAGTACAAAACCAATTCTTGCGCGATGAACTTCAAGTTGTAGTTGCCACAGTGGCTTTTGGTATGGGAATAAACAAATCCAACGTGCGCTTTGTGGTCCATCATGATGTACCTCGCAGTATTGAATCCTTTTATCAAGAAACTGGGCGCGCAGGACGAGATGGTATGCCTGCAGAAGCACTATTGTTATACGATGAACGGGACGCAGCGCGGATTAAAAAGTGGATCGCAGATGGTGCCACCGCTGATCGCTTTGAAATTGAAATGCATAAATTTGATGCCATGCAATCATTTGCTGAAGCCCAAACATGTCGACGCCAGGTGTTACTGAATTACTTTTCTGATTATCGCCCCCTACCCTGTGGCAACTGTGACATATGCCAAGATCCACCAAAAATGTTTGATGGTTCGACCCAAGCCCAAATGGTTCTTTCCTGTATTTACAGACTCTCCCATGATACTGCAGCTCAATATGTCATTGACGTACTTAGGGGTAAACAGATCAAACGGATCCTTGATAATCATCATAATGAATTAAGTACTTATGGCATTGGTAAAAAGGAATCAGATACCTACTGGCATAACATTATTCAACAACTGATTCACCGTGGCTTTATTTTTATCGATATGACCCGTAACGGCATTCTTTGTCTGCACGAAAGTGCTGCTGACGTATTACGTGGAAGAGTAAAAGTAGAGTTGGCGATTCCGAGACTTTCAGTTGCGCCAAGTTCTCGCAATAAATATGTACCACAAAATATTGATAAACAGCTTTTTGCAAGATTAAAACAATTACGCAAACAAATTGCCGATGAAAATAACTTACCTGCATTCGTGGTGTTTAGTGATGCAACGCTGGCAGATATGACAGCTAAAGTGCCCACCAATCGCATGGAGTTTTTGCGTGTTAGCGGTGTGGGTGAAACTAAGTTAGACCGCTATGGCGCGGTCTTTATTCAGGCAATAGAACAACATTTAGCTAGTCAAGTTTAGTCGCTTCTTCAGCGTCTTGCATGCGTTTTAACGCTTGTTGATAACTGGGTAATTTTTGCAATCTTTCAACGTAAGCAGCCATATTAGGGAATTGTTTAAAACGACCCGCTTTATCAACCGCTTCCATGGCAAAGCTCATTTGGACATCTGCAATAGTCGGCTTTTCTCCAACGAACCATGTTTTATCTGATAAGTATTGCTCAATAAAAGTAAAGTTGCGCTTTATTGCTTTGTTGAAATAAGCATCCATAATCGCATCAACCAATTTGTTCGCTATAGGCTTAATCAACCAAGGCGATTTTTCTTTCGCCTTGTTCAGCACCATATTGGCAACCAATGGAGGTAAAAAACTTCCTTCCGCGAAATGAGACCAAAACTGTACTTGGATGTACTCTGGCGTATCCTGAGCAGGCATAAGATCTTGTTGGCCACATTGTTGGATAACGTATTCACAAATTGCACCCGATTCTGCAATCGTTTGTCCTTCATGAGTAATAATTGGTGATGTCCCTAACGGATGCAGATCTTTGAGCGCTTGAGGCGCTAAATTCGTTTTTTTGTCTCGCCAGTACACCTTAATTTCATAATCTAGATGCAATAATTCCATTAGCCAGATGATACGCTGAGAGCGAGAATCGTTAAGATGATGAATAGTATACATTGCTGACGTCCTTTTCTGAGAGTTTTGGATATTTATCTTTACTTATTACTCTTTGTTTTGGTTTATTTTAGACTTTCCCAAATTAGCATAATATGCGGCTAAATCCGCGATATCTTGATCCGTAAGTTTTTGTGCATGTGAGGTCATTGCCATATTGACCCTTTCCCCAGAGCGATATGCTTTCAATGCCAAGACTAAATACTGTTCCTTTTGTCCGCGCAAATTAGGATAAATAGGGATCCGCGATATTCCATTCTCGCCATGACAATTACTGCATATTGTGGACTTATTTTCTCCGGCTTTAGCATCTCCTTGAATGGGAGGTTCACCACAAGCTGACAAGGAAAATAATGCAAACCAAATACCTAATATAAACGAGATTTTCTTATTCTTTTTACACATAATACGGTCTAGATTCGTTAGCTTTCGTATACTATACACCAAGGTTTGAAAATAGGAATGGCATGCAGGCAGTACCCAACATAACTTCTCAGCTAACTTCGCAATATGCAACACAACTCGAAAGCCTTTGTAGCAGGGTAAGTCCTGAGCCTATCGAAAACGCTGAGTTAGTGCTAACAAACCTAAATTTAGCCAAAGAATTGGGACTCTCTGAGGACTTTTTAAACCAAGATAAATTGTTTGCCTTACTGTTTGAACAGCAGGACAAGAGGCAGCTGAATAGCATTGCCCAAAAATATGGCGGCCACCAATTTGGACAATGGAATCCGCAGTTAGGAGATGGGCGAGGACTCCTACTAGGTGAGGTTAAAACCAAAAGAGGCGATTTAGTCGACCTGCATTTAAAAGGAGCAGGCAATACACCCTATAGCCGATTTGCTGACGGGCGCGCAGTACTTCGCTCGACCATTAGAGAATATATTGCAAGTGAAGCGCTTCATCATTTAGGAATACCCAGTTCTCGGGCACTATGCTTGATTAAAAGCCAAGAACCAGTAATGCGAGAGCAATTAGAAACGGCTGCAATGATGATAAGAACCTGTCCCAGCCATATTCGATTTGGGCATTTTGAGTATTACCACCATTCAAATCAACCAGATAAGCTAGATGCCCTGTTTGAATTTTGCTTTCAACATCATTTTAAACATTTACAAGAAAACGCTTCGCCTTATAGAGCCTTGCTGGCAGAAATAACCACGAAAACCGCTGTTTTAATTGCTAAGTGGCAGGCCTTTGGCTTTAATCATGGTGTAATGAACACTGACAACATGTCAATTCATGGCATTACCTTTGATTATGGTCCTTATGCCTTTCTAGACGATTTTATTCCCAATTACATATGTAATAAGTCTGATCATTCGGGTCGTTATGCCTTCGATAATCAACCCAGCATTGGGTTATGGAATCTGAATGCGTTAGCCCATGGATTCAGTAGTAAACTCGAAATAGAGGAATTAAGGCAAGTTCTATCGACCTATGAACCTACCTTTTTACAGGCTTATCAAAACATTATGCATCAAAGGTTAGGTATCTTTGTTCGCCAATCAGAAAATAGCGCTCAACTGATAGACCGATTTATAAAGATCCTACGAGACGAGTTTGCCGACTATAATTTAAGCTTTTACCATTTGAGTGAAGAGTTCTGTCACATCATTGAAGGAAAACCTGATAGATTCAAAGCGTATTTTAAGCAACAAAGTGAGATACAACAATGGTGTGAAGACTTTGCTAAACTGATTCAAGAAGATATGCGTTATGCAAAAACTATGGAAATTGAAGGTTTGCAGAATTGTAGTGATATTCAACAAAAACTGCTGACAATAAATCCACGTTATGTGTTAAGAAATCACCATCTGCAAAATGCTATAGAAGCCGCACAAAACGGTGACTTTTCTGTTTGTGAAGGTCTACTTAAAGTTGTAACAGCACCTTTTACATTGAATCCTAAATGGGATCAATTCTTCCATCCACCCAGTGAACTAGAGAAAGGAATCGCATTATCATGCAGCAGTTGACCAAGACAATCATTGAAAACGCCATATTGATTGCTAACTTTCCAGTAGCTGACGAAACCCAACTTGAAGATTGGTTTTCAAAGCTAAGCGCTAGATTGGGACTTAATCTAAGCAAAATTGAATTATCAGCAGATTTACTCATTGCTACCAGTATGTTCAACGATGAGCTAGTGTTTTTGCATTTCAGTCAGATTACCAATGACGTTTGGCTCACTCTCGCACAGCATAATGAAAAAACTTTTTTTGCTCTTTATGATAGTTTGCAAGCTAAGTCGATAGAAGTTGAGCCCTTTTACCCATAAGCATGACAATTTTCCTAGAGTAAACTTCATTCAACTCTAGCGCGTAAATACACTATGTTTTCAAAACAAAGGAAGCAAGTGTGTTTAAAACCATTACTTTTGCGATTATGCACTTCACCGTTGCATTTACCGTCGCCTATTTAATTTCGGGAAGCTTCTTAGTGGGTGGACTGATAGCGATTATTGAACCTACGGTAAATACAATCGCCTATTACTTTCATGAAAAAATCTGGCAGTTTTTTCAAAAACCAACGTCCGAATAATGCCTTAATTTTTTAAAAGTAAAAGAGCAACTAGTGCAATTTTCATTCGAACTAACATATTATATGAATATTGCGTTAACTTATTAATGATGTTGAACGTCACGTATTTCCTATCATTATCTGAAAACGCTGATGTTGATTACTCAGTACAAGTTGTACAAGTTTGATATTCTTGATAGTTTCATTAGCATAATTGAATTGGAATCCCTCTTACCCGATGCTGGATTATTACAAAAAAGTACTAATTGCGCTTTTGTGTGTACTGACCATCAGTGCAATATTGGTGGTTTTTTGTATTGATCGTATTTTCCTCGATGTGTCCATGCTCCCCCAAGAAAGCAGCGAAATCAAATGGCAAGCTCACGCCATGAACGATGAAGAAGATGGTGGAGACTCTCTTTCACAACTTAAAGACGCCCGTTATAGCCTCGATTTTGAATTTGAAGTCTCAGATAAAATTGAATTTCCTTACTCAGCTGTCGCTTTAGAATTTTTGGATAATTCGGGTAATCTAGAACTTGCTAACCTTTCAAAATTCACTGACATGTATTTTGTGATTAAATGCACAGTGCCAAATGAAATGATATTTATGGCGTTCACTATAGATGACAATATTACCCGGGCTGACGACTTTTTAACCTATAGATCCCCGAATGCTTATTTTTCGTGTCCCGACGATTGGCAGAGAATAAATATCGATCTCACCCGACTTGAGGTTCCTCAATGGTGGTTAGCAATGTTTAATCTTAAATTATCAATGAACGAATATAGCTTAGAAAAAGTCGCGAAGTTTCATTTTGCTACTACTTTACAAACCCCAAAAGAAGTTTATTCCCGCGTGCAAATTAGTGAAATACACCTTACAGGTGTAGATGAAAACTATATTTACATATTGTCAGCTACCTTATTTGTGCTTTGGGCCAGCTTTTTCATTTGGGTATTTAGACAACATTCCAAAGCCCTGACTGGGGATCTGAAAAGAAAATTTCTACAAGAACGTCCACTTGTTGCCTATCGACAATTAAGTATCGAGCCTCGGCATGACAAAGAGCAAAATGCGATTTTACAGCTAATGGCAACTGAGTATGCTAATCCCGAGCTTAATTTAGATTTTGCTGTGTCAGAAACCGGTACCAGCAGAACAAAAATTAACGAAATTTTAAAATCTGAACTTGGCTTAACCTTTACGGGCTATTTAAACAAATTAAGATTAACCGAAGCGGCTCGATTATTGTCTGAAGTGGAAGATGCTAACATTGCGGAAATAGCCTATTCCGTTGGTTATAAAAACGTTTCTTATTTTAATAAGCTGTTTAAAGAAGAGTATGGATGTACACCGAAAGCGTTTAAGAGCTACCTTTAATCAGGTAAAAAAAACAGTCTAATTTATTCAACATTTGATAAAAAAAATAACAATTTTGCTAAAATGTTAATTTTTTTAACATCCGAAATAACACTTTACCTCACATTTCCATTAGTCTGATTCGACTCAGCGATTGCACCGTTTTTTTAAAAAGAAGTGCAATAATCTCATCTAGTAAAGCGGTATAAAGTTAGTAAAAACTTGGAACCTCCACTGAATGAATTAATACAGAGCGCTGAAATAATCAGTGATTTTTTAATAGGAAGATAAAAATGGACTCTATTACAACGTCTTACGCGCCGAGATTAACACATCCTATTTTGCATTTTTTTAATGTGTTAAATGTAAACGATTCCCCAGAACGTGTTTCTATTGAATTATCCTTGTTACCGGCCACTCGACTATGGCGAGATAAGGCGACTGGAATTCTAGCTCAGGTGATTGATATGGCAGTGAATAGGGCTGGCAATCAATCGATAGGTGATTGCACTCCTGTTGAGCTTGAACTCTTCATGCACTGCACGCAAATTCCTGACAGCATAAAAGTGGAAGCGAGTGTTGAATTTGTGTGCGAAGAAAATGCGTTATTTCAATGCCAAATATATTCTGCTCAGGATTCATCTGATGAATTAATAGCAGCTTCACACGGAACATTAAAACAAACTAAGGCATAAACGAGATAAATACATATGTTGAATAAAACAAGACGCAATATTTTCAAAGCTTGCGTAGCTGGTGCGGTCCTTTCTCCTATTTCCTTTTTAAGCGCATCACCGAAAATCTCTGAATCAAACTGTCGTCCTGACAAACGAAATTTACATTGGGGCAAAGGCTTAGAAGGTCAGCGCATTGCCGACTTAGGTAATGGTACCTTTTTAAATCCTATTGTTTCTGGTGATCACCCCGACCCGACCATTCTTAAAGACGGCGATGACTACTACATGACATTTTCGTCATTTTACTCTTATCCAGGTATCGTTATTTGGCACTCCAAAGATCTTGTTAATTGGTCACCAATAGGTCCTGCATTAAATAAAAATATCGGCACTGTCTGGGCGTTAGATTTGTGTAAATATGAGGATAGGTACTACATTTACATTCCTGCTGCTGTAGATGGGCAACCTTGGTCAACTTATGTGATTTGGGCAGATAAAATTGAGGGTCCGTGGAGCGATCCTATTGATCTGAAAATTGAAGGTTGCATAGATCCCGGGCATGCTGTTGGCGAAGATGGTCATCGCTATCTTTTTGTCAATGGTATTCGTAAGATTCGTTTGCATAAAAATGGTTTAAAAACCGCAGGCAAAATTGAAAAAGCCTATGAACCCTGGCGCTATCCCGAACATTGGATTGTGGAAAACTTCGCTCCTGAAGGGCCAAAAATTACTCGCTACGGAGATTATTTCTATCTAGTCACAGCTGTAGGTGGTACAGCAGGTCCTGTTACTGGTCATATGGTAATTGCGGCACGCTCAAAGTCTATTCATGGACCTTGGGAAGATTGCCCCAACAACCCGTTAGTTCGCACCGAATCTGAAGACGAACCTTGGTGGTCCCGTGGGCACGCAACCTTAGTTGAAGGGCCAAAGGGTGACTGGTGGATGGTTTACCACGGTTATGAGAATGGTTTACGAACACTCGGCCGACAAACTCTACTAGAGCCTATCGAATGGACAGATGATGGATGGTTTAAAGCAAAAGGTGGTGACTTATCTCAACCTATGCCTAAACCAGCAAACCTTCCAACCAAAACTTCAGGATTCCCGTTATCTGATGATTTTTCCAGTAACAAGTTTGGGATTCAATGGTGTTTCCATAGACCAGCAGATGATGAAATGGATCGGGTTAAATATGCGGCAGGTAATCTAGAACTCAAAGCTTCTGGCACAACGCCAGCAAACTCTTCTCCGCTGACTTGTATCGTGGTTGATCCCTGTTATCAGGTTGAGTTGGATATGGTGTTGGATAAAGGTGCCGAAGCTGGTTTGTTATTATTTTACAACCACAAGGGATACGTGGGCATTGGTCACGATGGTGAGAATATAAAGTCTTTTCAATACGCTGAAGAACAACAGTGGGCGCGTATGAAAAATAAATCTCAACTGATACGCTTTAGAATCACCAATGACCGCAACGTCATTACCTATCATTATTCCACTGATAAAGGGAAAACATGGCAGCGACATCCCACTAGAATGGAAGTTGCAGGGATAAACCACAATGTGTTTGGCGGTTTTTCTAGCCTCAAAGTGGGCATTTATTGCGTCGGCAAAGGCAAAGCCAAACTACAGAACTTCTCTTACCGAGCGATCTAACTACAAGAAACGTCTCCAACCCACAATGCAGGTGTGCCGCTTTTGGCCATCTGCGTTGTTTTTCTTAGCGCATTTTTAGGCAAACAACTCCTAGTTTCAGGCATTTTACCTTCTTCAATCGCAAACTATACTTTGATAAAGTTTGAAACGGAAAATGTTAAGCAGTATGTCACCAGGATTCGCGGCTGTAAGTGCAGGCGTTACTACTTACACCCCAATTTTAAAATTTAATTTGAAAAAAGGTGACAAAGTCGGTGTAGCTGGCATCGGTGGATTAGGCCATTTAGCCGTCAAACTAGCGGTATCTAAAGGTGCGGAGGTTTATGCATTTACCACTACAGCAGACAAGGTTGAAGATATAAAATCTTTTGGTGCTAAAGAAGTCATAGTGGTAGATTCTTTGGATAAGCTAAACGCTTACAGAGGTCAACTAGACTATATGATAAGCACTTTGCCTGTAGCTTATGATGTTGCTGCTTACGCGTCTGTTCTCAAACCCTTCGGCACTTTTACCCAAGTAGGTATGCCCGAGAAATTCACAGTTTCAATAAATACTTTAGGTTTATCAGCTTTTAGAGTCAATTTTAATGCTTCATTAATTGGCGATATGAAAGAAACCCAAGACATTGTTGACTACTGTGCTGCGAATAATATTCGTCCTGAAATACAGCTGATCCCTGCAAGTGAAATTAATGCTGCATGGAAAAAGGTAGAAAATAAGCAAGCACGATACAGATACGTAATTGATTCATCTACCATTTAATTTGTAATTTCCCCTGTAAAGGCCAGTACTCTCCGATTATGCTGGCCTTTTTCATTTAATTATCCAACGCATCTTAGAGTTTAAAATTGGTACGGAAAAAATTCTTACATGAATCTCCATATGACCTGCACTCTTGATTCAAAAAAGCAATGTCATAGATTCTAGAATTTACCAAACTAAAAAATAAAAATATTTATATTAAACAGCTACTTCCATCCTACTTTGTTCATTTAGGCTTTGCCATTGCTGCTCGATATCACGTTTTGGAGAAGCTCCGAATAGGCGCGAATATTCTCGCGAAAATTGCGAAGGGCTTTCATACCCTACTCGGTAAGCCGCGGTTGAAGCATCTAAATCCTCACCTAACATCAATCGCCTAGCCTCTAATAAACGTAACCTCTTTTGATATTGTAAAGGACTCATGGAGGTGAGTTCTCTAAAGTGATGATGGAAAGTCGATTTGCTCATTTGGGCCATATCAGCAAGGGACTCGACACTTTGTGGAGAACTATAGTTGGCTTTGAGCCATTCTATGGCACGAGAAATCCTCAATCCGTGAGAACTTGCAGAAACAACCTGTCGCAGACGAGCGCCTTGTTCACTGGTGAGCACTCGCCAAAAAATCTCTCTTTTTATTAAAGGCGCCAATACTTCAATTGAAGATGGCTCGTCTAAAAGCGCCACTAAACGCTGACAAGCGGCGAGAAGTTCAGGTGTTGTATTACCTAAAATCATCCCCTGCTGGGAGCTTAAATCCTTTTGTTTTTCCAGTGGTGCTTGCAGTATCAATTCACTCAACACCGCTAAATCAAACTTGATTACTAAACCTAGGTAGGGCTTTTCTTTATTCGCCTGAAGCACCTGCATTCTTGCTGGTAAATCTAAAGAAGTAATTAAAAATTTATAAGGGTCATACTGAAAAGTATCCTCACCAAGAGTCATACTTTTTACCCCTTGAACCACGAGCGCGATGCTAGGTTCAACGACACATAATGAACATGAAGAAGTCGCTACAGTCTGACGATAAAATGAAAGGCCTTTGATGGGCGTATCTACCGTTGATTTACCCGTTGTTTTAGCCGCAATAGTTTTGGCTAATTCTGCACTTATTGTTTCAATTTGCTCTTTACTAGTTTGCATAGTACTGTCCTTAGGCGGATATTTCTCATGAAGATTTTAATATACGTCCCCTCCAAACAAAAGGGTCATTTTATCCAGACATTCGGACAATCAGGCAAACAATGTTAAGCTCAATCTTTACCTTTATATATTGATAGAAAGTGAAATTTTTTCATATTTAGCCTAATTGTTTAGTTTAGCTCTTTTGTATGAACCTAAAATTTTCACATTGTTATTTAGCTTAATTTCATTCAAAGCATCTGCCACCATTGGCTCGTGCTGATTACCATCGAAATCAATAAAAAAGTGATACTTGCCGAAGGCTTTACGGGTCGGCCTAGACATAATTGAAGTTAGGTTAATTTGCCGTTTAGAGAAAGACAAAAGTACGTCACCAAGCAATCCAGGGCGGTCATCATCATCCAAAACAATAATGGTCGTTCTGTCACCATAGTCTTGCTGTGGCTTGTTGCTTGACCGAGTAAGCACCAGAAAACGCGTTTGATTGTTTTCATAGTCGTTTACTTTGTTTACTACAGTGCTAAAAGCCGATGCATCGAATGAATTAGCAGGAACAATAGCCGCAACATCAGCTTCTGCGCCCATAACTTTATGCAAGGACTCAATATTGCTCTCTGTTGTCTCTACATTAATGTTTGCTAAGGTTTGCAGAAACTCGAAACATTGTCCTTTAGCAACAAATTGCACGTAGAGCTTTTTAACGTCTTCAATGTTGGGAGTATTCGCGATAAATGAAAACTCTATAGGCAATACAATTTCATCCATGATCACAAGATCTAGCTCTATCAATTCATCCAATACTAATGAGATAAAGCCTTCCGAAAAATTTTCGATGGGTAAAATGCCAATATCACAACTCTCGCCTATCTCATTTAGCGCATGCTTGATTGAACGAAACAAGGTGATTTCGAATGGGGTATCTTGAGTATCCAAGTAACGAAGAGTTGCCATCTCAGAAAAGGTTCCGGAGGGTCCAAGCGTGGCTACTTTTTTCATATTTTTACCGCAATAGTTGAAATTTTTTTTAAGGATGATGTATTTTTTGTACTTTTGTCTAAGACCAAGACGAAATTGCGCGATCAAAATATATGAAACCAAGGAAAGCGTCCAGCGCTTTAACAAATGAATCCTAGATACCCCTAATTTGGCGTCTTCTCGGTGAACCTTTTTCTCCTTCATATAGTTAATATTTTCTAAGTAAATCAATATATTCATATAGTTTTCTTCACTTTGTAAAACAAATAGGTCTACAATGAATATCAAAAAATAATATTGAGCCTTAATTTGCTTTTATTTATTAACCATATTCGCCAAACGGTACTACTCGTATTAATCGTTTTTTCGATGGGTGCTTCAGCAGAAGCACTAGACAATATGGTGGACGCAGATTTTGATGACGTTGTAAATTTAGCCCCGTCTACTGAGCTACTATTAGCCGAAGAATCAACCTTACTCTCTGACATCTTACAACTTGACGATTGGCAGCCGCACAAATCTGTCATTGATATTCAAGAAGAGCAGTCCTTATGGTTGCGCTTTACAGTGGAAAACCCCTCGACCGCGAATAAAATGCTCACATTTATTGCTGGCAACACTTTTATGGATAGAGCAGAGGCATATTTGCTAGATGAGCAAGGGCGTATCATTCAATCTGTGCGAATGAGTAAAGATATGTCAAATTCTACCCGATTTGGTCGCAATGGCTTTAAAATGACATTTACCTCCAGAGCTCAATCAGCATTTATGGTTTACTTGCAGATACATGATGATGGGTTGACCTTATTGCCGGTTGAACTATGGCAAACCAGTTTTTATGAACAACAATCCAATATGCGATTGATTTTAATCGGCGCAATGAGCGGTGGGCTTTCGTTGTTGGCAACCTACTTTTTACTCACTTATGTATTAAGAAATGCGCCTTCTAGGTTTTGGTTTTGTGTTTTTGCAACCGCGGCCATGACAACAATGTTAAGCGGTGAAGGTATATTACCTTCTCTATTTATGATGCCAGGATTTGCTGCAGAAATAACGTCTGTGAGTTTGGTGGTTACCTTGTTCGCGGCACTCAAAATAGCGCGAATTATTTTTACCCCTCTTTCTATGATTTGGATACGCATTCACTACGCTTTACTGGTTTTCCCGCTAGTAGGCATAGTGCTACTTGACGATTTTTATCAGCTTACCTTACTGATTTCCTTTGCCATTTTATTTTTTGTTAGCAAACTCCTCGCTACTTTATTTTATCGAAAATCAGTGGACTTGCGCAGCGCCAGTATTTACTTTTTGGGATGGGTTTCACTTGCATTGGTCGGCACGATGGAAGCATATGCTTTTATCAATGATACAAGCCACTTATCTATGTCTGCTCCTTATCCCTTTGCATTTAGTTGTATAGGTGTGATGCTAATTGGTGTGGCTATTATAAGTCGGGAACAATCCATTCAGGCACAATTTAGCGCAAGTCAATTGGCACAAATTGAAGAGCTAGAAAAATATAATAATTTATTTCAACACGCCGCTGAAGGTTTGTATACCGCAAAACCCAATGGCGACCTATTGCACGTAAACCCTGCCATTTGCTCGCTGTTTGGGTATAAAAACAATGATGACTGCTTACATCAAATTGATAACCTAGTCGGCTTTTTTGCTGATCCTAGAGAGCTTGATTTGCTCCTTGGAGAGCTTAGTATTCAGCAAACTGTGCTTGGTAAAGAAGTAAAAGGTAAGCGTAGGGATAATAGTGAATTTTGGTTTTCAATTTCTTGTCAGCTAAAAAAGGTAGATGATCAGATTATGCATTTTGGTTCTTTATTTGATATCACTGAGCGTCGCTTACATCAAATAAACCTGCAGTACTTAAATACCCATGATCAACTAACAGGACTACTAAACCGCCGCCATTTTCTGCAGGTAGTCAGTGACAAAATCGCCCAGAACCAAGATACAACCACAAAATTTGCGCTTATATATTTGGATGTGGATCAGTTCAAGCTTATCAATGATACCTGTGGTCACAACGCAGGGGATATTTTTATCAAAGAATTGGCCTTAGAACTATTTGACGTGATTACTGAGAAGTTTCCTTTTTCACGTTTAAGTGCAGATCAGTTTGGCATCTTGGTTGATTATGAAAATGGTAATCAGATTCGTCAGTATGCGGATCAACTGCTATCCAAAGTCAGGGAATTTGAATTTAAATGGGACAGACATGTTTTCAATCAAAGTGTCAGTATAGGCATCGCCCCTTTCTCACCTGAAATATCCACCGCAGAAGAGCTCCTCAGTTTCGCCGATACCGCTTGCCAACTAGCCAAAGAAGGGGGTAGAGACAAGGTCCATATATACAGTGCAGAGCTTGGCATTCATGCCAACTACAAGCGTGAAATGTTTTGGATAAATGAAGTGCAACATGCACTTAAAGTCCAGAATTTCGAAATTTTTTATCAACATTATCGACCTTTAAGTGAACAAGACCCGAGAGATTATTTTGAGGTATTGGTGCGGTTACGCACCCTAGATAATGACTTAGTAGCGCCTGAATTTTTTATGCCCAGTGCTGAAAAAGCCCATATTAGTCATAAAATAGATAAATATGTCATTGAACATTTCTTTAAATGGTTAAATGCTAACTCTTCGGTAATGGACAATTTAGCCAAAGCCAATATTAATCTTTCAGGCTTCTCGCTTTCCGATGATGATTTTAAATTTTTCTTATTAAATGCATTCGAAAAATATCAAATTCCTTACCAAAAGATTTGTTTTGAAATTACCGAATCTATGGCAATCATCAAAATGAAAGATGCCATTGCGTTCATGGGAGAATTTAAAAAATTAGGCTGTACTTTTGCCTTGGATGACTTTGGTACCGGTTTTTCCAGTTATAGCTACCTTAAAAGTTTACCTGTTGATTATCTAAAAATAGATGGCAACTTTATTCGCGATATTCTTAAAGATAAAATCGACTTAGCCATGGTTACATCCATTAGAGACGTTGCAGATGCCATGAAAATTCAAACCGTAGCCGAGTTTGTAGAAAGTAAAGAGATCATGGTGCAGATTGGTAAGTTAGGTGTAGATTTTGCTCAAGGCTTTTGTATTGCAAAACCTGAACCCTTTAGTCACTACGTGCCTTATTCTGAAATTTCGTCAAATACGCCTACTCAGTGATGATTAAAACTTGTTTTTTGAATTTCTGCCCCCATACTTAGCGAACTTTCATTGATAACGTAACAGAATGAATACTAGTAGCACCTACCAATTTGTAAGCCAAGCCAAGCTTCCAACGCGTTTTGGTACTTTTACAATTCACGGCTTTATAGATAATCAAACGAACCAAGAGCACATTGCCCTTTCATTTGGTGAGTGGACTCAAGACACAATTGTACCTATAAGAGTTCACAGTGAATGTCTTACCGGAGACGCCTTGTTTAGCACAAGATGCGATTGCGGGTTTCAATTAGAAAAAGGCCTACAAAATATTGTAGATAATGGTTGTGGCGTAATGCTTTATCTTCGTCAAGAAGGCAGAGGCATAGGCTTACTTAATAAAATTAAAGCCTACAACCTGCAAGACAAAGGTTTCGACACTGTTGAAGCAAACGAACATCTTGGATTTGATGCGGATCTTAGAGACTACAGTATTTGTAAAACTATGTTGGCACAATTGGGTATCAAAAAGGTCATATTAATGACCAACAATCCTAAAAAAGTTGAGGCATTGAAAAACATGGGTATTGAAGTAGTTGAAAGACAGCCCATTGATCACGGTGTGACCAAAGACAATAAGCATTACCTGATGACCAAAACAAGCAAGTTAGGGCATGCATTTAATCCTGAAAAGCTTAAATAGCCACATCTTCGCATAAGCGATAGCGGCGATCTGAGGTTAAATAGTATTTGGCTTATAAGGGAAAGTCGTTAATCGCATGAGCGAATCTAAGCGCTGAATTCTTATCCATATTGAAATACAAAGAGGGTTCGATTAACTCTACTTCGATAATTTCTAGTCCTCGCTGTGTCTCTAGCATATCGACCCTCGCGTAAAGGGTCTTTGTAGGCAAAGCTTCTAGTGTTAAAGCGCCCAATTTTAACATATCACTAGTAGGGGTAATGGCTTCAAGCTGTCCACCGTGTTCTTCTTGAACCCTAAAATCTCCTGCTTTCGGTCGTTTTAAAATTGCGTGGCTATATTGTCCTGCAAAATAAAACAATGAGTATTCGCCCTTCTCGGCAATGGAGGGTTCAAAGCTTTGGATCATAAAGGGCCGTACCCGAAAGATTTCGCTTAGGTTTGGATTTTCTTCCATAAAGCGTTTCTTGGATAATCTATAGGTAAAATCAGCGTTAGCACTAATTAAAGGTTTGATTACGATTTCGGGGGTGTTTAACTGATCAAAACTTTCGAGAATTTGAGCCTCGCTATAACCTTCCGCCCAAATGGTAGGTAACACAGGCACTCCAGCAGAAGCTAAGGCATGTAAATAGGCTTTACTTAAATTCCATCGCATCAATGACAAAGGATTTTGTAAATTCGCAGTGGAGTCATCGATTCTTTCTAAACACTCTAGAAAAGCAGCAGAATCTTGTTGATAGTCCCAGGTTGAGCGCACCACAACAAGATCAAACTGATTGTAATCAACAGTCTTATTGCGCCAGAAGACATCTTCCACCTGCCAGCCAAGCTTTTGTAAATGGGGTTTTACTAAATCATCATAGACGAAAAAGTCTTCTAGATTATCAGTGCTTAAAAATGCACATAGTCGCACTTTTATCTTCCAAGTAAGTCGCTTTTTTTACACTCTAATCTATGACAACATTGTGTACAATAGGAAACTTACCAGATAAGCCAGTAAGCCATAGGCAACGAAAATTCCCCAAGAATATCGATTTTTACCTAACTCACCCTTAAGGGTTGCCACAGTAGCCACGCATTGCAAGGCAATCACGTAAAATGCTAAGAGCGCTACGCCAGTTGCAAAGGTAAATCCATCAGCTTGCATTTGTTCAACTAGGCCTGACATATTTTCTTCGGCATTTTCAATAGCAAACATAGTACCCAAGACGCCAACAAAGACTTCACGGGCTAAAAATGACAATAGAATTGCTACTGCATAGCGCCAGTCAATCCCCAGTGGTGCAAATACTGGCTCAACTAACTTACCAATAGAGGCTAACCATGAAGATTGAAGATTGCCTTGCTCTGGGAAATACCCTAGCACCCAAATAACGAGTGAAACGGTAAAGATAACTGGACCAGCTCGACGAACAAAGGCAATTCCGCTATTTAGGGTTTTGTAGAAAAGTGGACGCCAGTGAGGCAAACGATAAGACGGTAACTCTAGAATAAAAGGAAGATCGTTACGTTGCTCGCCTTTTTCTATCCAGATATCCAATAGTCGTCCCACCAATAATGCGGTGACTAAACCGCCAAAGTAGAGCATAAAGAAGATAGCACCTTGTAGGCTTACCCAGCCTCCAAGATAACGTTCATCTGGAATTAATACTGCTACTAAAAGCGCATAAACAGGGATACGCGCGGAACATGACATTAATGGAATAGTTAACATGGTCACCAAGCGCTTACGCGGTGACTCTATGGTACGAGCAGCCATAATGGCAGGTATTGCGCAGGCATGAGCTGATAAATAGGGAATGAAACTTCGACCAGATAAGCCAAATAAGCTTAATGGTTTATGACAAATCAATGCAGCTCTTGCTAGATAGCCGCTATCTTCGAGCAGCCCGATGATTAGGGTTAACACCATGATTTGGGGGATGAAAACTAAAAAGGCGCCTAGGCCACCAAATATAGCATCGTTCACGAAGTCTGCGACTACACCTTCTGGCAAAGCGCCCGATACCCATTCACCAACACCAAAGACACCAGCTTCGGTCAAATCCATCAAAGGCGTCGCCCAAGTGAAAATACTTTGGAACAAGAAAAACATGGTAGCGACAAAAATAATGCCGCCGAAGAAGCTATTCAAAAGAATGTTATCGAGTTTAGTTTGATTACCCAACACTAACTCTTGCTTAATTCCATGTTCATCCGCGATTTGCTTCGCGGCCTCTAACGGTGATAGTTGGGTTAGCAGTGTTTCTTGAACTTGGCATTTCTCTGGCGCAGCGGCATGTTTTTTTAATGCAGCAGTAAATTCACTTATGCCTAATAATGTTTTTGCCGATATTGCGTAAACCGGACTACCGAGAACTTTAGACAGTGCTTCTACATCATAGTCATAGCCAAATCGCTTTACCTGGTCCATGATGTTTAAGGTGAATACAACGCTTTTACCATGTTCCTTGGCTAAAGCTTGCGCCTGCAAAGCAAAAACCAAAGAGCGCTCTAGTTTAGTCGCATCTAAATTACATAGAATTAGCGCAGTATCTTCATGATCCAGCGCTTTGTGTAGTTGGTTTATAGCGATTATTTCGTCACTAGACATAGCCTGTAAAGAATAGGTACCGGGAAAATCAACCACTTCAAAATCACCAAAGGTACCGCTTTTTAATTCTACGGTAACACCGGGAAAATTAGCGACATGCTGCCTAAGACCAGTGAGCTGATTGAATAGCAGGCTCTTACCTGAATTCGGCTTTCCAACAAGAATAATTTTTTTCATTCAATACTACGACTGTATTTCAATTTGCGAGGCTATTTGTTTATCCACTGAGTAAACACAATCTTGCACTTGAATAACAAGAGGGCCATTAAAGGGCGTTCGTTTCATACAAGTAACTAATTGACCGACGGTAAACCCCATTTCGTT
This sequence comes from Glaciecola sp. 1036, assembly GCF_050306235.1. NCBI lineage: Bacteria > Pseudomonadati > Pseudomonadota > Gammaproteobacteria > Alteromonadales > Alteromonadaceae > Glaciecola > Glaciecola sp. 1036. Next base: position 436,050 of record NZ_JBLWFH010000002.1, on the reverse strand, counting down.
CAAACGTGTTTTTAAATTTTCTGGCATATTCAAATTAAAACGCGCCACTTTACCGCTTGTTTTCTTGGGTAGGTCCCAAATCGTCATTAAGCTACTCCTAAAACACACTTATAAGTAAATAAGAATAATTTGCATTCAATAATACATAATTCTGCAGAATATTGCGACTGAAAAGTATGAATTTGTTTGACGAAAACAAAAAACAACCATGCACACACAGCAGAATCAAAAAAACCGGCTAAAGTTAAATTATTGTTAATGATGTTAAATTGTAATCTTTGTCTATACTCAAAGAACGACCACCAAGTTCTCTAGTTAAAAGGAGTTGGTAATGCAAACGACTTACTTTGCAAATAATGTGTTACTCAACGATAAATGGTATCGAGGACAGTTAATAGGTGTGGAAAATGGCACTATCTGTTCCATCGTTGGAGGGACACCGGATCAAGCTGATATTATACTTCAAGGGTGCACCTCTCCTGGATTTATTGACACTCAAGTGAATGGTGGAGGTGGTGTTTTATTCAATCACCAACCGAGTCTTACTACCCTGCGTAAAATGCGCGATGCTCATGCCAAGTATGGGACCTGTGCCATGCTTCCTTCTGTTATTTCTGATGACTATCAAGTGATGGTAGATTGTGCCAACGCTGTGGCTGAAGCTATTGCAATCGAAGAGCCCGGTATTTTAGGTATTCATTTTGAAGGTCCCCATTTAAATCCTGATAAGAAAGGGATTCATCCAGCTTGCTTTATACGACCGTTATCTGATCAAGAAATGCAGCTTTTTTCACGACAAGATTTAGGCCTAAAAATTGTAACCCTTGCGCCTGAAATTGTGCCTCCAGAACAAATCCGTCAATTGGTAAAACAAGGTGTTATAGTTGCCATTGGACACACTAACGCTAGTTATAGACAAACCAAAGACGCCTTGGCAGCTGGCGCTAGCGGATTTACACATTTATACAATGCAATGTCTAGTATTCGAGGTCGAGAACCGGGTGTCGTCGGCGCCGCGCTTTTGGATAAACCCAGCATCGCCGGTCTTATTGTTGACCATTTTCACGTGCATGATGAGAACTGTATCTTAGCGATTCAAAGTAAAGGACCCGATGGCATAATGCTAGTGACTGATTCCATGTCTCATGTGGATGCTGAGGATTCTTTATTGGTCTTTAATGAACAATTAATTACCAAGGTTAACGGAAAGTTGACCACTCCCGATGGTGTTTTAGCTGGCTCGGCCCTAGATATGATGAGTGCGATAACAAATTGTCATATAGGTTTGGATATTCCACTAATTGATGCGATAAAAATGGCTACAAGCACCCCAGCCCAGTTTTTAAAATCTAGCCGTAGCCTAGGTAAAATAGCGCCCGGTTATCAAGCTAATTTTGTTAGTTTTAATCAGCGTTTTGAAGTGACACAAAACATTTACAGAGGCAAGTCGCTGTTAGCAGAAATGGCAACGCCTGAGATTAATATTGCGCTATAAAAGTACCGTTATTCTGTCGTGTCACTTCACGCATTAGAGTAGAAAACTTCATCATTTCGCCTGTTATTCCTATTGTAGCAGGCGTGAAACCTATGGCATGAATGCGGGCAATTTTCTTACCTGAACTCGGATCTGTATTTAATTTGTTTATGTCTTCTAATGCCTGATCATAGGATGGGCCATTAAAGTCATCACCAAAAACATAAAGCGCCAAGGAATCAGTTTTAGATGCGTAGGTTTTTAATGCCGCCTCTATGCCTTCAACAGGCGATGAATTGGACGAACCGTTCCAATTTTGCATGGCACGCAAAATACCGCTCCTTGTGGCTTTTGAATCGGTACGCCATTGACCAATTGAGCGCCTTAGTAAGTACTCACCATTGTCTGACAGCACCTGAAACCCTTTAACTTTTGGATGGATTTCTAACACTTCGTCTAACTTAGCGAGTACTTTATTCCACATAGATTTCATACTCCCTGAAGTATCGACGATAAAAATAATGTAATCGCTGTCTACTGGGATTCCTCCGACTTCCTCATCTCTTTGATCTGCATTTCCTTGGGAAATGGCGGCTTGTTTGCGCATCTGTTCCACGACTTCTAAACCGCTTGCTTTGTCAGTCAATTGCTTAAGCTGATTTTGGGCTCGTGCAATAGTCGCCTCAAGCGCCTCAGCCTGAGTAGCGTTGCTAGCAGTTTCTGCTTCAGCTTGTTTTTGCTTATCAAGTTCGCTATCGATGGCATATTGTAAGGTCGAAACACTGGCTTCTGCACGGGTAATGGCGGTTAATACAGTAGAGATTTGTGACACATCACTATATTCTCCATCATCGCCATTGCGAGCTAACAGAATTAGCATCACAACTGCTCCAAATGCACAGGAAATCACATCCAAAAATGACAAACTAAACACCTCGATGGGCGCTCTTTGTTTTCTCATGGCCAGGTACCTGCTGGCGCAATAAAAGTCCCTCGGGTTTGTTGCGCCCAACCCCAGTATGCGCTCGGTGCAGAAGGATCACCTTCTAATGGAAAAAGAATAACATTTGTCACCACGCCTGTTAGTGGATTGGTCTTCATGGTGTGCGCAAAGACATCCATTCTACACTGGCCGGTAATGGTGGCCTGTTGACCTTGATAGGGCTTGCAACTTCGTGAAGTCGGAAACCCCGCTCCCGTTTCGACTAGTGTTGGTAACCCATCGGTAATGATATATAGATGAGTCATGTTGGGCATACTGCGTCTAATTTCGTTCAAGGCTGCTTGCAAGTTTGTACCGTTTTGGGGTACCAATGCATTGAGTTCAGTCATGACCTGCTGAAGATCTTGTTCACTGGATGCTTGTAAGCGACTCGTGTTACCTAAAGTGGTAGCACTACTATTAAAGGAAACCAAGCTAAACTGGGCATTCTGAGGTAAGCGAGCAAGAATCCATCTAACGGTTCGCAATGTCCTTTGCCATTTTGCTCCCGCTTGTTTTTCTACATCTGAACCTATTTTTCGACGAATAATCTCAATTAGCGACTCAGCCGTCATGGAAGCACTTGAATCCACTAAAATTCCTACCCTTTGTCCTTCAACTTTTAATCCGACAAGGTAAGTTTCTTCTTTAGAATCAGGTGTTGCGATTGGATCATTAGCAGTTTCCGCCGCTATTGCTGCTATGGCTGTTTCTAAATCTGCTATTACAGCAAGTTGGTCTTTTAACGCTTGATTGGTATCTTGCTGCTGTAATTTTAATTGAGCGAGTAGACGTTTTAATGCTTCTAGATCAGCGGTCTTTGCAGCCGTTTTATCTTGTTCAGTAGAGAGGCTTTGTTGTAGCTCAATAGATTGGTCTTCTAATGCGGCTAATTCCTGTTGTAACTTTTGTAACTCATCTACCGGGATATTGCTGTTATCGTTAAATTTGACCAAAATGAGAATCAGAATAACGGCGCCAAGACCACAGGCCATGACATCTAAAAACGATAAATTGAATCCCTCTTCACGCCGTTTATTAGTCATAAATTACATGGATTATTGTTGAAGATGAGAAAGTAAGTGCTTTTCACAATTTCGTTTTGTATTTATTACCATCTCATCTTGTCGATTGTTCAGAACGTAAAGCACAAACATCAATAAAATAGAAATAAGCAAAGATACCAACGTTGAATTAAAGGCAACGCCTAATTTATCAACCATTCCGGTAATATCTCCGGACACAGCCTCTTCAGCCTTAGCCAACGCAGAGCCTATGCCTCGAACTGTACCGATAAAACCTATGCTTGGAATCGCCCAAATAAAATAACGAATCATGCTATTACCAGATTCTAATTGGGCAGCCAAAGAATCGACACTATCTGAAATCGCATCCGCCGCATGTTGCACATTGTGGGTATTCTTAAAGCGTCTTAAACAGTTTATCCATGTTTGCATGGAACTATTTTGTGAGTAAGCACTCGCTTCAAGTTCGTTAATTGCTTTACTTACGTCTAAGGTATCATTTTTGTCATATGACTGAAGATAATCCATAGTAAACAATGGCTCTTCTCTAAATACTATACGCTGATATTTGTAGCCAATTAAAAATGCACAAAAAAGACCTATAGTGACGCAAGCCTGTTGTTCAAAATCTTTGAAAATTACCCACAGATTTGTCGTTGCACCACTGCCCTGTGCAAAAATTGCGGCTTCGGCATTCGGCCGCACAATGCCCTGATAAAACAAATGTACAATTACCACTATTGCCAGAAAAACCCCAAGAGATATCAAAGGGGAAGGATTCATGTTGGCATTTTTATCTCTGCTATTCATTTATATTTGTCTCTTAAGATCTAAATATCACTGGGTAAGGTGGCGGGCGAGTCTAGGCTAATTTGAGTAGCTGCAAATGCGCCCAAGCCAATAAATAATGCAATAATGACTACGGCCAGCTTTGTTCGCCAGTGGAGTATATATTTCTTAATCTTTTCAGCTAGCATTTATTCATCCTCCAATACATAACGTGCGATTCTAAAACCTATAGTATTAGAAGCAGCGTCTGCTGGCTCTCTGTAGGCTGCACGTAAATCTCTTAATTGCCCGGTTGTGAAATTTCCGCCTTTGGTAACATGTAAATCCCCCTGACTTGCACCTAAATAGTTTTCATGAACCTTATTCAAATCGGGAATACTATTAGTATAACTATCGTGCACCCATTCACTAACATTGCCAGCCAGATCGTAGAGACCGACACGATCCGGTCTGAAACTACCCACATTAGCGACATCTGCCGTTTTATCATCATAGTCACTTAAAATAATGGGTTGTTGTCCTTTACGGCTTTTGTCAGCGAAATTGCCCGCCTCTTGGGGAATTTTACTTGCGTTACCCCACACATAAATAGTGGCTACAGATCGTTGAGCTTTGCTCGCTAACCATTCCCATTCCGCTTCCGTAGGTAATCGATATCCGCTTGCCTCTGAGTTGACGGCTACTACTTGGTTGCCTCTAATTACGTAAAAAGGAGGCAAGCCCTCTTGTTGACTTAACCAATTAGTAAATTTTACCGCATCAATCCAACTCACATTCGTTTGTGGCTTCTGACTGGATAGCTTGTTGCCGTTGAAAGCCCCGTATTGCTGCTCAGTGATCTCATGGGTACTTACCCAAAATGGTTTGCTTAGTTTGACTTGAACAGGGTGCTCATTGCGACGACGGCCCGGCGTATTTGGTTGCGATCCCATGACATAGGGTTCTCCCCGAAATCTCAGCATACTTATGCCTAACTGACTAATCGCAGTTGGTCTACCTTCAGCTCTGCGCGCAGCATACTCGGTTATTAAATTGAATCTGTGATTCGTTGTTTTATTAGCGCTTACCTCAACAGATTCAGAAATACTTCTATAACCTTGTTTTCTTAACTGAATTTGATAATCGACCGCTGGTAAACTAAGTTCAAGAGGCGTTGTTCCCCTTACATTTCCATCAATAGAGACTTCTGCCACTACGTTCGATGTAATATTCAGTTTGCCTATAGCCTCTTTCAAAGAAATGTCTATTTCTTTTTGTTGCCCAGGCGTAAGGCGATAACTTTGGTTAAACGTAAAGTAGCCAGGTTTGCTATATTGCAGATTGATCTGAGTATTGGCTGGTATAGTGATGGTGTTAGTGCTCTTTTGAATACCATTTACCAACAGTACACCACCAGAGGGCTTGGTTGAGAGTTGCAAGATGGCATCTGCGGGCTCTAGTTGATAGCGACGTGTTTGATTTGGATATTGCCAAGAAATTTCGATATTGTCCTGAATAGGTTTAAAACCTTGTTTGCTAATCTTAACTTGATATTTCCCGCCGGAGATAGCTTGCGTTAACGGAAGGGGATATTGTTGTTCGTTTAGCTCGACGGTCGCTCCCTCTGGAACCGCGTCTAACGAAATCTCTCCCTGCACCAAGCTCAAATTAGGCGTGAGATAATGCTTTTCGCCTCGTTGTAACTCAAGTTGTTGTTCAAATGGTTGGTAATAGGGATTTTCAAGACGTAATTTATGCGAACCATGGGGAAGCTTATAATTTAAACTATTACCCACATGAACCATTAAATCATCCACAAACCAATTGGTATCCCCTGGAATATCAAGTTCTGCTAATAAGGTAGCGGGAGAAGGCGGTAATATGACTTCAATGTTGCTAGGGGTTTGAGCGTTAATTTCAACTTTAACTTGCTCGAAGGTTGGCGAAGAAACATAAAAACTCGCATCTGTGCCATATACATAGACGTTATCGTTATACCGATAATAGGAACCTGAAACAGAGTGCGTACTATAGTTATTGGTCGCGTCGTTGGGACCTACCAATAATGTATACCCATTAATCAAAAACACCCAAGTGAAAACCCCGATTAGAATCATTAAGGTAAGCAAGGCTAGAACGACATATACAGCAGCATTTTTTTTCTGGGCCTGTTTAATTCTTTTATCTAATTCAACCATTCGATTTCCAATTTGTGCTGATTAAATTTGCTCATCGCAAGCAATATAGAAACTATTGTCTTTGCCCTCTGAGACTTCTATGGGTATGCGTTTCGATTTATATCCCTTGCGTCTCGCCTCTAACGTATACTTACCCGGTTTAAGTTCAATCGTCTTATTTTCAATTTCACCCACATGCCCCACACCTAGCACCAACACATAACTAGCACCATCAGATTGAATTTGCACCTGAATCGGTTGTTGGTATTGGTCGATTAAGGCTGCCAGTTGCTGTACTTGGCTCGTCAATGCTGATGAATCGATGCTGTAAGGCAACGCTTGCTGTAAACTTTGTACCGCCGACTCTCGAATACCAGCATCAGCTAAACGTTCTGGACGAGATAAAAATAGAGCCAAACGTTTTTGCTGTGCACCTATAGCTTTGGCTTGTTCTAGGGCTTTGGCAAATTTAGGTTCTTCTGGATATTGCTTGGCTAACGCACTAGACAATGTCTCTACTTGAGACCAATTTTGCTCGTTAATTAAAGCTTCAAGTTGAGCCAATCCTTCCGTAAGGCGACTTTTGCTTTGTTTAGATTGAATAGCCGCGCCAAGTTGCTTTACACCTATTGCTGTAGGTTCAAGTTTAGACGCTGCCTGATAGGCTTTTTGTGCCGCTAATAAATTGTCTTGGGTAAGCGCTTGATTGCCCTGCACCAATAAGGCCGATAGATCACGTTGTTTGATTTGACGTTGCACAGATTGCAGTTTTTCGATGTAGGGCTCTTTGGACACGCTCAAGTTTACTAGCTCTGTCAGCATTTGGGCCTGACGATCAAGATTGTTTTCAACTTCTGCGATACCTAACTGGTAATTTAAATCCGCTAGCCGGTCAAAATTATCTAGCTGGGCTTTAAGCTCCTCACTACCAGGTCCCATTGGCATAATGTTTTGGGCTTGCTGAAACATTAAGCGCGCACGACTGATATTGCCTTGAGCTAAATAATCTTGGCTCTGCTGTAACGCAATCTGATAATTGGATTGCCAATCTTCAATTAGTGCTAGTGCAGATGTTTCCAATTGCTCAATTTGACTTAAGGCTAAATGATACTTAGATGACGCAAAGTTGGTTAACGCAATTTCTTTGAGGGTGACCAACTCATTTACTCTGCTTTGCGCCCATTGCACTAAATCCTTTTGTTCTAGCTGTGGTTGCAGGTTTTGCTCAAACGCGGCCAAGGCCTCACGAAATGTTCTGCGAGCACTTTCGGCTTGCTCAGAAGAAAGTGAAACTATAGGTTCATCAATATCTGAAGGCGCGGCCTCAATGGTGGGATTAACTACCCACTGCCGCACCCAAAAAATAATGAGAAAAAGTAAGATCACACCAGAAGCAACCCAAACGCCGGTTTTGAGCTTTTTTTGCATCTGTTGTTGGCGAGCTAATATTTGCTCATCAGCTGAACTTCCCTTTTGTTCACTCACTGCTTATCTATTCTCCTATCACAACTGAACGTCAGGGGTTTTTTCCAGCTCGTACATATCTCGCAAATGCTGTTTCCATTGCATGTATTGCTCACTGGCGGTACCTTTTAACTCTATGATTTGATCTGCAAACTTCATTTCTGTAGGACCTAACGTTAAATCAACAGCTTGGCCTTTTTCCTCAATAATAGCTGATTGCACTTTCATCTCACTGTTACTTTGGAATGCATCGTTGATGGCAATCATGGACCCTACCCCAGCAAGTACTGCTCCAGCGGCTTCTGCGCCCCCCCTGGTTGAACTCCCAGAAGCACTTGAGTCTGACGATTTATTTGCCAAAATACCTGCCAGAATAGCCAATCCTACGCCTAAACCTGCTTTAATGTTACGTTCTGTTTGTGCTTCTCGGCGCGCAATAATTTCGGGTAAAGTTTCCCGCTGCCAAGTGTAGTAGGCATCGTTAGTCTCTGCATAAAAAGTATCGTATTGATCTTGCAAACGATCTACAAACAATAATTCTTGAGCGCGTAAATCTTCGATCCTATTTAACATGGGATCGTTCTCCGCCGGCATCCCTTCTAACGAAAACTTATAGTAACGCTGTCGGTTTTTACGTTCAATCTCTGTACTTAAATATTGGCTGTACTCGTCCGGGTTGTAATAACGAGCATAACGTACTGTCGCTACATTCTTAATTTCTTGCTTTTCTTCGTCTGATAGACGACTCAATAGAGCGACAACATAATCACGCCCTTGATCGAAAATCGGCTGATACGGATTTTTCCCAGCGTTTCGTTGATCTTTAATAAAGCTTTCATCCACTTCGTGTTCGAACTCTTTGATACCAAGAATTTCTCCAGAGGCATCTACAACCGTTAATTCCATTTCAACAACTTCACTGTCTGAATGCAGAATTTTTCCCAACACGAACACGTCTGCTGAAGTATTGGCATCTGGTACCACACTAACTGCACCAAAAGCGCCTGTATTTTCCAGAGATTTTTTTGTTTCTACCGCAAACAATTTAGCCTCAGTGCGTCTTAATTGTGGCCAAATCCCTTCGTCATCCATCTCTTCATAGTCAATATCAGTGCCATTCGACTGCATTGGAAAACCTGGGTCGAACACAGGCACCGCCACATCTAAAAACACATTAGCGTTTTGTAAGGATGCGACATTTTTTTGCTGATGTTTTGACGAGGTTTCCGGTGCTACAGGACCTACTAATAAAGGTTGATTTCTGGTGGATGTCGATTGACAAGCCGAAACAAACAGCACTATTGCCAGCAGCAGGACATACATCTTATTTTGTTTTATCTTCGAAGAGCTTCCATTATTCATATCTTTACTATCCACATTTGTATTCAGCATACTGCTTTTTAAAACCTGCTAATTTATCCTCGGGAGCAGTTTGAATTTCCTCCCAAAGTAATTGACAGATAATTGAATCATTATCTTTCGGCTTGCCGACTTTACGCTGGGCGGGCGTAGTTTGAGATTGTTCAGTCGTTGGTGTGTTCACCTCTTGCGGTGGCGCATCACCATTATTGGAATTTGAATTCGCTACTTGATTACCTTCACTAGCACTTTCATTTCCGTCGCCTTCACCTTCTAAGCCGCCACCTGCGCCTCCAGACGCTTGTTGTTGCTGCACCTTACCCACACAGGTTGCATAGCTGTCTATTGACCGCTTTAATCCTTGTTCCATAAGCGCTAGTTTTTCTTCTTTAGTCAACAATGATTCGTCTATGTCGTCTAAACTTACTTGTGTGCATTCATAGGCACTAACGACTTCATCTGAGGCCTGCGCGGTTTGTAACCCCGAAACTAGCCCTACAGTAACAACCAGAACAAACATCGATAAATTATTAAATATATTCATTTTAAATTCACTTAAATTACGTTAGTTATTAGAGGTTTGAGCTAGCCAAAGGTTCATAATCAAATTTTCACCTAAGTATTGCAATGAAAAATTTGTGAGATTTTGTAAATAAGACGGTTCCTATAGTTTAGTCTATTTGCGCAACTAGTGTATCAGTGGTATTTTCCTACGTTGTTAGATTTTGAAAGTCGCGCTTTTTAATGGGGGTACTAAGCGTATAAATCCAATCATGGAGGGTATATGGATACACTAAGTGTACTTTTACAAGACCTAGATTTGCGCGCTGAGGTTTTTTACAGTGGTGGTCTATGCGGACTTCTCACCTCGTCCGAAGGTAAAGGCTTTGCCCACCTGCATTTTTTAAAATCTGGCAAAATGACGGTTATGCTGGCTGATTCTCAACCCGTGGTACTGGACAAACCCACCATCATATTTTTCCCTGCAGGCTGTGTACATCGCATTTTTATTGAAGATTCTGAAGAAGCGGTTGTGGTATGTGCCAATATCCACTTTGACCGTCGTCAACAACATTTGTTGGTCGAACAATTACCAAGATTTTTGTGGGTTCCTCTTTCAGAAGCTCCTCCATTGCAAACTATCACCGAAGAAATATTCAGCGAAGCCTTTGAAGAAGAAATAGGCCGCCAATGGATAATCGATCGTCTGTGCGATATTTTCATGATGCGATTGCTCCGTTATGTCGTCGACACCGGCAGAGTCAACTTGTCGCAGTTCACTGCCGCCACTCAACCCGCTATCATGTCGTTGATTTCGGCCTTAAGCGAATCACCGGAGTCACATTGGACGGTGGAAAGTATGGCAAACAAAGTTGCCATGTCTCGCTCTAAATTTGCCAGTTTGTTTAAACAAACCTTGGGGCTTCCGCCTCTAGACTATTTAACTGACTTAAGAATTAGCAAAGCCCAGAACATGCTTCTCAAAGATAAACCTGTTACGATAGTTGCCGAAGCCGTAGGTTATGAAAATGCTTCTTCTTTGGCTCGGGTATTCAAAAAGAGAACAGGTTTATCACCAAAACAATGGCTGGCTGACAAGAAAAACCCATAGTGTTTAAAATGTAAGTTAACCTCTAAAAATAACTAACATTAGGCCTGATAGACTAGCGATAGTAAGGATTAGAGTACGAATAAGCTTTTCATTAATCCTACGGTTGATATAGATGGCCAAAATCCAACCAACCAGAAGTGCCGGTATACAATATAGAAATAAAACAAAGTCTGAAAAACCAATAACGCCTGCAAGTGAAAGCACAATAATTGCGAATAAGTTGATATAAGTAAAAAAGATACTCAAGTTGGCCTTAATTTTTTCCTTTTGCACGGTTTGATATAACAGGCCCATGGGCGCACCACCCGCTGAAGTTGTAGTGCCTAAAAAACCTGACAGCATCGATGCTATTAAATTAGAAATTATGCTAACCCTTGGGGCTATCCCAACTAAAGATAAGGCGACCGCAACTAAAATAGATATACCAAACAGCAATTGATATTGATGAGAATCGATGAATAACATAACCACGCCAGCAACTAATACACCAGCGGTTCCCCCCATTATAGAAAAGCCTGTTTGGTGAAAATCAATTTTAGCTCTGTGTTTCACGCTTAGGATTGAGGTAATTAAAAGGGCGTTCATGATCATGGGTCCGGGGACTAATTCAGGATAGATCATATATATGACAGGAGCGCACAAAAGACCAAGCCCAAAGCCAATCATACTCTGCAAGCACGCGCCTAAAATTAATACTAAGTAAACCCAAACGAATTCGTGCAATCTACCGTCCCACCGCTAACGCCCTTCGCAACCAAACGCCAACTAGTAGCGGCAGGACTTGTAATTTTAATAATACAATATTATTTATCTCAAGAAATGAGGTATTTTTCTAGTAAAATATTTAGTTTTATTGATTAGGCCCAGCCAGCATCCACAATAATGCTCTGTCCTGTTAGCATGTTACTGTCTTCTGAAGCAAGGAAAAGTGCGGCGTTCGCGATATCATCTGGTTGCAATGTTTTCTTTATGCACTGACTTTCCTGCACTTCTTGGACAATATCTGGATTCAACCAACGAGTCATTTGACGTTCCGTCATTACCCAGCCTGGTATTAAGGTATTCACTCGCACATTGTCTTTTCCATAAGTCGCCGCCATTGTGCGACTTAGGCCTTCGATAGCTGCTTTTGCCGTGGTGTATGCTGGCATGCAGGTTTGTTTCTTGCGCCAACTGACAGAACCCATATTGATAATACTGCCACCGCCCAGCCGCTGCATCTGCGGAATAATTTCTTGGGTAGCGAAAAAACAAGGGCGAAGATTAATAGCCATGTAGTTGTCCCAAGCGTCTTCGCTAAGAGTATCAGCCTGATGCCGAGTATCATCTGCTGCATTGTTGATTAGCACACTGATATCACCCAGTTTTTGTTGAAATGTATTGATGGATTCTTTTAGTGCTGATGCATCTCTAATGTCGCACTCAAGGAACAAAGGATCATGCTGATATTGGCCCTTTAACGTCGAACAAAGTGCTAAACTTTTATCGACCACTAAATCAACAAAAGCAACCTTTGCACCTTGTTGGCAAAAACGCTCGACCATAACGGCACCGATCCCAGTTCCACCGCCCGTTATGAACACAGTTTTATTATTCAAACTAGGATATGACGCAATTTGACTCATATTAATATAATTCACTTTAGCTTGTTAACTGAGTTTCAGCTTGTTTACTGGGCACTAGTACGTTTAATTTCAGACTCTATAAATGCCATGGCTTCATCGATGAGATAAGTCATCATATTCTTGGCGCGATCTGATTCGCCATTTACTATAGCGGCATAAATTTTATAGTGGTCTTCGGCAATACTTACCTTATTTCCCTTAGCCGGCGTGGTATGCTGAATACTCACATGCAATGCAGTAGAAATAAAATCTCTCATCTGATAAAGGAATCGGTTACCGCTGGCTTTCAAAATTGCAGTGTGAAAGGCCAAGTCCGAATCATGGATATCACCTTCAGGTTCATTTGCGGCTCGTTTCATTTCTTCTACTGCTTTACGAATTTCATCAATCGCGGCACTGTCACCACTCTTAGCGGCCAAAGCTGCTGCTTGTGGCTCAATAGTATGGCGCATCTGCAAAAACTCTTTTAACACCAACAGAGATGGACTACTTTCTAACAACCATTTCAGTACGCTGGTATCAAATAAGTTCCAATTTTCAGCAGGTTCAACACGAATACCTTGGCGTGGCCTTGATGAAATAAGACCCTTTGCTGCCAGCATTTTTACCGCTTCTCGCACAGCCGTTCGGCTAATGCCGTATTCATCGCAAAGCTTAGCTTCAGTTGGCAAGCCAGTTTTGGTGTCATACTCGCCTGCAACAATTGCTTTACCAAGTTCATTAGTAACTCGTTGTGACAAGTTTAGATTTTCTATTCGCGCCATAGTCTCTTCCATTAAGTTTCGCCGATATCATACTACTATATTGAACGAGTGTCACAGCCCTAACTTTATAAGATTTATAGCTTTATTTGAAGATTACAACGCTATGTGTGATCGCCGTTATAAAATTTAGCTAAGCCAGGCTATACATCTTCTTGGATACATAAAAAAATGTTAACTTTTAGTTAAAAGTACACTTTCTATTTTTTGATTTATATTATAATATTTTAAAAATATTTACTAACAAGAAAGTGAACTCTTACCCCACTATCTGTCAACGGAAGCATTATGGTTGAATTAAGTACTTTGGACTGGATAGTCCTAGCAGGATTTTTTGTGTTGTTAATCGGCGTAGTGGCAATGTCCTTGCGCCAAAAAGAAGAAGATACTGCTGATTATTTCTTAGCAGGCAGGAACGCCAGTTGGTTAGTTATCGGTGCTTCAATATTTGCTTCGAATATTGGTTCAGAGCATTTAGTTGGACTGTCGGGAGCTGGAGCCCAATCAGGCATGGCGCTGGCCCACTGGGAGTTACAATCTTGGATAATATTACTCTTAGGCTGGATATTTGTTCCCTTTTATTGGAGCAGTAAAGTTTACACCATGCCTGAGTTTTTGGAGCGTCGTTACACATCTTCCGCTCGTACTTTTCTATCGGTAATTTCTCTGGTCAGTTATGTTCTCACTAAAGTTGCGGTAACTGTTTATGCTGGGGGCATTGCCTTTAAAACCATTTTAGGTATCGATAGCATTTGGGGCATAGATTTCTTTTGGATTTCGGCCCTTGGCTTAGTGATTATTACAGGTTTATACACTGTATTAGGCGGTATGAAAGCCATAATGTGGACCTCTGTTTTGCAAACTCCAGTCTTGATCATAGGTTCCGTCGTTATCCTAGTTGTGGGACTAGATAAGGTCGGTGGTTGGGCAGAAGTTGAGCGCTTAAACGACGCGAATATGCATCTCATTCGTTCTGCCAGTGATAGTGAATTCCCATGGCCAGGGATTATTTTTGGGTCTTTCATAATTGGATTTTGGTATTGGTGTACAGACCAATACATTGTTCAGCGCGTCTTATCAGCAAAAGGTATTAAAGAAGCTAGACGTGGGACCATGTTTGCCGGTTACTTAAAATTGCTACCAGTGTTTATCTTCCTAGTACCTGGCATGATTGCTTACGCACTTAACGCTAAGGGCATCATTACCTATGAAAGTGCGGACCAAGCCTTCCCTACTCTAGTCTCAGAACTTTTACCTGCTGGGGTTAAAGGTATAGTGATTGGAGGCTTAGTTGCGGCCTTGATGAGCTCATTGGCGTCTCTGTTTAACTCTTCAGCAACCTTGTTCACAATTGATTTTTATAAAAAATTCAAGCCTGACACCAGTGAGAAAGAACTTCTTCGCGTCGGTCGTATTGCCACCGTGGTCATTGTAGTTTTAGGTATCTTGTGGATCCCAGTGATGAGTTTAATTGCGGATGTTCTGTATGAATATCTACAAAGCGTTCAATCGTTAATTGCTCCTGGCATTGCAGCAGTATTCTTACTTGGATTGTTGAGTAAACGCATCACACCAGCCGCTGGTTTTATTGGTCTAGTCGCTGGTTTTGTACTAGGTATGCTTCGCTTGGTGCTATTACCATTCAAAGACGGGCTAACCGATACCCCAGTACATTGGATAGTAGATATGAATTGGTTGTACTACTGTATTTTACTCTTTGTGATTGTCTCCGCTTTAATGATAGTTATCAGCATGGTTACACCAAAAGCCAGTGATGAAAAACTGCAGGGTCTCACATTCTCAACCTTAGGTAAGAGCACAATGCGTGAGGTTATCGCAGGGTTAGATAAGTGGGATTACATCCATACCGCAGGTATTATCGGTATCACCATTTTCATCTACTACCGCTTCTGGTAACACTGAAGCGGAGATGATAGATCGGTAAAAATGGAGCCGTAGTTCATTTAAAAAAGGAGCCGTAGTTCATTATTCCTGGAAAATTCCTAGGTTTTTAGCATAGGTAGTGGAATAATGAACTACGGCTCCTTTTTTAAATGAACTACGGCTCCATTATTTTCTTACGGCTCCATTATGAAACATATATCTGCTGCTCTACTTATTTTACTATCTTTCAGCATACACGCTGAAGACACACCACCGGCAATTAAAGATTTTGGCTACTTTTATGAGGTACCTGATCATGTTCCTATTGATGAAAATACCAAATTCAAAATTGCTTTTGATGTTGCCAAAGGAGCTGAATCTGGAAAACAAAACAACAACATCAATTCTTTAGCGCGTTTTATTAATATGCACCTTGCTCACGGCGTCAAAGCTCAAAACATTCAATTAGCCTTGGTAGTACACGGTGGTGCCACTCTAGATGTTTTATCAAATGATGAATTTAAAAAGCGATTTGAGGTTGATAATGGGTCTGAGTCTCTGATAACGCAGTTGTTAGAAAACAACACCCAAGTATTTGTTTGTGGACAATCAGCGATGCACAACAAGGTAGAGCAATCTCAACTCATTCCTGGAGTGCAAATGGCGCTTTCAGCAATGACTGCTCATGCGATATTGCAACAGCAGGGTTATACATTAAATCCGTTTTGACAGTAGTCTAAAAATCATAAAGTTGACACTAATTATTGTCGGCTTTTTGGTCCTGACTACTTGGATCACTAAAAGCTCTTTGATTACGTAATCCTCTTATTAGGTCTTCCAAACTAAGAGGCTGAGAGTACAGTGAGCCTTGAATATGATGACAACCTTCCTTTTCAAGAAAGTAAAATTGTTCCAATGTATCAACGCCTTCAGCGGTTATACTTAAATCAAAAACTTGGGCAATTTGAATAATGGAACGAATCAGCGCAATGCCTTTGGGGTTGTTGGTGGCAAACATCTGTATAAAGGATTTATCGATTTTAATACCTGATATGGGGTAATGCGCCAATTGCGTCAAAGATGTGTAACCTGTACCAAAATTGTCTAACACTATTGCAATACCCTTTTGGCTCAGTTCCTTTAGCATTTTAACTGAGTTTGCATAATTGGATTCAAACGCAGTTTCGGTAACCTCTAACGCAAAAAACGAAGGAGCAATGTTGTAATCCTCCATTAGTTTCAATACAACCGCGTTAAATTCATCAGTTTGCAAGTCTAAGGTGGAAACATTGACTCTAAAGGTTAAACCAAGTTTCTCTATCAAGGCTTTATTTGATTTCAAAATTGAAAAGGTTTCGCGCATTACCCAGTAATCTAGCTGCTGTATCAAGCCGTACTCCTCAGCTATGGGTATCAATTCTTCTGATTTATACTCTTTCAACTCAAGGGATATGGGTTGTATCATAACTTCAACTGCTCGTACTTGCCGAGAACCAATATCAAAGATAGGCATAAACAAAAGATCAAATTGATTATCCTGAATCGCCTGCAAAATCAACCTTGCTAGTGATTTTCGACTGGTAGCCTGACGCTCAACCTGTTCATCATAAATCTTATATTGATTTTTGCCATTTTGCTTTGCCAAATACATCGCTAAATCGGCTTCTTCGATTAGCTTTTTAAAACTATCATTGCTAACAACTTTAAGTGAAATTCCAATACTAGTGCTAATCCTTATTTCATTGTTGGACACAGAGACACTTTTTTCTAACCCTTTAAATATCTTTTTTGCGACTTTTTCAGCTTTAATTAGAGTTAGGTTTACAGCAAAAATAGCGAATTCATCCCCTGATAATCGTGTGAAAATATTGGGTGTTTTATTGCAATCTTTAAGAACTTTTCTTGTAACTCGGCAAAAGTGTTTCAGAATGACATCTCCCGCTGCATGACCATGGGTGTCGTTGACTTTTTTGAAGTCGTCAATGTCCATATAAAACATGGTCATTTTTACCGGGTTCTTGTCATTAATTTTAAGTTTATCTATCCATTCTTGAAGTCCATTTCTGTTGGCAATATTGGTCAAATGATCTTTAGTTGCCCTTTCATGCAATAAAATTCGATTACGCTTGATAAGAAGTACGATAATGCATAGCCACATTAAAGCTACTAGGATTAATAACTCACTTGTGCTTAAAAGATGCCGATAAAAAACGACGTTGTTGACTTCGATATGGTAAATGCCATCCGTTTCAACATTATTGTTGATAAAATCAATGCCAATGACATTGCCAAAATCTAAAAGAGAGTCTTCAAATGCAATATTGTTTTCACGAACCCACCAACTCTCAACCTGAAAATAGTTAAGTAACACCTTGGTATCTTTTAAGTCAACCGAAGGTGTCAGCACAATGCTGTTATATTTATTGGAGTCTGGTCTATCTGATTCGGAATATGCAGGGTTGAATGTGCGTATTGAAAACTTAACTTTAGCTTCTGGCGCCGGCTTGGTGACATTCATATCAACCGAAACTGCATAATAATTACTTAAATCTATGCCCTGCTCTATATTTTCTACCAATATGTAGGAAGCCCCACAAACATCATATTTCCCTGCATTTTTAGCGATACAGGTGACGTAGAGCTTGTTATCTTTGATCTCAGCCGTAGCAGTCGAATTACCATTGACAGCTAATTGAGCAGAATGAGGTGAATATTTATCAAATAATCTTATTTGGGTTTCGAAAACGCCAGACACAAATACTAAAATAAGTAGTATTGAACTAACAAATATAGCTATTATGCTTTGAGCAAGTAGCCTTGGCGTATTCGTGGCAATGATGAGGATTGTCTCCAGCTAATGAAAGCTTAATACTTCCCATTATTGTATCGACAATGCGCATAATTTAATTAATACCATAACATTGTCCCAACAATATAATGTAATAAGTATTAGTCTAGATTTTGTGAATGTAAAACTGGAAAACCATTAGCATCCCAATAAATTACTCTAGCTCTAGCATGGCGATTTGGATCTGTAAGTGGTGTACCTCTTAGTTCTTTGTAGTCTCGGGCATGATAAATCAGTAAATCTGTTACCCCATCTTCTGCTTTAACAAAACTATTATGTCCCGGACCAAAACGCGCAACGCTTTCATTAGTGTCAAAAATCGGCATTTCAGATTTATGCCAACTGTTGGGATTTAATAAGTCGTCATCTTCATCGGCCCACAATAATCCCATAGCATAACGATGGTCGGTTGCACTTGCCGAATACGTTATCAGTACTTTGCCATGACGGTGAATCACTGCGGCCCCTTCATTGACTTTGTAACCCTGAATTTCCCAATCTAAAGTTGGCTCGGTTAACAAGGTCACTGGTAATTTAATTTCAGTAGGACTTTGCATTTCAGCAATCCAAAGCGCTGAATTATAACTAGCTTCAGCATCTTGTTGTGCCCATACTAAATATCGCACACCTTTATGTTCAAACGTTGTGGCGTCTAACGCAAAGGAATCTACATGGGTTTTAATCTGCCCCATTTCTTGCCAACTTCCTTGCATGGGATTCTCAGCTTCATTTTTAAGCACATACATGCGAATACTAAAGGGTTTGGCAACATCTCCCGCAGCAAAATAAATATACCAAGCATCATCTATGTAATGTAATTCCGGCGCCCAAATATTTGCGCTCATGGGGCCAGATTGCTTTTTGCTCCAAATCACTTTTGGCGTCGCAAATTTGAGGTCGTTCAAACGACAAGCTTGTCGCAGCTCAATATTGTTAAAACCAGGAGATGTGCCTATAAAAGTGTAACAGCCGGTATCAGTATCTCGAACTAGCCAAGGGTCAGCGCGTTGAGGCACAATAGGATTATCGATTGGGGCTAATTTATCTGAAGCACCTAGCGCGCTTGAAGCTTGTATTAGGGGTGGGAATACCAAAAAATTTATCAAAAAAAGTATAGCTAACCGTTTGCGCATAACTTCCTCAAAATCCTATTGTTAGGACACAAAGGCTAACAATATTATTATTGTAATACAAATTAATTCACTTTATTGTTACAATTATTTTTTTTATAAAATTGACTTCTGATTACTGGACTATTTTTATTATGAAAGCAATTTCTAAAAACCTGTTATTTCGTTTGCTTGTGTCTATAGTGACTTTTAGCCTGTTGGGGTGCGCAAACGCCAAGCAAGTAGAAGTACATGATCCTGTAATGACAAAGGAAAGCGATACCTACTACGTTTTTAGTACAGGGCCTGGAATTACTTATTATGCCTCCAAAGATCTTACTCATTGGTCGCTTGTAGGTAGAGTGTTTCCAGATGAGCCTAGCTGGGCGAAAAGGGTAGCGCCAGGTTTTAATGGCCACTTATGGGCGCCTGATATTTACCAGAAAAATGGTAAGTTTTATCTTTATTACTCTGTTTCTGCATTTGGTAAAAATACTTCAGGTATTGGGGTTACGGTGAATAAAACCCTTGACCCTAAGTCACCTGAATATCAATGGGTTGATCACGGAATAGTCCTACAATCCGTTCCCAACCGCGATCATTGGAATGCGATAGATCCGGCAATTATTGAAGACGAACAAGGCAATGCATGGATGAGTTTTGGCTCATTTTGGGAAGGTTTAAAACTCGTAAAATTAGAAGATGATTTAGTGCGCATTGCCGAACCGCAAGAATGGCACACCATTGCCAAGCGCCCATCCAGTTCTACAGACGATGCGAATGCAGGTACAGGGGCAATTGAGGCACCTTATATTTTCAAAAAGAACGACTATTATTATCTGTTTGTGTCCTTTGATAAATGTTGTCGCGGAATGGATAGCACTTACAATGTGCGTGTTGGTCGCTCAAAATCTGTTACCGGCCCCTATATCGATAAAGAGGGTAAGCCGATGAATCAAGGAGGAGGCACACTAGTTATTGAGGGTAATGACAACTGGGTGGCCCTTGGCCATAATGCAGCTTATACCTTTGACGGCAAGGATTATCTAGTACTTCACGCCTATGAAACGGCCGATAACGGTAAACAGAAATTACGTATATTGCCCATGACGTGGGAAGATGGGTGGCCTGTTGTTGACTCTACCGATTTGGATCATAGAAAAACAGCACTTAAACCCTAGCTTTGTTCAGGTGACTTGCGATTTTTATAAGTTCATCTACACTCGTGTACATGTGCTAATTAAGCGTAGGGAAACGTAATGCATTATTCAATAACATTTTGGCTCTCTGTGGTGCTAGGAACCATTTTTATAGCCTCTGCTCTTTGGGTTTTCTTTAAGAAAAGACCTCCAATACTTTCTCCGAATACTGTTCGTGGTTATTTACTTTTTTATTTCTGTGCCCTAACGCTATTTGCTGTGGATCGCATTGTCTTAAAGCCTTCTACATTTACCGATATATCGCCAACAACCATAAATAGAATTTTTACATTGTTGGTTATTTTCTTATTGGTGATATTCATAAAGCGCTTTGTCACTTCCACTTATTATGTATTGCACTTTGTAGACGAAAAGGCGGTTTTAAATGCTATTTATTCCTCGGTGCCTGAGAATCAAATTCATTACGATAAAAAGCAATCCCGAATCAGCTTTATCGATAGCCCTGGTGCTATTTCAATCTCGAGCTCGACTGCTAATGGTAGAGTTGTACTAAAACCTGACAATCAAGTAAGTCCAAGTTATTTATCTACTTTGATCCAAAGCGTTGACCAATATTTTAAAACCAATCCTCCTGTTGTTAATTATTATCAGGTGGCGTTTTGCTTGTTTGTAGGCTTTGGCCTTTATTATTTAGGGTTTGTTGTGCTCAGATATTAAAATAATGAACTACGGCTCCATTGTTAGTTCGGTTTTAAGTTGTATATGTATGTCGAGAACACAGCCTCTTACTGACTGTATTCTCTTAACAAACGAATGCCATATATACCACCAGCAGTTGAACCAGGGTTAGCTTCGAACTTGATGACCAATGATTTTTGAGATTGTAAATTTTCGGGAATAGGATAATCAACTGAATAAAATTCCGCTTGTTCATTGGGGACTGGAAGGGCAACTTTGGCAATTTCGGTATCATTTAGAAGAATACTAAAATGACGCCAAACATCCTTTCGAGAATAGGTAATACGTACACTTTTGGCATCACCTGCTTGGTTGTCTAGAACATATGAGAACCATCCTTGAGCGGCGCGCCAATGTCTTCCTTCGTTCACGCCAGCGCGTGTATTTTCGCCAGCAAAATTGTGCTCAACTTCCGGTTGTTGTTGCCCCGGAGTGATTTGATCAATTGTTATAGATTCAATTGCTTGCTCAAACGCCGCTTTTTGTTTTGCTTGTGCAATAAAATTATCATATCCCTGTGGAGATTGCTGGGGCCAATACACTTGATAACGACTATCATGCAAACGGAAAAACGGCACCAAAATCGGCTGCTTATTATCTAAGAAACTTTGTGCAACAACTGCATTCCTAGAATCCGTTTGGAATACTAACTGTTCACTTGATGTACGGGTTAGTGATTGTATAAATTTTTCAGGTTCGTCCAACATCACTGGAATAGCTTCTGGAGGACAAACAGCCCCTACAGCCACGTGATCCATTCGCCCATCCCCGGAAATCAGGTTTAATGTTTCCTCTGCAAACGCAGCTATTGGTGTTGCTAACACCACAGGTCCATAAGTGATGGAATAATAATCTTGGCCATCAGGCAATTGTTCAACTATCAATTGGGCATTTAATGAAAAAGTAATCTTGTCACCATTCAGCCATTCTCGCTGCAAGCTTAGGTAACCTTGTTTTTTAATGCCTTGGGCTCTATTGCCATTTATAGAGACTGCAAAGTCACCTTGAATCCATTCAGGTACTCGTAAATTCAAAGTAAAACGTCCGAGCTTTTCGTCATTTTTCGCGTTCACCGTTAAGGTCACGTTTTGCTTATCTGGAAACGCCGTCTGCATCTCTAATTTTAGGTTTTTATCTTCCCAAGTAAGCAGTGATCCCATAAACAAATTGACCCATAGTGCCTGATCATTATGGGTGTAAATCAACTCAGCGTACTTACTGTGATTTTCAATACCCGAGCCGACACAACACCACATAGAATCATGTACTGAAGAATATTTTCTGAAATGCCCAGGACGCATTGAGGTGAAATAAACCAAACCGCCATGGTCTGGATGTTGAGATGAAAGAATATGGTTGTAAGTCGCTTTTTCGTAATAATCCAGATACCTAGTGTCTCCGGTATGCAGGAAAAGGGCTTTGCTCAATTTAAGCATATTGTAGGTATTGCAGGTTTCAGGCCCCTCAATATCATCTATCATGGCAGTAAAGTTATCTGCATCGTGAAAATGCTCTTTTACACTGTTGCCACCAATGGAAACCGACCGCTTTTGGGTTACGTTTTCCCAGAAATACTTCGCAGCTGCGACCCAAGCTTCGTCTTGATTCATGCCCGCAATTTGCATAATTCCGACAACTTTAGGAATCTGCGTATTAGCATGTAATCCAGTTAGTTCATCTTTTTGTGCCATCAAAGGTTGTAAGATTCTCTGGTGGGTAAACTTTTCTGCCAAATGTAAAAATCGAGAATCGTCATACAGCGCGGCCATTTTGGCGAAAACATCATTTAAACCACCATGCTCTGAATGCAACATTTGCTGAATTTGTTCATCGGAAAGCTTTTGAGTTACCTCTAACATCCATTCGCCCAAATCAAATAACATGCTTTTTGCTAAGTCATTTTTCCCAATCACATGGGCATCATAAAGACCGTGGTAAATTTTATCGATGTTATAAAGTGGTACCCAGCGATTATTTAAACTAAATGAACCTGCCGATATATTACCCTCGCGTATTTGTGCCCATATTTCTTTACCATTGGGGATGCCACCTAAATACCCCTTGTTGGCCTTTTGCGCTTGGTACAATTGCCCCACCATATAATCAAGGCGTTCTTTTATGCTTTGTTCTCCGCTTGCAGCCCAAGCTAAACTCAAAGCGGTTAAATAGTGTCCACCGATATGGCCGTCTAAACCTGAACTTTCCCAGTTGCCATAGGCTGGCGCTTTAGCTTCAATTCCAGCTTCCTTTAAATAGGGCGCTAATAAGCGGTCCGGAGACATTGCTAATAGGTATTCGATATTGGTCTGTTGGGCGTGTGCAAAAGGCCCTTCTGTTAAGGAAACCTGATGTAAGCTAAACAACCTTTGCTGCTCGTCAATCTGTACTAAAGCTTCATTATTCGATGTTGAGTCTGACGACTTAGTGTTGCAACCCGTCACTCCAATTACAATGGTCAGCAGCGCTGTTACCAATATAGAAAATTTCATATTCTGCCTTTGCTCTTAGCGCCTAATCTTCTCCGGGTTTACCGAAAATTGGCATGCCATTGTCATCCCAACGCAGTTTTTTAATAAAGGTATGTCGATCAGGGTTCCATAAGGGATCGCCTTCTATTTCGGTATACTGACGACAGTGATAGACCAGAATGTCATTACCATCTTCATCTTGGGTGAAACTGTTATGACC
Organism: Glaciecola sp. 1036; assembly: GCF_050306235.1. Taxonomy (NCBI): domain Bacteria; kingdom Pseudomonadati; phylum Pseudomonadota; class Gammaproteobacteria; order Alteromonadales; family Alteromonadaceae; genus Glaciecola; species Glaciecola sp. 1036. The sequence continues at coordinate 412,376 of NZ_JBLWFH010000002.1, read as the reverse complement.
GGGCCCAAACATGCTTAAAGGCTCATTGGTCAAAAATACCGGAGACTGCTCTTTGGTCCAAGAATTGGGATCTAAGAGGTCACTGTCGAGGGATGCATGAAGCAGTCCCATGGCATAATTTTCATCAGTGGCGCTGGCTGAATAAGTTAAAAAAATCTTACCATTACGTTTGAGAACATTAGGCCCCTCATTCACCCAAAATCCAACTATCTCCCAAGGTAATTCAGGAATGGTTAAGCGCGCTATTTCACCTGTAATTTGTGTTGGGCTGGCCATTTTAGACAAATACAAGTTAGAGTTACCTCGGATTCCTGGTTCTTTTTGCGCCCAGCAATAATAGAGTTCGTCGTTGTGGTAAAAAGTTGTGGCATCTAAGCAGAAGGTATCCCAAGGGGTTTCAATCTGTCCGCAGAAGGTCCATTCACCAGTTAATGGATTATCGTCTTTGCAGCTAATGGCGTACATACGATGTTGAAATAAATCATATTTGATTTCACGACTCGGTGCTGCAGCAAAATACACGTACCAAGCCCCTTCATTAAAATGAATCTCAGGCGCCCAAATTAGGTCACTGTAAGGACCGGTATCTGGTTTAGTCCAGACCATCACAGTTTCTGCGTCTGCCAAACCTTGTAAACTGGTCGCTCGTCTTAATTCAATGCCGTCATAAGCCGGTACGGAAGCAGTGAAGTAGTAAAAGCCATCCGTATGTTTATGTACATAAGGATCTGCTCTTTGAGGAATTAAAGGTTTTGGAATATCTGTCATATTGTTACCTATTTAATATAAGGGTTATTCAGGCAAACGCTGTTGCGACACCATATTGGTGTAATAACCGTCGGTAATTTTGTATTTAAATAAAACAAAGCCCAGCAATGCATGAAACACCCCAGGAATTATGGTTAGCATTAGTGCTAAACCTGTTAGTGTAAAATCACTTTGTGCGACATTGGGTTGGTATTGATAAAATTCGAGCAATAAACCGCCGGTTAAACCTGCTAATCCACCACCGGCTTTCTGGCAAAAAGAGATGCCGCCAAAAGACAATCCTGAGGCGCGCACTTTGTCTTTGATTTCTCCGTAGTCAACCGCTTCAGCGATGGCCGACCAAAATACGGGAGCATGTAAATCAACTACAAAAGATAATAATATGTAGAGAATAAAAGCTAACATAATATCCCCAGGTTGCACCGCAAAGTACATAGCAACTGAGATAAATAACACAGCAATTTGGGAGTATCTAAACAGCTTTATTTTGCAATAGCGCTTGGTGATCCAAGTACTGGCCACCATAGATACGATTGAGGCTGCAATGCCTGCACTGGTGAAAGTCCCAGCGAGATCAGGAGCACCCAGGTAATAAGTAGCATAATACATAGCAACACTGCCACGAATTGCATAACCTAAAGTACCAAGCACACAAGCTATGCATAACAACACCCACTGATCGTTTTTAAGCAGTACTTTAAGTTGCTTTAAAATATTCTCTTGTTCACCTGAATGCGTGATTCTCTCTTTGGTGGTGAAAAAGCAGAATAAGAAAAGTCCAACCGCGCAAACCGACACTAAAATCATCGCCAGCTGATAACCCGAAGCTATGCTGCCATTACCCCAATTATTAGCTAATAGAGGCACAGAAAACACAATAACCACATTGGCAATTTTAGCGAAAAACATTCGATAACCATTGGCGGATAAACGTTCTTTTGGATCGGCGGTTAGCACACCAATGTAAGAAATATAAGGAATTGCCACCCCGGTAAACATCAAGGTCGCAAACAAATAGGTCACATATGCCCACACCAGCTTCATGTTGTAATCAAAATCCGGTGTGGTAAATAGCAAGACAACAGACAAACCATATGGAACCGACAAAAATAGGAACCAGTGACGAAATTGTCCCCATCGAGTTCGCACCTTGTCAGTGATAATTCCCATTAAGGGATCTGTAAAGGCATCTACAAATCGTGCAACAAGAAATAAAATGCCCATATCTACCGGTTTTAGGCCATACACATCCGTGTAGAAAAACGACATAAAGTAAAACAATGCCGCCACCATGACATTTACTGCCATATCTCCAGCGCCAAAACCCACTTTTTCTACCGTCGATAATTTTTGTGATTGCATACTTCTAATTCCGATATAAAGACATAAACCACCAACCTCTCGTGGTCAGTAACCTTGCTTATAAAAGCCTGTTAATTGGGCTCGCGTAAGTGAAACACTTGGCAATCTGTGCCTAAATCTGGCTGTTGCGCTACATTTGTTCCTTCTGCTAATCCGCAATTGGCAAGTCCCATTGCTTGACGGATATAGCGATTCATCAACATGACGCCGCCGCCATCTACCGGACGAATACGCCATTGAGCGGTTTTTTCTGAACAGGACGTCAACGCCAAATTCGCACCGGGTACTACGGCATTGTCCTCAACCCCGACACAGGCTTCGCTGTCTTGGCTTGGTTTTAACGCCATGAATCCGGTATCAGTAGGAGAAAAAACCCACTTTTGGCAGGCCGCATAGGTATAAGCTTGTTGTTCGATATTATTGCCAATGTGATCTTCACAACTTTCTATAGATAGGGTTTTGCCACTTTGTTGACTGACCAACGCCACCTCACCTACAGGTTGTAATCGCCATTGATCACAAGCCGCATCGCCTTGCAACACCGCTTGATTTTCCCCAGCGGAACAACCTGCCACAGCTAAAGGTTTTTGTGTTTCGCGGTTAACGATAGTGACATGACCGTCTTGTCCTGGAGCTACCTTCCATTGCTGGCAATCATTATTGCGCCAAGCGGCGGTTTGAGCTTGTGCATTATTTGCATCGCTACAACCAGTGATTTCTAAAAATTTGCTGTCTTCTCTGTTTGCCAACCTTACGAATCCGCTGTCGGTTGCATCCAGCACCCATTGACCATTAGTGCCTGTACAAGCACGTTGAATAGCACGGTTGCTCTGAGGATCAGGGGAAGTGTCTAAGCAAAGTTCGCTGGTTGCATTGACCAGATGATAACGTTGACCTTGCACGCGAGTAACTAATGGACCATCTTCACCAGAAGGAGGGGCTACAACAACACCTGGTGTTAGGGGTTTGCCAAAAATAGGTGTGCCATCCTCATTCCAAGTAAACTTTTGTGCTCGAAGGGAACGAGTAGCGCTACAACCGTGCTCAACCGAATCATTACCATGATATACAAGCCAATCTTCGGTGCCATCTGGCGAGGTAAAGAAGCCGTTATGGCCCGGTCCAAACACAGTTTCTGTTCTTTCAAACACCGGCTGTTTAAACTTTTTCCAATGATCAGCATTCATGGGATCTTCGCCTACAAGTTCAAGCAATCCGAGCTTATAGTCTGGCGTATTACAGAAACTACCTGAATAGGTCATAAAAGTTCTGCCGTTGTGCTGCAAAATTTCAGCACCTTCGGTTACTTTGCGACCGCTGATTTCCCAATCGAGTTCAGGACGAGTAATAATGGTATGTTCAACATCCGCTTTTAAGGTCCAAGGATTTTCCATTTCGGCAATAATATTTAATTGCTCATCCCCTTGCCATTGAGAGTAAATGACATATAAAGCATCATCGGTTTGTAAGTAATTACCATCAATATTCCATACGTCGGGCATAAGGGCACCCTTGTATTCGTATGGCCCCATGGGATCGTCACCAACGCTTTCTAATACGTTTAAGTGTTGATGATCTAAAGTACCATCTTGACCTGCGGTATACATCATATACCAGCGAAAACCGTTGGGACCTTTTAGACGATGAAACTCAAACGCCCAAAAATTACAACAGCGCTCGGGGTCAGTAGAAGACCAGACATTCACCGGTGTTGCGGTTGCCAAACCAGCAAGGGTTGGCGATTTTCGCATTACTAATTGGCTGGTCCAAGTGGTGGTGGTTAAATAATAATTTCCATCCCAATATTCTAACCAAGGATCAGCGCCATTAGGGAACAAAGGATTAGTAAACTCACCTCTTTTAAGTTCCTGTGGGAGTTGTTCATTTGGTGTCGCATCCGCTTCTGAAATGGAAGCCTGTTGTTTTGAAGTACCGCCACAAGCGACAAGCACAAATAACACACAACTAAGACTTACTATTCGTAAAGGTGATAGCATCATGAATAACCCCTTTTGATTAAATTTACAGGCTAATAGTGACTAATTATTTAGTGCCGAATGTGTAGACAATCCTTGTTGAATAAAGCTCTCCAGGCATTAAGGTTGTCGACGGAAACTCGGACTGATTGGGAGAATCTGGATTATGCTGAGGCTCTAAACAAAAACCGCTTCTAAACTCATGGGCAGTTCCGTTTGATTGGGTACTTCCGTCTAAGAAGTTTCCTGAATAAAACTGTACAGCAGGTTCTTCGGTAAGTACTTCAAGTGTTCGGCCTGTTGATGGCTCATATACCTTGGCTGCAGTGACGAGTGTATCGTTAGCTTCACTTTTCAACACATAGTTGTGATCATAGCCTTTACCCAATCTAAGTTGCGCATCATCGGCTTCAATATCTTTACCTATGGCTTTAAATTCAGTGAAATCAAAAGGAGTACCTTTAACAGAGGCTAGCTCACCGGTTGGAATTAAGCCTGGACCTACAGGGGTAATTTGCTGAGCAGGAATCTGTAATTGATGATCAAGTATTGAACCCTGACCTTTCAAGTTGAAGTAAGTATGTTGGGTAAGATTCACCAAAGTGGCTTTATCTGTGGTGGCTCTAAATTGCATATCTAATTCTTGATTCGCGTTGAGGCTATAAACCACCTCCACCTCAAGCTCACCAGGGTAACCCTGATCACCGTCTGGACTCGTCAAGGTTAGGGTAACACCTGCGCTGTTTTCAGTGACAAAAGGCGCCACATTCCAGACTTTTTTATCAAAGCCTTGGACGCCGCCATGTAAATGATTGTCACCGTCGTTTTTAGCTAATTGATACTCGGTGCCTAACAATGTGAAGTTGCCATTGGCGATACGATTGCCATAACGTCCAATAATAGCACCGAAATATGGATTCATTTCGACATAGTCTTCTAAAGAATCTAAACCAAGTACAATATTACCTGAGTTGCCTTTAGCATCTGGCGTCGTTAGTCGTGTGATGATACCACCATAGCTAATAACATCGGCTTCCACACCCTTACCATTATTAAGGGTGACTTTAACAACCGGAGTGCCATCTTCTAGAGTACCGTAAGGAGATAATTTTACCGTCGGCGAATTAGTCATTGCATGTCCTGAATGTGAATCAGCCCAAACTGGGCTTGAAAAAACTAAAAGACTCAATACTGCGCACAAAGCAGTTTTAAGTGAATTCAAAGGTTTATTGTACACTAGCGGCATTGAAAGGTTGGCTTCAGAAATCGTCATTATGTTAACCTTTTTTTAACTTTTAAATATATTTTTATATTATAATTTAAGTTTAGAAACGCAAGCTCTTTTATAAATATTTAACAATTTGGTTAAATATTCGTTTATGTATTAAGCTTGAATTTCACCATTGACGACCAAAATACAATCCATTCCAGCACGCTGTGCTGCCTCTTGTCCTATTTTAGTGTCTTCGAACACCACACATTTATGCGCGGAAACACCAATTTCTTCTGCTACTCGCAAAAAGGTTTCCGGCGCTGGCTTGCCATTAGTGACATCGGTTGCAGTTACTAACGCATCGATCCGTTCTAACAAACCATGTTGATTTAACAAATGTTCTGCATGGGGCCTTTCCGCACCTGTACCTATTCCAATTCGCATGCTTGGGCGATAGTGATTAAACACCTCTATTGTGGATGCAATCAGTTCAGGTTTATGCTGCATATCTAGCCAGTGCTGGCGCTTAGTTTTAGCGACTTCATCTGGATCATAAGACATTTGATGCTTCTCATTTAGCAATACCACTGTGTTGCGTGTTGGCACTCCGCCTAAACCGTGCATGTAGGCTTCATCAAACGGATAACCATATTGCTGGCAAGTCTTTTCCCATGCCTTAATATGAGCTCCCATTGAATCTATTAATGTACCGTCCATATCGAACACTATGCCTTGATAGGCACTTAAATCTATCATTCCTAATCCTATTTTCGTGATGAAGATGATTCATCACCTTGGTGAGTCAACTGCGAGTAAAACTCTATTATACACACAGAGACTCAACCTTTAAGGTACAAAGGTACAGCTAGACGCCTTGCTTAAGATAATAATAAGCGGCATTTTGACGAAGTTCTGATTTTAAACCTCGAATAGTAGTGTCAGCATCTATAATAATGGTCTCTACACCTGCCATTTCAGCAAAATCGACTACCATATCTGTGGTAACCGCTTGACTATAAGCAGAATGGTGCGCGCCACCCGCATGGATCCATGCAGCTGATGCTACAGATAAGTTTGGTTTAGGTTCCCACAAAGCAGAAGCAACTGGAAGATTTGGTAAATCTGCAGGTGGTGCAACAGTCTCGACTTCATTTATAATTAATCGGAATCTGTTACCTAAATCAATGGGAGATACCGTAATTGATGGACCAGCCGCCGCGGTAAACAATAATCGACCAACGTCACATTTGACACCTATGGTATGTTTATGGACTTCAAGACGCGGTTTAGCCGACGCAATAGATGGGCAAACTTCTAACATGTGAGCGCCTAATACTTGGTCTACCTTGCCCATGTTATAGGTGTAGTCTTCCATAAATGAACAACCGCCTTTACGACCTTCACCCATGACTTTTAGAATACGTACCATGGACGCGGTCTTCCAGTCGCCTTCGCCGCCGTATCCATAACCTTTTGACATCAAACGTTGGGTAGCTAAACCGGGTAAGCCAGTTAGTCCTGATAGATTTTCAAAACAATTAGTAAAAGCTTTAAACCCTCCGTCGTCTAGAAAACGTTGCATGCCTAATTCTAAACGGGCTTCATTTTTGATCATTTCAACATGATAGTCTTGTTTCCAAGTGTCATCTGAAATCACATAATCTTGCTGATAAGCTTCTATTTGCTGATCAATATCAGCGTCTGTAACTTGATTTACCACTTCGGCCAAATCAGCCACGCTGTATGCATGCACTTCGTATCCAAACTGAATTTGAGCCGCTACTTTATCACCTTCAGTTACTGCAACTTGGCGCATATTATCGCCAAAACGCGCGACTTTAAGAGAACGGCTTTCTGCCCAGCCCAGTGCTGCACGACACCAATCATCGATTTGTCCATGTACTTCTGGTAATTCCCAATGTCCAGCAACGACTTTGCGTTCTTGGCGCATACGAGTACCGATGAATCCAAACTCTCTATCACCATGGGCACTTTGGTGAGTATTCATATAATTCATATTAATGTCAGCCCAAGGCAGCGCCGCATTAAACTGTGTATGTAAATGAAGCCAAGGTTTTTGAAGCGCGTTTAATCCACCAATCCACATTTTCGCTGGTGAAAAAGTGTGCATCCAAAGTATCAAACCAACACACTTGCTATCACTGTTCGCTTGCTGGCAAACAGTGTAAATTTCTTCAGGTGATTTTACTGTGGGTTTACACACCAGTTTTACTGGTAAATTTGCGACTTTATTTAAGCCATTCACCATGGCTTCGCTGTTATTGGCTACTGTGGCAAGTACTTTAGGCCCATATAAATCTTGTGAGCCGGTAACGAACCATACTTCTTTTACCTCAGTCGTCATAATTTATTTCCTCTTAATTACTGCTGGTGCAGCACTATTTTGACTGTCCGTAATAGGCATTTTTGCCATGCTTACGTAAATAATGTTTATCCAAAATGGACTGCTTTAGCGGTGCTGCATTTGGATCTAATGTTTTTGTTAAATAAGCCATACGAGCAATTTCTTCTAACAAGGCAGCGTGGTAAACAGACTGCGCTGCGTCTTTGCCCCATGTAAATGGCGCATGCCCAGCAACTATCACCATAGGCGCTGCCATAGGATCTCGTTCAGCATATGCGTCGGTGATTTGAACACCGGTTTCTTCTTCGTAATCGCCGTTAACTTGTTGGTCAGTTAAATCCCTTGTACAGGTAATTTCACCATGCACATAATCCGCATGTGTAGTACCTAAACAGGGAATGCTTTGACGCGCTTGCGCCCATGCGGTTGCATAGGTTGAATGGGTATGAGTCACGCCGCCGATAGCATCAAAATGGCGATATAAATGTGTGTGAGTTTTGGTGTCAGAAGACGGCCGCATGTTCCCTTCGACGATATTATTGTCGAGGTCGACAATAACAATGTCTTCTGGCTTCATTTGGTCATAGGATACGCCGCTGGGTTTGATCCCAATGACGCCTTTTTCACGATCAATTTGCGACACATTACCAAAGGTGTAGATCACTAGATTACGTCGCTCAAGTTCCATGTTAGCTTCATAAACCTGACGTTTTAATTCGGTGAAACTCATGCTTTTTCTCCACTGACAAAGGCACCTAGGGTTTGGTATTTTGCATATAACGCGTTGTATAATTGGGCCCGTTCAGGATTTGGCATGTATTGTTTGCATACAGGCGACGCCATGGCTGCTTGTGCTTGCGCCACTGATTTATGATACCCAGCAGCCACTGATGCCATAATGGCAGCACCTAGTGCGCAGCTTTGCTCACTTTCAAGCACGTCAATTGGGCAATTCCAAATATCAGCACATGTTTGCATTACATAATCAGATTTTTTGGAAATTCCACCGATGACAACCACAGAATTAATGGCGACACCTTCTTGTTCAAAGCGTTCGGTAATGGCGCGAGAGCCAAATGCCGTGGCTTCAACCAATGCTTTAAACAAGTGAGGAGCTTCTGCCCCCATCTTTATGCCCATTAATGCCATGCTTACTGTCTGATCGGCATCAGGAGTGCGTCGACCATTGACCCAGTCTAGTGCTGTAATGTCAGAGGTTTTGACCGGTAACTCAGACGCCGCTTTAGATAAATTAGCTAAAATATTGTCTTCTAAGGTAGACAAAAGTGCTTGTTGAGAGTCGTCACTAGCATCTAATAATTGTCGTGTTGGCCATAGGACAACATTTTTAAACCAAGCATATAAATCACCAAACGCAGATTGTCCCGCCTCAAGTCCGATCATGCCAGGAATCACAGAACCGTCCACTTGACCACAGATGCCTTTCACACAGGTGTCGCCTAACTCTTGTGGTGAAGTGACAGTGATGTCACAAGTGGATGTCCCCATTACTTTGGTTAGTACGCCTGATTTCACATTGGCAGCTACCGCTCCCATATGACAATCAAAAGCTCCATACCCCACAGCAATACCCTTAGGTAAACCTAATTTATCAGCCCATTCTGAGGTTAAGTGACCCGCAACTTGATCACTGGTTTTGGTTGAGGCATTTAAGGTATCAACCACTCCATCAAGCAAAGGATCGATTTTGGTGAAAAATTCATTGGGTGGGAAGCCTCCCCAGCTTTCGTGCCACATTACTTTATGCCCGGTAGCACATCTTCCTAGCGTGAGATGTTTGGGATGCGTGGTACCGCACATCAAAGCAGTCATCCAATCACAATGTTCAACCCAACTATAAGTAGCAGCCTTTACATTTGCGTCCTGTCTGAACACTTTAAGAGCTTTTGCCCAAAACCATTCAGAGGAATAAATACCGCCCATGTAAGCAAGATAATTAACATCATTTTGATTGGCGGCTTTGGTAATTTCAGCAGCTTCAGCAATTGCGGTGTGGTCTTTCCAAAGCACAAACATGGCATTTGGATTATCTGAAAAGGCCTCCGTTAGGGCCAGAGGTGTCCCCTCTTCATTAATTGCCACCGGCGTAGAGCCTGTGGTATCAAAACTCATTCCAATTACATTTTCAGCAGTCCCAGCAGGCACCTTTTGCCATAAGGCGTTGACTACCTCAACCAAACTTTCTATGTAATCGAGAGGATGTTGGCGATATTGATCAATATCAGGCGCGCAATATAGTCCTTGAGTCCATCTTGGATAATTGACCATATGGCTTGCAAGCTCTTCACCAGAACTAACATCAACTAAGAGTGCGCGGACTGAGTCTGACCCATAATCAAGGCCAAGAGTATACTGTGGCATAAACACCTTTAAAATCTTGCGTTCAAATGATCAACCAAACAGTTAATCAAAATTAATTGTATGATAATAGCAATATTTAAATAAATGTAAAGATGTTATGAAAATAATTCTATCATCTTGAGGTGTTTTCTTAAAACCAAAAAGCTTTATATTTAAGGTACTTGTAATTACTTTTATTAGTCTTGTCGTTATTATTTTCTAGAATGAAAAAGACCTATTGAAAAAGGGAACGAGTACTTTTTATCCTGAACAAGCTGTGACACTGGCTAAAATTTTGACTGATTGCAGATGAATACGCGACAGATCGGTTTACTATTATAGTATAAATAATTGCGCAGATTGTGGGTGTGCTAAAAGCAGCAACTGAAATGCGTTACTGCTTTAATTGATTAACTTACAGGTACTGGGCGTGAAACCTTAGATGATCTTCAATGTAGGTCGCAATGAAGAAATAACTATGATCATGCCCTTGTTGATAGCGGATGTTGGCATCGGTGGGTACCACTGCTTCAAGGGGTTTAGTTAACTTCTGACTATCTAAGAAGTTATCTTTGTCTCCTTGATCTACCAACAAAGGTAAATCAAATTTAGTAGATCCGCTTTTCAGCAGTTCTGTGGCGTCATAGGCTAACCATTGTTGCTGATCGCTACCCAAATATGCCCCTAACGCTTTTTCTCCCCAAGGACACTGCGAAGGATTTGCAATAGGCGCAAATGCACTGACAGAGGTAAATAATTGTGGATTTTTGATAGCAAAGATCAAAGCTCCGTGGCCACCCATGGAATGTCCAGAAATGGCTATTTTATTGCCTTTGGCATAGTGGGTCTGAATAATCTCCATCAACTCTTGGGTAATATAAGAATACATTTTAAAATGCGCATCCCAAGGCGATTGGGTTGCATCGACATAAAAACCTGCACCCTGACCTAAATCATAGGCGGCGTCATCGGCGACCTCCTCACCGCGAGGGCTTGTGTCTGGACAAACAATGGTAATACCCAATTCAGACGCGACTCGCTGTGCCCCTGCTTTAGTGACAAAATTTTGATCAGTACAGGTTAGTCCACTTAGCCACAATAAAACCTTCCCATTGTCGTAATTAGGATCAGGCTGATAAACACTGAACTGCATGTCGCAATTTAGACAGTCGGACTTATGTTTAAACTGGTATTGCGTACCTTCAAAGCAGCGTACTGCACTTAATTGTTCGAGAGAATCGCTCATTTTAGATAATTGACCTTATTCGATTGTTCACATGTTGATATTACAATTATATTTTTCCAACATATTTTTTAAATTTAAGCTTAACAGTTATAGTGGAAAATACCCCGACTGGTTTACTCTCAGCAAAGATATTTTGCCGTACAATTCAAATTATTGGATAACGGCTAAATGTGGCAGAATCGCCGCTTTTAATTCTGGTAATTTAGCTTCTAATTGTTCATTTACAGCGTCAAACCAATGATGGCTAGAGATAAAGAAGCTCAAACTATCTGAAGGAGGCAAATCTTCAATTCTCAGTGGTAAAATCGGCATATTAAGCGTAACACTCTGCTCTATTTCCCTTAGCACATAGCGTGATTCATTAGCGGGACCAGAGAAGATTAGCACTGTTACCTTACTGCCCTTGATTCCCTGCATGATAGCTTGTGACCACAAATCACCAACGGGAATGTCTCTAGGTGCCATCCAACAACGAATCCCTTGAGACTCAAGATAATGGCAAACCGCTTTAGTGGTTAAATGATCTTTACTGCTATGACTGAGGAAAACATCCCATTTACCTTGAGAAGATACCGCTTGGGGCATTATCGACTGCTCTGTAATTTCAGGTGAAGGTACAGAAAGCGTTAAGGCATTAGACAATTGTTGAGTGCTGATAAGTTGACTGGCTTCTTGTGCAATCGAAAGAGATTCAAAGGCACGAGCAAGCAGTCCCGAGATGAATTGGTCAGCCACTTCATCATTTTGGGCTAGCGCTACATTGGGATAACCAAATTTTGCGTTCTCGTCGGCAAAATATTCTTCGACTAGATCACCGATATATTGAATACCTTGTTCTGTACTACAAGCAAAATATTCTTCACCAATCCAATGGGCTTTTTGAGCTCTAGCTGCAAATCGTCGTTGCTGTTGGACTAACTTTGCAGGAATACCCGGTGATTCTTCAAGTTGCACTATTGATTTTCGAATAAATCGATTCACTTCATTGCTATCAGTCATTAATCCGAAGTTTAATTGGTAGCAAAAATCCACCTGACTCATGGTCAAGCTGGTGACAATTTCCTCAAGATTTGTCAGTAACACATAGTCTGTCACTAACTCAACTTTGCCAGCTATATATACTTGATTAGGGACCATTGCCATATGGGTAAATTCTTGAGCAAATTGCTCATCGAACCCAACTCTGTCAGTAAAAACCTTTTCCACAAGCGCTTGTCTTTCAAGCAAATTAATAAGCTCAAAAGCCTGCGCTTGATTACCTTTAAACGCAATTCGAATGGTGCGATTAATCTTGCCTTTTTTCACATCTAAACGTAGAGATAAACTCGACTCTTGCAATCGATGTAACTGAGATTCTAACCAAAGCAACAATTGCTTAGACTGGGATTCATCTGCACTACCTATGCAAGCGCCAATCTGCACTAAATCAAAACTATCGAATTCATAAACTGCGCAATACGACATAATTAGCTCCTACGAAGGAATCCTTTTCTACCTGATTTAGCCTTAGAATCCCCCTCTCTAAGCACTGATCGGCGGTCACTGCGCTGAATTTGAAAATCAAATTCTTGATCAATATTCTTTTCTTTTTTCAATCTGCGGACAACACGCGTTAAACAAGCATGCACCCACTCAATAAGAAAGTTAGCATCGGAGATGTCATATTCATTTAAAGCTTCTAACGAGCGTTGCACATCTTTGTATTCGACCTTAACTTCATTAGTTGCATCATAACCAACACCTGTACTTTGCTCATCCCACACCCCTAAGTTTAAATAGGCTTCCCAATCCACATACAAGTCATTGCCATAGCTATGCACTTCAATAAAGGCGATAGCGCGTCGAAAATTAACAACAATTTGCGTACGGTTTGCTTTACCCGTATTCGCCAAATATGACACTTCTTCGTATTCAATTAATGCATCTGGATGTTTGCCGTCGACGAGTTCTTGAAATACATCAGTGCGCACTTGTTTTGCGAGCTCTCCAAGATCAATAATCACACTTTGCCAAGAATCCATTCGCACTAAATTTCTCGGATTTTGCGGTGGGCGGCCTATAGCTTCAACACGTACCGGCGCAAAGATTAATTTAATAAGTGGAATACTACAGGCCAGTATTGTCACCACACCTAAACCAGGGTGAATGGCCAATCCAAATGCGCCTATCATTGGTAAAAAACCAAAAACCGCGACTAAAGTGGCGCCAGGACGTTTTTTGACTTTATTTTTATCGAATATGATGCCGTGACGCTTATAGTTACTTTTACGTAACTTTTGACTAGGGGCAGAGATAAAACTTATAAGATCATAGGCAGAGGTTTCGTTAAATTCAGTGATTCTTTTAAGCGTTCTCTTTTTACCACCTGAAGTCGCTTTAATTTCTACCACAATGGGATACCGAAAGGATGGTTTTGCGATAATGTCTATTTGCGCTTCCCCACGATGCTGGCGAGAAGAATCCTTGTCGCTGGTTTTCCACAATCGAATTAGCACCCTAGTGTTATATTCATAAGGGGCCGACTTAGTCACTTCCCCCTTAATTCTCAGTTTGACTAAAGCATCATTGAGCAACATATATATTTGATCGCGATAATCTTCCACCTTTTGGAACAAAGACTCTTTGTTCACGTCTAACCGTGGGCAAGCATCTATTATTTCATGCATATTTTGGTTATCCACTGTTTGTTCACTCATCTCAAGTTCCTTTGCTAAAAATTATCGCACTGTAAATATGAACTATCACTTGGTAATGGCGTGGTTTTGCCAAAATAGTCATAGTTTTGGTGCCATACGTTGAACTGTAATTGATCCACAGGATCGTTAAATATCTCGCCATGGCGTAACCAACTCATAGCGATACTAGGTGAAAATTCCGTTTCGGATTTACATTCTTTGGCGCATACCCAGCGAATATCGTCTTGGTTATGCATCACACCATCAGGCCCTGCTGAGCGCAGTTCATAGGATTCATTGGTTAGCCAATGAAAGATAAATTTGTTATCCCAAAAATCCGTTTCAATCACTCTATAGGTCGAATCGGGATAATATTCTTTGATAAATTCATTTAAAAACCCTAACTCTGTTTCATCATCTTCAATATAGAAATCATTGTTGTAGTATGCTGAAATAGCGGTTCTAAGTGTATTGTCTAGTAACTCTTCTGTTGCGACTATTATTTGGTAACTTCGTACGCTAAGTTGACTTTTACCTTGGACCACACTGCTGTAGCCCATATTCTCCTGAAACCCAGATTCGTGATTGGCTAAAATACTGTTGTACAACCAGAAGAGTATCGAAAAGACTATGGTGATGATTAATTTGTAAGAACCTATCCAATCCGCTGTTTTAAATTTATCTAAGCTAAACTTACCAGCACCAAAGATGATCAAGAGGACATTAGCAAATGCAAATATCATCAAAGTGTCGAAATCTTTTTCCAACAAATCGAATCCTTGGGAATATAGTCCGTCAATCACCAAAGCTTGCAATAAGCAGGTAATTACCAACACGCCTGCAGCCAATCGAGTAAATCTTCCCAAAAGAAGAAAAAAGCATGCAATCAATTCGATAGCAGCCACAGAAACAGTGACCATTGAAACATCGCACATCGCGCTATTTTGGAAAAAACTTAATGTTCGCCCAACTTCCAAAATAAACACGAAAGAAACTACAATGCCAAGCCTGAGAAAAAACAAGCTTGTGGAAGATATAACCCATAAAGTATGGCGGATATTTAACTTAGATTTGTGACTTGGCGCTTCATCTAAATAGGAATACTCATCTTCATAATGCTCATAATCTGACTCTGAATTTTCTAGCCAATCTTCGACCTTGCCCCGCACCCTAGTCAGTAGCGTAAATAAAATGAACCCGCAGAAAATCAGTAAACTGAACGCCCCTCCCGACGAGATCAAGTCATCAAACGGCGATAGCATCAAATCGAACAACGAATACAATGATGATGATATGGCAAGAACCACCGCCAACCGTTTAACACTGTCCAAATTTACCACTACTATATAGGTTGCTAATCCAAAGAAGAGCAAGTAAGACGCAGTGTGCAGTGGGATTAATAACCACCCCATAATTTGTAAGCCATTTCTATTTAAGCCACTAAAAATCGGTAAGTTAAATAGGAGCGAAATTAGGACCAGTAAAATAGGGGTTACCAGCAGGATCTTTTTAGCTCTAGCTAGACTTTGATTTGTATCTAACTTGCCAATCCAAGCCATGACAAAAACAACATAAACGATAGACAGAAAGCGTGCGATTTGCGGAGTACTAGAATTAAGTTCCCTGTTGCCTCCACCATAATACGACAAAAATATTATGGCGATGACTAAAGAATATAGGGCATACAGATGCCATAGTCTGAAGATAGATGTAGAAGGTGGTTTCGTAGTTTTCTCAGAGGGTGGCAATAAAAACAAAGCGAAAAACACCAAGGTTAGTGCAATAAGGATAATAGCGCCAAAGTCTTGCTCAGTTACTGTTGCTATATCAAACACTGCATAATAAACATAGCCTGAATATTCGTTAACAATAAGCGATACAAATACAATGACCAGCAAATGTTTGGGGGAATGCTTTGCGTTGAGATGTAAAAATAAACTAGTAGCAAGCGCTATAATCGCAACCTTAGTTGCGTATGTTAAACCTATTAAAAGATTTCCCGAGAATTCAAATAAAACGTCATAAAATCCCAGCGTATTAGTAACGATTAATAACTCAAAAAACAGTAGCAAACCTGCCGCGATAAATCTTATGCGATTGTTTTTAAAAGCGACAACAATGAATACCGTCAGAAGTATTCCAAGCGCAAGCCCAGATGCCCTTGCTTGATAGAGGTCTAGGTAATCGTTAAAAGTTTCACGATAGGCTTCAATAACATTGAAAGAAAAATGAAAGTTACCGGTTTGCGCCACTGCAAGAATGAATATGAGCAGTAAGAAAAACAAATTCCGTATTGTTAGAACCTTATCCTGCATGTGCGAGCGAGTACGACTTTTTATTGTTGTAGATTGATACTAATTTATATCCTCACAAAAGTAAAAATTTGAGTGGACAAAAAATAAACTATCTTTCTTTAATCAAGTTTACTCATTATCAACGACATTTCCTTCTGTGTTATTTTCTTCTATATTATCTCCAGGAGGCTGCGCAAAAGGCGAGCGACTGAACCCTGGAAGCTCAGCGTTGCCAATGCTGTCAGTATACCAATCAGTTGCATAGGAGTGCGCTTGAATAAACAAATCGATATCTGGCGGTGTCGGTATTTCAAACAAGGTGTAGTTAGGGTGAAGATTACTATCCGGCGTACCTTCCGCTAACAAGGAGGTCACATAAAAATCGACTTGGGCAAACTCTGCCGCTCTCAGCAAATCATCGGTCACAGCTACTGGAGTATCCAATATAGTAATAGTTGTATCTTTGCTTGCTAGACCCAGATCATGCAGAACTTGAGCGGCTCTAGTCACTAAAAAGCCCCCTGCACTATGACCGATGAAATGCATAGGTTTATCTTGACGAATTTCGCCACGCGCTATCTTTTGGGCAATCTTGTACCCGACTAATTCACCTAAATCTTCTGCACTGGGGCGAATGGCAGATACATCCTGAAGCATTTCTAGCATTGAGAATGTCCCGCTTTCAAAGTCTTCAGTGTCTATTCCCAACAGCGAGGTTTTCGAAGGCCGAGCTAAGTTTTTCCAATCTATTAGCGCAATGTTAGGTTGATAACCTTGCGTTTTGCTTTGCAGTCGCTTTTGCAGTACCGCCATCCAATGAGGATTACCTTGGGCATCTATTTCACTGCTAACGCCATCGTGTAATCCGTGCGCAATGAAAATAACCCCGTTTTGAGCACTTTCGTCGATAAACCAACCTTTGGCATCTGCACTGGATAAAATTCGCCCATCAATTAATCGCAATGTACTGAGCTGTTCAGCGTCTTCAGGCGTCACATATGCGATGCCGGCGGTAGTAATAATAAACGAGGCTGCCACGACCAAAATGCGATCGAATATCAGCTTAAATAAAAAGGTCAATGGCGTTGAGATATTACTGAAAATCTTACCTTTTACCGTAGGGGTTATATCTTCAGTTGAAATTCCATCAATAGGTCGATTCTTTTTATCTGCTCGCTTTTTAAGGCGATAGTAAATCTCAGAGTTTTTGGCTTCATAATACCAATCGATGACTTCTGACACTAAAGCATGCTCTATTTCATAAATAATAATTTCAGCTTGTGATGGATTCGGGGCCGCAAGTAGCTTTGATTTCAAATGTCCAAGGATTTGCATCTGTTGAGCATATTTACCGGTTCTTCTGTCCAGCTCTAAAAACGATCCCAGTTTTTGTATTAACACAGCGACTAATGGCAAAGTACAACCAATTAGCCCAAGAAATAAACCAGCGCCGGTTAATCGAAATAAACGTTCACTGGAATCCCCAAACACTAATACTAATCCAGCAACAGCAAAAAACACTGAAGCATCCATGGCCCAAGTAATATAGCGGCTAAGTTTAAGTCGCTTTTGCTGGGCTTGGTCATATTTGCTCTGATAATAACTTAGCTGGTCACTTAACCGATGCTCGATATATTCATCGATATTTTTATTTTTTATGTCCTGAGTATCGTCAGTGGTATCCTGAATTAAATGTTGAGCAAAATGTTCAAGATCTGGGTGTCCCTCGACGACCTTTAAAGTAAGTTCTTTATTAAAGTGCCTAGAGTGTAAGTAAGAGCGTGTCACTTCTGCCAACAAACGAAGCTGAATCCAATTAGTTCGTAATGCTCGCCAACGTATCCACCAAATAAACCCCACCATAAACACTGTAAACAGCAGCACTAAAACAGCAATCACTGAGGGTTCCCAATACTGCTTTGTTGTCATAAACCAAGATAAAGGCAGAGTGATTGCCAAGGCTTCTAAAATAACCAGTAAACGCCAAGATTTACGGTTATCAGGTGCCATATTGGTAGAATGCTGGTCGGTGACATTAAAGATGTCTTGAGCTGATGTAGAGTCAGTTAATCCCAAACTCTCCAGACAATTAGTTGTCCAATCATTTTTATTTTTTTCTGTCATTGATTAATCTCTGCGCTTACCCAGGCTCTGACTCTTTTACCTCATAGATTTCAAGCCAGTCTGATACTTCTTTACTACTCACTTTGGTTAATTCGTTTAATTCTGGATCAAAAATGTCACTGATAACTACCTCGGAATCACTTTCAACTTTATAACTGAAAAACAAGGTGATCTTATGGTTTAGACTACTGATAATGCCGTTGAAAAACGCCAGCATCGAACGTGAACGTTGCGCCGATATATCTAATTCAGAATGGTTTCGGATAGCAAACACAGCTGTACCTAAAATGGGAAATACCGCCGTGAGTAACCCGCTTAATTTATACACAATGTAGGACACAGGATGAGCACTCACTTGTACCGCAAAAAATTCTTCTGCAATATAAAGACCTGCCTTAATACTAAGGGCAAAAACCGTGCTGAAGAATAAGGTTAAGGTGAGTTTTGACAACCGAGCGCCTATGCTTTGCATCACTGTACAATTAACACGGTGATATTGCGTTTGTCCGTTTATCCAGCGTTGTTGCAAAAAATGTAAGACATTTTTTATGTTGCTTTTGCGATAAATACAATTAGTAAATCCATGATGACGGTTAATTAATTCCGATTGAATACAGACCCATTCAGCGCCACTGTCTTGATGCCCGATCAACCCTCTGTACTTATATTCATTGGAGTTTTTATCACGAATAAAGGAAAAGTTTCGTCCTAGTGGACTCAAATAGATATTAGGACGAATAGCCTCTGCCAAACATCGATTTTGAAGCCAACGATGATGGTTACCATGATCAATCTTGTACAGTCGGTATATTCGGTACAAACATATAGCCTCAACGATAATTAACACGCCAACGAGGCCATGATATTTTTGAAAAGTTAAAGCTGTAGCTGCGGTGATTAGGGCAAATGCTGCAAATACATAAATTAAGAAGTAGGTACTTCTATGGATTGAAGCGTATCGAATAGCAAGAGAGTCTGCTCGCAAAAAATGCGCAAACATATTATGTTGATATTGAATGGAAGCATCATCTTCAGAATAATCCTTTGAATCTAAGACGCTCTGAACTATTGAAATTTTTTCCTTATTTTTATCCACATCTTTTCGGTTAACTGCCAAACGTTTAAAACTATCAAACGCAAAAAGTCCCTTGACGTTATCCATAATCGAAACAGGTGAGAGTATTGGCCCTGAATAGTCGAAATCTGGTTGCCGCTGCTCATCTACAGCTAAACAGGTTTTATCTGCAATGTGAGCTTTAAATTGTTTGATAATGGTTTTAGCTCTTTTGTCTGTCACAGATAATAATGCCGAATCTTGTACTTCGGCGTCTAAAACTGGTTCGAGTTTTAAAATGTCTGTAAATAAAACAACTTGACTTAAAACTCCAAAAAGTGATTTTTTTCCATATCGTTGATTTTCTATATTGGCATCAAACTTCGGCGATTGACTTATCTGTATATTGGCAGCGTCATTGTCATCTAAATGAATTTCAATACAGGGCAGACCAGCAGCAAGCGCAAGTGATTTAGTCGTAGCCGTGCCTGCCCTGTGATATTTTGGCGCGGAACTGGGCGTTGATGGGGTGACCACAATTAGTAAATCAATATTCTGCGTTAAAAACTCGGCACATCGATAATGGGCTTTGTCTCGTGAATCAGCATCAGTCAAATCGCCATCTAAGGCTACAACTCTAGGTACAGGTTGATTTTCGATGCGTTCATATAGCGCACTAAAGGTAAGTTGATTGTCTTTAAATGTCGGGCTGTTTAATGATTCATCCGCCTCTTTTTCACAATATTCGGGAGCAAAAGGTAAAACTGTTGCAAACTCAATGGTTGATGTATTCGACAAACCCGCCAATACATCTGGATGCATCAGTAATCTATCGGTTCCTTCTGCCAACGATGAGGTTAATCGTAAAATGGGTAAAGGATGCTGTTCTAAATTATAAAAATGAGCCGCAACGGGTTCTTCATCAATCCACTTACATAACTGATGATTAATATCTTGGGTAATGGTTTTTAAACCATCGATAATTTGCGAGCTTTGGGCTTCAGTTAAATGTCGAGGTCCGGCGATGCCTATTCTCAGCGTCAACGGAGTTTTCGGATTATCAGCAATTCGCTGATAAATAGATACCAAATCCTGTTGTGCACTTGAGGCGCCTGTCTGCTCCATTAGATTCAATCCTGTTTACAAATAATATTTTCCAGTATTTGAACTGACCATTGTAAGAGCATTTTCAAAAAAATGACAAATAGAAATTTATTTCTCGAAATTAAATGTCAGAAACTTTTACAATAATTCATTCAGTTTGATTTAAAACTTAATATCTATTTGAATATTATACTTTTTATTTCTTGGCATGAAATTAGCTGGTAAAAATTTTCACAGAGGTTGTCCCCTCAAAATTGTTAATGCAGTAAAAGGTAAATTATGAAGTATTCCCTTATAAAAGCGTCAGTTTTTGGTTTTAGTTTAATCATCAGTGGCTGGGTAAACGCCAGTTTAGTCATTGGCAATCAAGAATTTCTCGATCTAGGTCTCACAAAAGCAAAAACCGTAGCAGAAGTAGAAGCTATGATAGCTTCGGATTCCTCTCTAGCAGGTTACACAGTAGCAACCGATCTAGACGCTGCTATGATTTGGTCTAGTCTATTGTCTTTTACCGGCACTCAAACTGGTTGGTATAGCCTAGCACCGGTAACATTAAACGCTGAACAACAGGATATTTTGACTTGGGCAACCACGGGTATCGCGACTTATGTATATGGTAATCGTAATAATTTAAATCCGGTTAATGGCCAAGCGTTTTACACCGCACAATACTATGGCTACATAAATTTTAAAGACGCAGTCACTGGTCAGTTTGAGTCCGGACATTATAATGTATTAGTGGATGGTAGTTCTCCTTCCGCCGTTTACAAGCGCTCTGCTACTGATAATAATAATCTGACCCTGCCTAATCTTACTGGCAGTGATCATTCAACTCAAAATCGCCTTTATAACTATAGTTTGTTTGTTAGAAGCGCTACGTCGCAAGCAGATGCTGTTCCGAGCCCTTCCTTAGCAGCTTTATTTGCTCTAGGCTTTTTAGGTTTATTTTTTTATAGACGCAAATAGGCGAAATATTAAAAATAAGAATATAAAAACTAGGTCATTTTTATGATGAAAGAATGACCTAGACTGCTTTCCAGTACTAACTGAACCAATGCTGCGTTCGATTAGCAAACCATACCAAAGATAACATTACCGGTACCTCAACCAACACACCAACAACTGTTGCCAAAGCAGCGCCTGAATGCAACCCAAATAATGAAATTGCAACCGCAACGGCGAGTTCAAAGAAATTCGAAGTACCTATCATGCACGCAGGGGCAGCTATTTTGTGAGGTAGTCTGATTTGTTGTGCGATGATATAGGCAATGGCAAATATGCCATAAGTTTGAATTAATAATGGAATCGCAATGAGCACAATTGCTTGAGGTTGTGCCAAAATTGTTTCTGATTGAAATCCGAACAGTAAAACTACAGTCGCCAGCAACCCTATGATCGACCATGGCTTCAAAGTTGCCAACAATTTATCAATCTTAGAATGATCATCTGCCTTGTCTAAGGATTTACGGGTGACTGCCCCCGCAATTAGAGGAATTAGCACATACAAGACAACGGACAAAAACAGGGTATCCCAAGGTACTGTAATGTCAGTGACACCAAGCAACAGGCCAGCAATAGGTGCGAACGCAAATATCATAATAATGTCGTTTATAGACACTTGAATAAGGGTGTAATTTGCATCACCTTTGGTTAATTGACTCCAAACAAATACCATGGCAGTACACGGAGCAACGCCGAGTAATATCATACCAGCTATATATTCTTCTGCGGTTTGCGGATCGACCCATTCAGCAAAAATTCCTTTAAAGAATAACCACCCTAAAGCTGCCATAGTAAAAGGTTTAATTAACCAATTGATGACTAAGGTTAAGACTAAACCTTTAGGTTTTTTGCCTACATCTTTAATAGACGAAAAATCGATTTGTACCATCATCGGATAAATCATTAACCAAATAAGTACCGCTATCACTAAGTTCACTTGGGCAAGTTGGATGTCAGCAATAATGGAAAACATGTCAGGCAGTAAATTACCTAAAAGGATACCCACTAAAATGGCTATTCCGACCCAAACCGATAAAAAGCGTTCAAACAATCCCATTGGCCTTCTCCTTAATCTACTAGCTCAAGTAGAGCGCGTTTTAATTCTTCATGGGACAGGCTTTGCTCAGCGATCTTTTTAAGCTTTATTGCTCTTTGTTTGATCTGCGCAATACAAGCACGAAACCCTTCAGCCTTTTGTTGTTCGCTACCTTCTATTTTTGATGGGTCTACCAATCCCCAATGAATTTTTATTGATTTACCAAACCAAACTGGACAAGCTTCACCCGCTGCTGAATCACACACAGTTACTACAACATCAGGCGCAAAACTTTCGAACTCATCCCAAGATTGGCTTTGTAATCCTTGAGTAGAAATATTTGCCTCTTGCAAATATTGAATTGAAAGGGGATGTACTTCACCCACAGGTTGGCTACCAGCACTTTTGGCGTCGATAAGGTCACCTGCTATATGATTTGTTATTGCCTCTGACAAAATGCTACGACATCGATTATGAGTACAAATAAAGAGAATTTTCATTGTGGTCCTTGGCAAAGTTAACAGATAGGTTTATTTGTTTTAGTCTTATCGAGCTTTGCTAATGCTTCCCGATAATAGTCTTGATTATTCTGTGCTGTTTGCGCGATAACATTAATCGCCCACTCTGGTAGCCTTGGATGCAATCTGTAATACACCCATTTACCCCTGCGCTCATCGATTAACACATTGCATTTACGTAACTCAGCAAGATGGCGAGATACTTTCGGCTGTTCAAGTTCCAGCGCTTGCATTAGGTCACATACACAAGCCTCTTCTAATTGGTGGACAATTAACACAGATTTAAGCCTTGTATCATCAGATAAGCATTTAAAAAATTGTAGAGGAGACATTTAGGTTTCCATAGCTATAACACATTCGAAATATCATATATATGAAATAACGAATGTCAAAGTGATCTTAATGAAAGTTTTGTGACGACTTATAAATGATACCTAGGACATCTTGATTTGAGACCACACTGTTAGCATTTGAAATCAAGAAAATAAAAATTTATTTATTTCTGATCTTTTTAGAAATCTTCAGCATTTAAACGGTCTATACACTATAATTTTATTAGATCTTGATTTTTAGGGAAATTCAAAATGAAGCGTTCCGTCTTGTTGGTGATAGGGGTTGCTCTTCTGTCGGGTTGTATGAGTAAAGAAGCCGTAAATAACGATCATCAAATGCGAATGCAAAGATGCGAACAATATATTGGTGACGCTAGAGAAAAATGTCTTCAGGGTGAGAATGTGACCATTGAAGATTACAAGGAAGATCTAAAAGAATTCAAAAAGCAGGAGCATTCTGAGGAAGAACAAGTCAATCCAGTCACAAAACCAATAGACTAAGTGATAAAGACTTTTGAAAGTGGAGTTAATATGGACAACCCAGATCTTTCGCAATTGTCTGATGAAGAATTATTAGCCGAAGTAAAAAAACAGCAAAATGTAGCCTTAATTGATGCTGTTATCGTGGGCTTTTTATTTGGCGTAATCATTTATAGCATTATGGTTCAAAGCTTTAGTTTACTAACTCTGATCCCTTTGTATGTCATGTTTAAATTTATCAATAAACCTAAATTCGATAAAAAAGTGTTCGAAGAGGAAATTACGAAAAGAAATCTTAGGTAATAGAACGCCTTTAAGATGACAACATTTGCCGCATTAGAGAAATTTGCTGCGACAAAGTGTTCCGGATTATTCTCGCTAATTGCATGATTGGTTTAACCTTTTAATTTTTGAAACCAACAATGTCAACCAAAATTTGGCACCTTGTTTGCGTATCAATGTGTGAATTTAATACCCAAAAAGGAGTTCCGATATGAACACAAATGGTTATGCTATACCAAATGGTGCAAAGTCTATTACCCATCAAGTGAGTCTAGAGTATATTTTCGATAAATCTCAAGGCATTCGTGGTGTAAATACTGAAAGCTACGGAAACTTATCATCTTAACAATACGAATTTAGTTTTAATAACCCAATCAACCCTAAGCATCCACTCATGACCCACCGTTACACAAATTTAATAGAGAAAACTGTGAAAGTCTATATAAAGCATGAGATACAGCGATTTCACAAAATTTTCTTTTATTCTCAATAAAAAAAATGAGAATTGTGATTGATAATTTACTAGTTTTCTCACGTTGTCTCAAAGAGTTAGAAAGTTCACTTTCCGAAACAACTTAACAGCTAGGTCAGTTAGCTGAATTGGTTACAACTTTACCTGACAGTTTCGCAACTAGAGCTGAACCAAATCTGACAGTCTTTTGTGTACGGTTAGTTTAATCTGGTGCATTCATTCTTTCAGATATCTAGGCTTCATCAATTTTGGACTTTTCGCTTTTTGCGCTTATCTGATGCCAAACCGTGCGGTTGTTGTAAGTAGCCTCATCCTATTTTATGTCGTAACTTTAATACCCGTGGACATAACCTTCCTTAATTTTGATGTTCCACCAAAGTTGGTTCCTTATGTTATTGGTATGCCGACGGATGACGTCATTTTTGCATCTTATAGAGGGGACGTTGTTCTTGGTGGCTGCATATTAAATGGTTTGCAAGCATCGAAAGTTCTAGTGTGGTAATGACTTGAAAGGAAATGTCTCTTCAGACGAACTATACAGCAAACACTGTGAGCGATAACCAGAACTTCATTAATGCCCAAAAAGATGTCTGCTTTTTGAGTGTAAGCAGATATGAAGCTTATAGCTTACGTGTTTCTGAAATTCTGAGCAGCTATCATGATTGTATTTAAGTGTGCAGGCATTTATTAGCATCTGTAGTGTTCTCATGCCATTCGTAATTTTCATATCCAAAACTTGTGGTATTTTTTCAATCGACTTAAACGAGCTTTGGGGCACTTTCACCTCTTAAAATTTTAAATCCTAAAACTTCATTCTTGTGGCTGTTTGCAATAAACATTTCCGCTGCTTTTTGACCTTTCTCAACGCTAAATTGTTGAACTGTAGTCAGTGTTGGATGAAAACGCTGCCCCTGTTCTATTCCGTCGAAACCGATAACCCTTAATTCATCAGGAATTCGAATACCCAGACTTAAGGCTTCCTTCATTACCGACATTGCAATAACATCACTCATGCATAGTACAACGTTTGGTCGGGGCTGCAGAGAAAGAGCTTGTTTGGCTGCAAGAGAAGCATTTCTATAGGTGTTTTCAGGAATATGCCATATACGGTCATAACCTATTGAAATATGTCTTTCCTTAAGCGCTTTTAGATACCCATCTAATCTGCGATGCGCAATTGAAGACTCGTGTTCAATTAATGATTTATCTTTGATTGTGCAGATTTTGTTTTCTGCAATAAGTCGTAACCCTAATATCACGGGAACAGCATTGTCCTTCTCGAGTGCTATGCATGCGGATTGATATGCAGCTTCTTTGTTATCAATATTGATTGAAGGAGCTTTTTCAATATCGAAATCAACAGTAACTATTTTTTTATTTAAATGGGACAACTGCTTTAGCAGGCAGGCGTTTCTTGGAGATCCATAACAAATAAAGCCGTCAACAAAATCAATAATTTCATTAAGAGAATCGTTGCTACCTGAAAACAAAAGTAAGTGCTTTTCCGTCGTTTTCAGAGTTTTGGCAACGCCTTCAATAAATTCACTTGCAACAGGATCACTAACCATGTAATCAAGCTCATCAGGTAGAATCAACGCAATAATATTTGACTTACCCTGACGCAAAGATCGAGCTGCTTTATTTGGACCGAAATAACCAAGATCATTGCATGCCGCCAAAATACTTTCGCGTTTCTTGGCTGAAAGTTGGTCAGGTCTATTAAACGCATTTGAGATTGTCGCAGTGGACACTCCCAATTCGTTTGCTACCTGTTTGATTGTCAGTTTATTTGCGCTCATTAATATGCTTGCTTTAATGGATATTGCTTCATGGTTATCATACTTTATTTTGTTCTTCGTTAAGAAGTGAAGCTAAATTAATTTTTTTATTCTCTTTTTCTTGGTTAATTACTATCGTTGCATCAAGCGTTTCAACATCAAGATCCAAACGCGCGATTTCTGTATCCAGTTTCCATTCCAAAGAAAGGTTGCTACCTTGACCTTTAACTGAAAACTCACCACTAAAAGCTGAGCAATTATTGCGTGTATCAATTAATGAAATAAGTGCTTTCACAACAGGTTTTTTGAGGGATTCCAACAAAACGTCTTTGGAAATATAGGGACGATTGATGTCCCGACCAACGTTCGTTTTTTCAAGTAACCCCATATCATTTTCACATGCTAAAAAGCCTGCATAATAAATTTGCGGTATCCCAGGGCAGAACAATTGAATCGCTCGAGCTAGGAGGTAGGCCTTATCATCTCTAGCTAAAGCATCATAAAACGTACAATTAACTTGATATAAATCTACATTGCTTGCAGATGCGCCTGTTGCTTTGCGAGATTGATTCGCTGAATTTCTATGTATAGTCTCCACCAGTAGGTCAATTTCTTTTTCACCTAACAGTCCTGGTTTACCCGAGGAAGGGCCTACATCTACAATACCAATGCCATCATGCGTATCGAGCACAGTAAAACAGTTACGTGGTGAGATTTTGAGCCAATGACTTAATGCATCAACGTTTTTTGAAAACAGGCTATGGAGTATGAGCGGTGGCAATGCAAAATCATAAACAGCACTACATTTTTTGGCTATATCTATCTGTGTTTGATAATGGCTGTGTACCTCAACTAAGCATTGCAAGCCTAAACACTGTGCTCTCTCGCTAAGAGCTTGAATAAACTCGAATGTTTCGTTTAGCATGAAACAACTCGAGCCAGCCTTTTTAATCGCATAACCAGCGGCGTCCAAGCGAATCAATTTTATATTATTTTTTGCAAAAGCAGTTAAAATCGAATCAAGATAATTTTTTCCTTGTTTTGATGTTACATCAATATCAATCTGCTTAGCGGTAAAAGTTGTCCAAAACGGTACCTTTTTCCCATCCGCAAGTGTGTAATCAGAAAAAAATGATGTCGGTCGTGGACGGAATACTTTTTTGATATCTTCTTCCTGCTCTTGCTTAAAGACCGAATCTTTTCTAAGAAACAGCTCCCAAAACTTTGATTTTTCACAGTGCTTTAATACATCTTTAAAGGCATCACTGTCGGCTGATATATGGTTGACAATCATGTCAGCCATAATATCGAATTCACTGCCAATAGCGGCGATATCTGACCAACTTCCCAAACGATTGTCAACGGTCGTATGATCAATTGGATCAAACCCTGCATCAGCACCATCAATCGGATAGTAAAATGGCAATAAATGTACACCCGCAAAAATTCCTTTTAATTCTTCAGTTAATACGTTGTGTAACTCACTAAGTGTTTTTCCACCAAAGCGGTCAACGTAGGTTATAAGTTGAACCTTATTGTTATCAGACATTTTGCTGCTCCAATAAAAATTAAATGATTTTCAAATTGAATGTGGTCTCGATTGCGCCAATGCAAACGCGCCCAATAAACCGCTGTCTTCCGTTAAACCGGTTGGCACTATTATTTTTGATAAAGATGCTGAAATAGGACGACTGAGATAGCCACCAAGACTACGTTCTGTTTTTTCGACAATTGTGTTTATTAATCGATTGCTAGCGAGAACCCCACCACCCATGATAATCTTTTGCGGTGAAAATGTGACTAACAAATTGTGACATAACTGTGAGAGAACAAGCGTTATAATGTCCCATGCTTCATGTTTCTCTTCTATATCTTCCGCAGATTGCCCCCATATTTTTCTTATGGCGGTACCTGAAACTAAGCCTTCTGCACAGTTAGAGTGAAAAGGGCAAGTACAGGTTATATCAGGATGACCAGGCAATAGTATGTGCCCAATTTCTGGGTGAATAAGCCCGTGTAATGGTTGGCCATTTATAACTACACCGCCGCCAACACCAGTACCTACCGTGATGTAGATAACTATATTTTCTTTCTTTCCTGCACCCCAATGATATTCGGCAAGGGCCGCACCATTCACATCGGTATCTAAGATCACAGGACATTCCAAAATGTTTTCCAGCGGCAGGATTATATTTGTGCCTGACCACCCTGGCTTAGGCGTTTTTGTGATATATCCGTAGGTACTAGAACGCGGCTGTAAATCAAGAGGACCAAAACTTGCGATACCTAAAGCTTCATATTCCCCAATGCTCTTTTTGTGGAGCTTAAAAAAATCTCCTACTTCCCTAAGCGTTGCTTCGGGGCTTGTTGTTGGTATACGGGTCTGTGCAATAATCTCACGTTGTTCGTTTATTACAGCACATTTAAATTTAGTACCACCGGCCTCGACGGCGCCAAAATATTTAGTCATATCGTGTTTCCCTTATCCATTAACGGAACGTTGAAGAATTGTTTCAGCATCGTCATTAACCAAGTATTCTGATCGTTCGATCTCTGCTAATCGTTGTTCAGTAGGTTTTTTTATTACGTTGTAGAGCAATCCCAAAAACAGCAACCCTGAAAAAATCGTTGCAACGATAAAGCCATATTTTGCATCCCCTCCGTTTGAATCAGTTACAATACCCATAATAAGCGGCCCTGCAGCAGCGCCTGCCGCAGTGAAAAACAAGATCACGCCAGCGACAGAGCCATGTTGAGCTTTTGGAAAGCAGCTAATACCTTTTGAATTGAAAGTAGGGTAAATAACAGACATAAAGATACCTGTAAGGGGAAATAAATACACAGCCAAAGATTTTCCTCCCAACAAGCCTCCGATAAAGCAAACAAGAATAAAAAAGCTAAACCAGACTAGAACTTTGCTCCATTCAAATCGTTGCATCAACCAAATGCCAATAAAGCGACCGATTGCACGTAATGAAAAAAAGATAGAAACAGCATACAGAGCTAACAATTTATTTGTGTCATTTGAATAACATGAAAATATATCGCTTGCAGAACTCGCATCACACATAAGATAGCTAGGCATCCAAACATAAATTGCACTTTCGGCGGCAACATATAAAAATGCACCGATCGAAAACGCGATAGCATACGGCTCTTTCAAGAGGCGAACACTTTGCCTGATATTTATAGGCTCTGCGTTTGCCTGTTTGTGTGTTTTGGGATAGTCAATAAAAAGTGCAATCACAATTAACAGAGTGCAAAGAGCACCGGCGATGACATAAAGCCAAATCCAATCAATACCAGCCCTTATCAGATAAGCAACGATTAAAGGACCAATTATGGCGCCAACACCAAAGTATGCTTCAGCCCCATTCATGGTGCTTGTATGCTCTTTGGTCGAGCGAGATATATCTCCAATCAGCGCAAGAGCTGCTGTTTTAAAAATTCCAACTGCTAAGCCAGAAAGTGTTATAAGCCCAAGAATAAAGTTAAAACCACCTCCCAGCAGAAATAAGTAACAAGACACTGCAAATAAGCCAAGACCTACAATGAGTGTCGGTTTGCGACCAAACCGATCAGCAAGAAAACCAAGAAACAGACCCGAAAACGCTATTCCAACCATGAAAAGTGAATGCAAAAGACTCGCTTGCGTATTAGAAACATCAAATTCTGCTTTTACCTCTTTTATGATTTCGCCCACGGAATCAGATGTCATTGCAAACATCATGAACATTAAATAGGTCAGCCACCGGATCAACATAAGATTTTTTTGTGATGCGACTGCATTTGTCATGAATTACTCCTGAATGAGGATTAAGCATGCAGAGACGAATGTCTCTGCACATGCAAGTTAGTCGAATTGATACTTCAACTGAATTGAACTTGTTCGTCCATTTAACGGACGAGCTCTTATAATATCGCCAGCTATTGCGTTTGCCTCTTCCGATTCAGTAATGACAAACTCGTCAGTTGCATTGTTGATGTTCAGAGATATTGAGAATGCGTCAGATATATAATATGTGGCAAATAAGTTTACTAGCATATACGCATCTTGCTTGAGTTCATTTGAATCTTGTACAAAGTATTCAGTTGACCCCTGTAATGTAGCTCCAATTGAAAATTTTTCAGCATCGTATTGTGGCGTAATGGTGTAGATAAAATCAGCTTGACGACGCGGTGTTTTACCCACTAATGCAGGATTAAACCGGTCTTTGCTGATTTCTGCATCTGTCCAAGTTCCATTTCCCGAGATCATAAATCCATTGCCAAAATTATATCTCCCTTCTATTTCAATGCCTTTTGCTTCGTATTCACGAATAAATGTTAATCCGCTAGTCACCTCAGCTTGAGTATCCTGAGTTACAGTGCTGAAAAAAGTACCATTCAACAATAAGTCGCGAGTACCATATTTTATACCAATCTCCATTTGTTCTGTTTCATCAAAACCCGATGTTGTGCGCGTTAAACTTCCGTCGTTGTTTAGCGTGCCGGCAATCTGTAGAAGCCGATCTGCAAGTGCTCTTCCGCCCTCACTATAGCGGGCAAAAACTGTCATTTCATCACTGTAAAGATATGATCCGCCAAGAGAAAAAGAAGTGTTACTCGCTTCGTAATTAATGATTTGGCTAGCTGCACCAGCGCGGTTGAGGTTGATGACTCCGCCACCAAAACCAAATCCATTAGATGCAGAAGCATCTTCAGTATTACCCGAGATAATACCGTCACCATTGAGATCGAAATCCGTATTACCACCACAACAAGAATTAATTAATTCGCCATTCCCTTTGACAGAGTCGCGACGTGCACTCACGTCAAATAACCAATTGTCGTTTAATTCAAACCCTATATTTATATATGGAGCAGTAGTGGTGTAGTTCAGATCCCATTCCCAGGATAAGAAGCTTGGCGCCCACAGCCCATTGTTTACGAGTGCCTGTCCATCAGCATCCTCAATATGTAAATATTGTGAGTTACTTCCGTCAATAGTCTGAATGAATGTACTCCAGCTATTCCAACTCGCGGCAATATCCTGCTTGGAGTAATAATAGCCGCCGGTTATAGAGAGACCATTATCGTATTGCTTAGTTAAGTTAAGATCATTGATAACATTACCCAAATCATTCAATGAGGTGTCAAATAGTAAATTTAAAAATGCTAGGCCATTATATTCTTCGCCAGCTCCTGGTCCATTTGCCAGGCTTACAGTGGTTGAAGTACAGTTAAAGGGATTACCTTCACCATCTAATGCAGAAGAACAAATAGCAGATGCCATATCACTTGCAGATTGAGGGCCATAAGCACCAAACGTATCTGTAAATGGCGATATAAAGCTTCCAGATACATCAGACATTCTGAAGCGATTAAGGAGTATAAGTTCAGGTGCAACCTCTAAATCCAATTCGAACCCAATGGAAGTTACTTTCGATTCTATACCATCTGTTAAATCACGATTTTTAGGGTTGCCGAATGAGTCGTAGGTTGAGATATTTGTGGTGTATGCGGAATGAAGTGTTTGATTACTTGCATCAAAATTTTCTACAGGGCCATAGTCACCATTTTCATTTACAAGTACAGGGGCAGGGAGATAGGTAGTGACTCTATCATTCAAGTTTTTGAAGTAAAAACGAACATGACCATTATCCAACATCTGAGTGACATTGAATTTTACTTGACCACCCTGGTCACCATTGTAACCAGTCTCCCGAGTGCCCTCTCCGCCGCGAGCAAAACCTCCAATATGAAAATATAAATCATCATTTATTTCACCACCGTATGAAAAGTCTAAGCGAAACTCTTCATAGTCGACTCCGAAAGAAGTCCCGATAGCTCCCCCTCCGGTCTGCCCAGTTTTGCTGATCATATTGATTACGCCACCAGGAGAGTTACTGGCAAATGTAGATGCTGATCCCCCTCGCACTGATTGAATGGACTGCACAGACCAGTCATATCGCAGAAAGTTATCGGCATTACCAAAATTGATGTCTCCAAATTCAAGTACAGGTAATCCGTCTTCATGTAGTTGCATAAATTTTGAACCACCCGTCGCTAACGGAATTCCTCGGATTGTAATATTGGCATTACCGCCTCCGCCGGATGATTCTGCGCGAATTCCTGGCAACCCTCTGAAAACTTCTGCTGTAGAACGCGGAGCAAGCTTCAAAATATCATTAGGTGAAAATGTACTGACAGAAACTGAGGCCTCTTGGGCTTCGACACCGGCTGGCGCTGCCGTCACAACGATAACTTCATAGTCTTGTCTTTCTTCATTTTCATCCACATTCTCTTGCGCTATGACTGAACTACTTAATGCTATTGTGACTACGAGCGAAAGTGCTGTTTTGTTGTATTTAAACCTCATTTGTTTTGCCTCATCTTCAATTTGTTAATTTGTTATCACATTTAAAAAATGTTGATATGATTAAATAACGAACAACTTAATCGATTAAGTAAATGTTAATTAGATTAACTTATGATGTAAACAATTATTTGTTGTTATTTTGTTAATTTGCTTTAAACGCTTGTTCTTATTGAATATATTTATTTTATTATAAGGATTTTTATTAAGAATAATTTTAACAGCCAAGTGATTACTGAAATAAACTTAATATATTGAAAATTAAATATTAAATATGTAAAAACTGAAAATATGGCATGGCGGACAAATCTTTTGTAGATATGGTGGTGCTTCAGTATTTGTAGAATCGAAATGAATTAAAAAGTAGCTACTTTAATCACGTGTCGAGAGTTTTCTTTTATACTTCGTGATAGACCTTGCGAAATTTTTCATAGTGCCAATAATACTTTGAAAGTCAGCTGTTCAACCACACCTGCTTTTCAAGTAAAAAATTAAAACGTCGGCAAATGGCCTTGAGTTCAATTGGTGAGTGCAACACTATCCTTATTGCGAGAGGACAGTGCCATGAAACAAAGAAAACGTACTTAGTACTCACCTGAACAGAAAACACTCATATGGGATAGATATAAACAGGGAGATTCCTTGCATGACATTGTAAGAATGTTTGACAGAGGACATTCTTCCATTATGCCAACTATCTACCAAGCGGGTGGTTATCGTCCTCCAGAAAGAAAAAGACATTCCCAATCTCTTTCACTTGCCGAACAAGAGGAAATCTCTAGATGCTTAGTCATAAAACAGTCAATTCGAGAAATCGCTAGGCGTTTATCCAGAGCACCATCTACTATCAGCCGTGAAATAAAACGAAATGGCGGACTAAAGAATTACCGAGCCGCTAATGCAGAGCAAAGAGCTTTGGATAAAGCATTACGACCCAAACAGTGCAAGTTACTTGTTTGCCCAGACTTATGTAGACTGATTGCTATTAAACTTGGAAGAGCATGGTCGCTCCAGCAAATAGCAGGTTGGCTGAAGCGACAATACCCTGATAATGGGGAAATGCAGGTGTCCCACGAAACCATATATAAAACACTTTTTATTCAGACTCTTTGAGGTTGCAGGTGCAGTCATTGATTCGTGAGAAATATTTTGACGTAAACCTTTTACATCTTAGTGAATTACTGCAAACCAATGAACACCTTCATGTTAAGCGAGAGACACTGCGAAAATGGGCGCATGACATTCATCACGTTAAGCCCGCGACAACGGATAATGAGTATCGACCGATGCCAGTACACGTCAACCTCGATGATATCTGCATTACCAAAGCTCACCGTAAAATACGGAATGATCATAACTTCACCTACAAAGGCCAGTTTTACTTTATTGAGTCGCCTATCAAACACTCTATTGCTCATCAGAAAATAGAAATCAGAAACGTCCAAGGTAAGCAATTTGAAGCGTACTTTGCCGATAGAAAGTTGACAGTATCACCTGTGAATGAGCCGACCAAAGCGCCATTAACAATCTCTAATAATGGTTTTTTAAGTGATCAAAATAATGCGCTTAAAGATTTAGGAATTAGCCAAAAAGATATTGAATCCTGGTCACATTTAACTGGACCTGAACTAGCCAAAATCCGGGCGGAAAAAGTAGCAGAACTGACAGGAGGCAAAATAATTATGGCTGACTCTGCCGTTACTAACAGCAGTTTGTATCCACAAACATTCACCTATAACAGTTCTGAATTAAAAGCGATAGACATGATTACTCGCATGAAGGTCAACCACGCTATGGAATTTGGGCTCTTTCAACGCTCAAGATAGTTTTTGGCCTGAAAAGACCAATAAGAACAGCAGGTGCTAAACCAATTCTCATTGTAGAAGAATGATTTTTTTGAGTTAGTTCTGTCTATTTTATTTCTAATGTATAACCAGTAACAAATTGTAAGATTGTATTTCGCCCTATTGTGATCTTCAAACAATTTGCTAACCTTTAAGCTCACTTACTGGATTAAGGAAAAAGTTATGCAGTTGACCAAATTAATGAGTGCAGCAGCATTGGGTGTGGCATTGGCATTGAGCAGCGTTAGTTTTAGTCATGCCTCTCAAGTGAATGAAGAAAAGTACTGTTCCGATCAGGACTGTCAGATTCAATTAAGAAATCTTAGCAAGCTAGCCAAAAATGGAAGTGGGCGAGCTGCGGCAATAGTAGCCATGGCCTATGCTTCAGGTGATGGGCTAGAACTAGACCATGAAAAGGCAAAACACTTTATTACTTTAGGTGTTCGCTATAAAGATCCCGTTGCAACTCACTTGATGTCAGATTGGCTTCGAACTGGCTTTGTGGTTGAGCAAGACGTTGAAAAAGCCGATCAAATGTTAGAGCGGGCTGTCAAATATGAATATGGTCCTGCGATGTATCAAAAAGCCCTAGCCCTTTTACAAACAGACGAACCTGAAAACGCCACCGAAGCGGTTGAACTACTTGAGCTAGCCTCTGAGAAGAAGCTTATGAGTGCGATGTTTTTATTAGCGCGCTTAAAGCAAACAGGGATAGCAACAGAGAAAGATTTAGAAGGCGCAGGCCAGTTATATAAAGCATTGACTCGAGCTAAACATCCAAAAGCTCATACACATATGCAGGAAGTGATTGAAGAGATGTCGGGTAATGCGCAAAACCCAGAACTTGTAGCCGAACTACGAAATGTCAAAGATGTAGAGGTGATAAAAGTAAGCGGTGAGCGTTTTCAAGTAAATTTAATGCTTGATAGCTTAGTTGATTCCCTTAGAGCCTCCGGGAAATTCGACAGCAGATCAATTGGCAGTCGCATACGAGGCGTCAGTTGTGCCGAAGTGAGTAATTGTGGGGCGATAAGCCCTAGTGACTCCCCGGGCGCAAGTAGTGTGCTTGAACTTATGTCTGGTACACAGGGTAAAAGGTAAATCCAATCGGTAACATAATGAGCACCAAGGCAAGTATTGTCCTTGGTGCTGAACAACATACTAATTTTTACCTAGTAATCTAATAAATTTTGACTCTCTATTTATGCTTTATAATTAGAGTGTCTTTGTTTTTGTTCGTTGGTATTCAAAGCAAATTCTCTAAATATTCTCCCTCATTGGACATTAGTCCGATATTACTATCATTACCCTTTGCTGCCTTTAGGTTGAATTATTCCTATCAGCCCAGTAACTGATAGAAGGATGAAAATAAAAGCAAAAACCTTATTCCAAAGGTGATTAAAGTGCCCTTCCCCAGAAAAATCGAGGAAGTGTAGACGTAACATCCATGTATCAACTAAAGATTTTAGATTTGAGGCTCCCACGTACGAAGCGGTGGAAGCATCCAAGTAATGTCGAACATTCTGTTCATCTACAAATGAAATAACCCTGTGTTCATAGGGATAAAAAGAATCCGAGTCGCGAAAGCTATGAGGTTTAAAAGGTAAGCTTTGGGTAATTAAGAGTTCATTAATTTCTACAGGCCCTTGCATATTCAATGTATAAATTTGCGAGGCATTTTTCATTGCTTCTTGGGGAGTATTAGCCTCAATTTCAACAAACCAATTATTTAATCTGCTCACAACAGACGCTCGATTAATGCTTGAGCCAAATTGGAAATTCGAGAATACCACCTGTTCTGATGAAACCAAAAACTCTGGCGGTTGAATAGGAATCGGTTCTGGTTTTTGGCCCTCAAACCATACCAAATAGCTACCAGTAACTAGCCAAATTGTTACTGGCGCCAAACAAACTAGCGCCGTAAACCTATGCATATAAGCGTTTAATTTTCTGCTATTTTTCCTTTCCATGGCTGGTATTGCAAAGGGCTTTTTAAAACACAAAATACGAAAGCATAGAAAGCAAAATCCACAAACAAAGGCCATCAAAGCTAAAACAGAGAGCAGTTTAATTAACCAGTTTTGCGGGTTGGCTCCGTCATCATAATCCATGATGTGAAACTTCCACATCCAATCAAATACTCGCCAGCCCCAATAGCGTTTTGTGACTATTTCGCCAGAAACCGGCTCAATATAAAAGGTATGAGACTGCCAGCCTTTAAATTCAACAATAAAGGCCTCTTTATATCTTGACGATACTTCATCGGGCAATTCGTCAGAAAGCGCAATATGCTTTATGTCTTCTTCAATAAAACCCATGGTATTGCGTTCAACTGCAATCTCCATCACTTGGGACTCAGTAAGCACAGGCATTTCTTGCCCGGTCTTTGCATCAACAAGCCGAATTGAATATGGGATATTACTTAACACAAATTTATAAACCGGACGCTGCAATCGGTATTCGAGGTCTATTCGTAGAAACGGGCGAGAGTTGTTTATCACCTCGGATAAAGGAAAGCTGAAATCTGAAACCCTGACGGATGGCGTTGGTTTGACAAAATTATCACCTCGTATCTGGTGAATATTAATCAGCACCATAAAACAGCCAGTCACAGCCCAAATAGCCCATTGCCACCCGCTTACGCGCATCAGTTTCTTATGATATTTAAAAAACAGATTAGCGTTTGCTTTTAAAGCGCGCATACGGGCGGTTAACTAGCGAATTTTTGAAAGTAAACGATTAGATAACAGCATCTTATTATTCTGACTTTTTCTCATCTGACGCTTCGTTATTTCGCAAAAATCCAGCCGCTTCTTCGTCTTCCTTGCTCAGACGCTTTTGATCATTTTCAACAAAGGCTCTGGTTTGTTGATTTACTTGGTGAATATTGGATGCGTTTTTTAAGTCTGATTCACTGGTAATCGATGCAATGGATTCTCTATCACGTAAGAAACCCTTAATTTCCTTTACGATCTGCGACATTTCTTCGTCATTTTTCGACATGCCCATTATCAAACGAGGGGATTCCAAATTGGCCGTTCCACTAGTCGCAAAAATCGAAGAATCAATTCGAGATGTTATGATCCAAGGCGTAATGGAGCTTCTAACCACTACATTCTCAGAACGCGTAGAATCATGAATAGACATACCTGTAGATACTTTTGATTCCGTATATGTACCTTCACTTTTCAGATACATTAATAATGAGTTAAAATGAATTTCACCCCAAAATAAATGTGCGCCATTGTTTAAAATACTGCCCGCGGCTTTAAAGGTTAACCAAGCAAATAATGAGAACAGGGCACTGTTATGCAAGGCAACCAAACTGGCATTTGCCACACTTGCGCCATCCTCAGAGTTCAATGCAGCTTTTACGATATCCGCAATGTCCATAATCAACATGTACAGTAAGCTAAAGGCAATTAGCACAACCAATTGAGCCAATGCCGAGCAAATAACACGAAAGATATTTTTGTAACCAATTTGGCTTTCATCCGCTAATTCTGGCTGGGTTTCAATTAACAGCTCGCCGTTAAAACTGCCTTTGCCTTCCGCCTGTTCATTCAATCTTGGATCGAACTCTCGGTATACCCGGTTAGGAATCTCTTTATATCGGCGGTTCGCCAAAACGATGTTTTCGATATTAATGAAGATTTCATTAGGATGTACATTTTCCTGAAAATTATCTCTATATTCGCTGACATCGGTCTTTGGCGTGACCTTACTTAATCTGGTAAATAAATTTGGCAAAATACCCGCTAGCACTAACGCAATCGCTACTAGCAACAATAAAATATTTGGCCAAGCACTGAATAGCGGGACTGATTCACTGAAATCCTGTACTTGTTGAACACTGATGCCAAAAATCTTTTGCACAACATAACCGACTATTACAGGTACTAGAATAGATAAAGATATCAAAGTAGCAATAGAGGCATTTTTGGTTTTGGTTACGCCTTTTTTGCCAGGGTTATTAATATGTTTTGCAGTGCGTTGCCATCCCACCAATAGATAAACGAGCAACAGAATCGAGAGTATGGGAATCGCTACTTCTTTCGCAACTTCACCAGCCAAGCCCGTCGTTACCACAAAAAACACTATAGCCAAACACAAAAGGGCCGTAATTAAGTTAGCCACCAAATTGCCGATTTCTTGGGCAAGATTTCGAATAGGATGAGGTAAAAAAGTTAAGTTTGGTAAAACAGAATGAAGCAACCTGGCTACCCAACCCATAGGCTCAAGAAACGTCAGGTTCTTTCGTCCCATGAGCATTGAATGTAATTGTTCATCATCATAAAACAAAAAGCGTCTTTCATGTTCTGCATTGTCTCGTTCAGAGCGCGCTTTATTAAATGCTAAAGATGTCGGCACTGAACGCCCGACAAAATAGCGAAATAATTGAAATAGACCTATTCCAATATGGGTAATCCCAGCAGCAACCAAAATAAATCCAGCGATGGCATATGCATAGGCATAAGCAGGATCTGAAGGTAAGGTCGTTGCAACGTTTAACAGTGGCACTATTCCAGCTAATAGCAGTAAAACACCAGTTACAGTGCGAAGTTTACCTTCTGTTTTAAATGGATTTTTTATTCCAAGGGTTTGCGAACCAAAATCGTATGCCATTTGTCATCCCTGTATCTGTTTAAAGCAGGTTAATAAGAAATACTCAAAAATATCGTTAGATGCTGAAATATAAGAATGATTCTATATTAATTAAATTGAATTAACGATAGAGAACTTGCTTACAATGTTAGTTCTGGTAATAAGCGAATTTGATCTTTACGGGTGATTAAAATTCAGTATCCAAATCTTGCCGAAAATTAAAATATGAATCATTAATTAACGATTTATAAACTCCTTCGATATTATATGTTAACCATTCATCATACATTTTAAGATTACTAAACTTATCAAGCTTTATGCTATTTTGAAGTTCCGGTAATGTTTTACCTGCTAGCATCCCCTCCTTTACCGCAGAATACAACGTTTCTAAATAATCTAGGTAATGCTCAATATCTTGCCTCGTACCCATACTTGCATGCCCACCAATAAACAGATCAAAGTCTTTAGTAGCTAACACTTCTTTGGTTGAATTAATCATCCCCGTTATGTCATAGCCTATAAGATCTTTGTATGGCATTCGACCCACGACGATCCAATCTACTACATAAAGAACATTCGCAGGCTGGATTAAGTAACTAACGGAACCCAAGCCATTATTTGGTCCATGATAAGTAAGATCGACACTTGTGGTACCAGAGTTTACTGTAAGGTTTCGAGTAAATGTAATATCTACGAGCCGAGTGGGAGCCTTGGTAAATGCGATATTCTGAGCGGCTAATTTGTGAGCAATAACCTGCGTCGAATCTTGCGATAAAATTTCGCCACCTGTTACATGGTCAACATGATTATGACTATAAAACATGTATGTTATGGGAAGTAGATTTTGTTCGCGTAAATAAGCGCGAAGATGCTTAGCTGCGTCTTCGCTTATGGGATCGGTTACTATAGTGCCTTCTTCAGTGGTTATAAAAACCGAATGATAGTTGCCAGCAGTAAAACGAAAAACATTATCTTTAACATTTTCAATGGAGTAAGTCTGCGCAAGTACAACGTTAGATAAACTCAACATTGATACTAGCATCACTACTGAAGCTATCATCACTAAACACTTTCGGTATATCACCATTTAAAAACACCTATCCATTTTTTCTTTTAAAATAGTTACGGTGTTTGTCATATATTAGCTCAAAATTCGAAAGTAATTTAGGCAGGTAAGTCCTTAAAAACTTGTCATAACACCTATACTTATCGCCGAATTAGACAAATCATCTCCAGCATGATTTTCAGCTTTTATAGCGGAAGCTTCAAACGCCAATGTGAATATATCCATTACTGGATGATAAACGCCAAAGGTAGCTTTAGTTTGTTCCGCTACTTGTACACTAGTATCCAATTCAGTTAAGTCGACATTAGATTGACCATAGTTTACGCCGACCTTTGTATTTCCTAATATGTGCGTTGCTTGCAAAAACCAACCATCGCTATCTCTTGGATTCACTTGAGTATCTGCAGCATCAATCAACAAACCATAATATCCCATGCCTTTAGAAGAATATGCTGAAGCGACTAAATGAGTTTTGCCTATATCTATCGCACCAGTTACATCAATAGCAGACGCTGAATAGTCATTAAATGAGGTTTGTACATCTTGATTAATGAAGGTTGTTGATACATAACCTGAATCAAAATTAAATCTCAGTTTTCCGTGCACACCAAAACGACTTGAACCAGTATCTCCAGTGTAACCATTACCACCGAATGAAATGAGATCTAAAGGCTGGTAAATACCTATTGCCATATCAACGCCCGAGGCAGTGGAATATGAGTAAGTAATTTGTGACAGACGGTCAGTAAATATATAGCCATAACCTGCACCACCAAGGCTGGTATTCAATGGAGTTCTTACACTTGCTGAGGCTCCGACACCACCGAGTGACATATCTTCTAACACAATGTCAATGCCAAACACGCCATAATCGCGACCGGCTTTTAAACTACCATAATCAGCGTGAGACACATCAAAAAAAGCTCTGTAAGCTTTGTTATCACCACTGCCATTAAATGCTGTGTTGTCGGTATTTCCAGGTTCTATTGCTAAGGTCGCTTTTAACGTCCATCCCTGTTTTTCAGTTTTAGCTGAAAAACTAAAACTTGCAGGACTGTAACCATTGGAAACTGAAGTGGCATTCTCGCCCAGACACAACAAAGCGTTACCAGCAACTACTGCACTGCCACTATCGCAATCAACATAGACTGCATGAGTGTTGAGAAAACCATTGAATGAAAAATCCCATCCTTTATTGCTTAGTGTCACTGCGCTGGCTGAAAAAGT
Organism: Glaciecola sp. 1036; assembly: GCF_050306235.1. Lineage (NCBI taxonomy): Bacteria > Pseudomonadati > Pseudomonadota > Gammaproteobacteria > Alteromonadales > Alteromonadaceae > Glaciecola > Glaciecola sp. 1036. Next base: position 370,834 of record NZ_JBLWFH010000002.1, on the reverse strand, counting down.
AGTGCTGAACAGTAAGCCCGCTGAAAGGGCTGTTTTTTTGTTAAAAACTTGCATGTAAAAATTCCTTCTAATCAAAATTTGGACACAACTATCCCGTCGAGCCATGCTTGATGGCTCTAAACAATGTTGTTAACGGGAAGTTTTAGTTTGGGGTTATCGAATAACCATAGGGTTGACAGGCGATCCAGTTCCACCTTCCATCTTCAATGGAGTAGCGGAGAAGAAGAATGTGTATTGGCCGTCTTTTGCACTTGCATCGGCTAAATCATCTAACCAATAAAGCTCGGTTAACACTATGCCCAAATCACGAATTAGTGCGCCATGCAGTGGAATAACATAATCTTGGCCATCAATTTTTTGGAAGGATTTTTCAACTGCTAAGTTATCAGCTGCGATAACTGGAATTTCCATTTGATCGATCCAATCAATTAATGCTTTGCTGTAGCATAATCCAGGCTCTGTTAACGCCGACCAATTTTTTGCGTCGTTTTCATCATAAAATCTTCCCATCGAACCGGTTCTAATGACCAAAATATCACGTTTTTCAACACTGACTTTTTGCTCTTTCGCAGCCGCTTTTAAATCGTCCAAAGTGACACAGTCGTTTGGTGCTAGTCTATGGTTGGTGTCACCACGTAAACGACCAATATCGAGTAATACGCCGCGGCCTGTTATCCCTTCTTCACCTAATTTTGAGATATCCACAAAATCATGACCATGAATTGAAGATTGCGAAGATTTTCCATTATAGACTTCATCGCCATACCAAGCGTGACCTAAGGCATCTACGTGAGTGGTCCCTTGGAGGTACATAAACACAGCATCATCAGAGTACTTCATACCGCCGGCCAAGGGTTCAGATTTCTTAGATGAATAAATACCTTCATCTTGTGACATAAAGTGCATTACTGGTACTCGTCCCGGAAAAACAGGACCTACACCATGAATCATAGGTAGTTGTAACATGAATTTTTGCCCTTGTTTTACTGCTGACAAACCGCGCATTAACTGTGCTTTGTCTAAGTAGTTCAAAGCACCAATTTCATCATCATTTCCCCATTTTCCCCAATTCTTAGGTTTATCCTGCTGAATGGTTGTCATAGGGCTGTCGTCAGCTGCTATAGAAGTACCAGCTAAACAAAAACTCATGGTAGCCAAAGTTACTGCTGTTTTTATTGCTTTGTGTGTAATTCGGATGTTGAACATAATTATTCTCCTATTTAATTCATTCCTTAAATATAGCAACGAGATAAGGAACATCCTTTGTTGACGCTATAGCCCTTTTTGGCCATAGCATTGATATTTCATTTCTAAATATTCTTCGATGCCAATGTGCGCACCTTCGCGTCCAATACCACTCGCTTTAACGCCTCCAAAAGGCGCATTTGCGGCGGAAATAACACCGGTATTGATTCCAACCATGCCACTTTCAATGCCATCGACAATACGCTGGACTTGGTGGATGTTGTCTGAAAATAGATAAGCCGCTAAACCAAATTCGGTGTCGTTTGCATATGCAAGCGCTTGCTGTTCATTATCAAAGGAAATTAGCGGAACCAATGGGCCGAATGTTTCTTCTACACAACATTTAGCATAGCTAGGCACATCTGACAGAACAGTTGGTGCAACCCATAGCTTTTCTTGAGTTTCATCTATGCCACCACAGAGTAATTTAGCGCCTTTTGCTAAAGCATCATCAATATGCTCTTTCACCTTATTGACAGCACTTTGATCAATCAAAGGACCAATATCCGTATCGTTAGAAAGTCCGTCACCTAGCTTAAGTTTTGCTACTTTTGCCACCAATGCATCGCAAAATGCTTGGTAGATACTACTCTGTACATAAACTCTATTGGGTGAAATGCAGGTTTGCCCCGCATTTCTGAATTTAGCTTTAATTAATTCATCAGCTACAAAGTCAACGTTTGTGTCTTCGAAAATTAATAATGGCGCGTTTCCGCCCAATTCGAGTGATATTTTCTTTACGTCTTTTGCACATTGCTGCATCAGCAATGAACCAATTTTTGTGGAACCAGTAAAGCTTAACTTGCGTACTTTGCTATTACTTGTGAAGGCTTCGCCGATTTCTGCGGCCTTACCTGTCACCACTTGTAGCACGCCATCAGGCAACCCAGCTTTGCAGGCTAACGCCGCCAGTGCTAATGCAGTAAATGGGGTTTGCTGCGCTGGCTTAACCAACATAGTACAACCAGCAGCCAGTGCAGGAGCTACTTTTCTAGTGATCATGGCTGCAGGAAAATTCCATGGAGTAATTGCTGCACAAACACCCACAGGATCTCTAGATACAATAATTTTTTGATCATTGTTTAAACCGCCTAATGATTCCCCTTCAATACGCACTGCTTCTTGTGCAAACCAGCGCACATAACTTGCTGCATAAGCAATTTCAGCTTTTGCTTCATGCAACGGTTTACCTTGTTCACAGGTCATAATAAATGCTAATTCGTCTTCATGGTCTTGAATTTCATTAAACCAAGCTTGTAATAATTCACTGCGGTGTTGAGGCGTTTTTTTACGCCAAAGCTTAAATGCTGACTCTGCATCATCAATCGCTTTATTGACCTGCTCTCCAGTAATAACTGGCACTCTTCCTATCACTTGTCCAGTGGCAGGATTTTCCACATTAGACGTAGCGTCAGTTTGGTACCATTGCCCATTTAAGAGACATGATTGTTTAAAGATTGGTAGTTCGGTTAATTTCATTAAGAGGCCTTGAAGTTAGCTTGATAAGCTTGTCTTTTTTTAACTAAAGTTGATTGGGTAATACCGAGAGCCGCTGCAGCCGCCCTGGTTGTTTTATGATTGTGTAACGCGGTTTCAATTAAGCGTTGTTCTAATCCTTGGACTTGCTGCTTTAACGTTATTCCCATCTGATCATCGCCAATAGCTTGAAGCGCGCGCATTTCCTCCGGTAAATCTTGCGCCTTAATTATTTTTTCTGGACTAGTTACAACCAAACGTTCTGCGGTATTAATTAATTCTCGAATATTGCCAGGCCAATCATAGTGAGTTAACCATTCTAAAGCTTCTTCAGAGAGTTGATATTCGCAGTCATACTGTTGGCTAAAATAACCAAGATAATGCTGCAACAGGCTAGGTATTTCTTCTGTGCGATAGCGCAAAGCTGGCAATTCAATAGGTAACACATTAATTCTGAAATAAAGGTCCTGACGAAAATGCCCTTTATCTATGGCTTGACGAAGATCATGGTGGGTAGCCGTAATTAATCTAACATTTGTAGATTTTTGTTTAGTACCACCAATGGGTAAGTATTTATTGTCTTCGATGACTTTTAATAATTTGGCCTGTAGTGAAAGAGGTAAATCACCTATTTCGTCTAAAAATAAGGTACCGTCGTTAGCAACCTCTAATAATCCAGCTTTACCTTTACTAGATGCGCCAGTAAAAGCGCCCGCTACATAGCCAAAGAGCTCGGCTTCAATTAATCCTTCTGGCATTGCTGCACAATTTAATGCAATAAAAGGCTTGTTGGCACGTAAACTTTGTTTGTGGATAAATTTGGCCAGCCGTGTTTTCCCAGTACCTGTTTCTCCCTGAATTAACACTTTTACATCTGTTTTAGCTGCTTTTTCTGCAATTCCATAACAGGCCCTCGTTGCTCGGCTATGCACCAAACCATCGGGGGCATCGGTAATTTTATTTTCTTCGTTGTAATGTTCAACACGATTTAGAATATCCTCAAGCTGTTCTTGAGCATGTTTTGCTTGCAGTAATTCAGTCACATCTCGAACATTGAGTACAACATAATCCAGTTCACCGGCTTCATTGAACATGGGATTACCGCTGACTAAAATTTTGCGATCTCCCATTATGGTTTGTTGTAACGTAACGGGTCGACGTTCGCGTATCACTTCTAAACTTACACTTCGAGAAATCAATCCATCAGCTACCAGTTGGCTAACGTGTTTCCCTATTATTCGGTGTCGTTGCAACCCAGTGATTCGCTCATAGGCTTTATTAATACTTAATGCTAAACCTTTGCCATTAGTAATAAATACGCCGTCTTGAAGGGCATCTAAAACCTTCGCAATATTGCTTAATTCACCCACATTATTCATCATTACTTGTCCTGATGTTTAGTGAAAGTTTTATCAGTTTCCCCGCGGAAAAAATCCCGTCCGTAAATCAAAACTGTTAACAATATACCCACACCAAAAGCCCAAGCCGCCCCTTTTACTGAAAGTACTGCGGCAATAACGCCTGCAATTCCTAGATCTCTTTGAGAACGGGCTTCCAATACCCCAATGCGAACACTTACAAATCCTTGAATTAGTAGCGTCAATGCTAATGCTATTCCGAGAATTGGTTGCACAAGACTGACGATGGGTAATAACAATAGTCCAGTGTTAGTTCCCCATCGAAATGATCCTGAACCACCAAAAATTGAACGCATAGCTTCTTTACCTTGCTTATAACGTTCAACTATCACAACATGCATTGCCGCCCACAGAGGTCCGCACATAACAACATCAGGTCCAAAAATACTCATTATTAAATTGCGTCCACCGAAGATTAGGTGAGACCGATTTGGGTCATAATCGATTTTTTCGTCTTTTCTTATTTCATCAGCTTCTGCAAGTAACGCCTCGGTCTGTAACACGTCACCAAACACCACTATGTAAGCAGCTAATACTGTGGGAATTGCAGTTAAAAACATTAACAATGGAGGAAACCCGATACCAAACACTGTGTATTCTGTCCACATGAGCATAAAATCAGGCTGAGTAAATCCCCATTCAACATCTGGCCAAGGCGCTTCACCGAACAAAGGAGCAATGATCACAGCAAGTACGATGATGGGAAACACACCGAGTTTACCCACCAAAGCCCAAATACTATTGTGATGGCGTAATTTGGCAAAATGGGGAGAAAATATCAGATAAAATGCGACACCCACGGCAATACTGATAGTAAATGGGTATTGATCAAAGCGACCACCGGCTTTAAAGACAACTGCTATCGCCGCTATACCCGCGCCAATAATAATGCCGGATTTAATGGCACTTGGTATTTTATACACCACCTTGGTTGCCAAGCCTGTGATGCCTAAAAAGATCACCAGCAAGCCAAACATTATTTGAAACGCAATTAACGCATGCACCCTATCAGCACCAGGATCAAAGGTTTCTACATAGGCCATTAATATTGGAATTGCAGGCGTTATCCAGCCTGGCACTACTGGGTCACCTAATAAATGATGCGCTAGATACAGCAATCCATTTAGCATAACGATGGCAATGGCTGCCTCAAATGGCATACCGAGCAACTCGGTCATCAATGGAATAGCCGCAAGATCCACGGCGCACATAAGTAAACCCTGAAAATAATCTGGCCATTCCATTTTATAATGTACAAATGGGAGTCGGACTTTGAATGGTCCTAGGGGCCAGTGGGCTGTTTCGTTTGATTCCGGTGTAGGGTTGCTTGAGGACATAACTAATTGCTCAATTAATAGGCTTGGCGATAAATTGACTCTATGTCAACAGGGTCAAGATCTCGAGGATTATTTCTTAATAAACGCGTTACCTTACTAGCTTCTTGCGCTAAAACGGGAATGTCACTTTGCGCAATATTAAAATGTCTAAGATTGGAAGGTATTTCAACTTGACGGCAAAGTGATTCAATAGCGTTTAGTACGTTATCTACGATAGCGTCTTTGCTCAAACCCTGTGTGGGGAGCCCTAATACTTGAGCCACTTCAATAAAGCGTGACTGACAAGCTATCGCATTCCATTTCATTACATGAGGCAACATCACCGCATTGCTCATGCCATGAGAAAGATGGTAGCGACCACCCAAAGGGTATGCTAACGCATGAACAGCACCTACCCCTGCATTTCCGAATGCTAAGCCTGCGAGCAAACTGCCAGTTGCCATATGTTCACGGGCTTGCAAATCGTCTCCCCTCGCAAACGCTTTAGGTAATGCATTAAAAATTAATGGTAGGGCCTGTTTCGCTAGTGCATCGGTCAGCAAACTAGCATTTACAGACAAAAATGCTTCTAACGCATGTACAAATGCATCTATGCCACTCGCCGCTGTTATTTTTTTAGGACAACTTACTGTCATCTCAGGCGCTACAATTGCGATGTCAGGCAAAAGGAAGTCACTTACAATTCCCTTTTTTAATTGTTCTTCGGGATCAGATAAAATTGCAATATTGGTAACTTCAGACCCAGTGCCAGCAGTGGTTGGAATTGCAATTAAAGGCGTTGAACGACCCTTTACGTTATTTTCACCAAACATGCTGCTTATTACATCTTGGTGCTCAATTGATACAGCAAGAACCTTTGCACTATCGATAGCACTGCCACCACCAACGGCAATAATGCCATCAACCTTATGGTCTCTTAAGTGACTGACATAACCTTCAATCACATTCACTTCAGGTTCTGGGGGAATATCATCAATAATAATTAAATTATTGCTTTTAATTTGTTCAGTAATATTGTCTAAAATTCCAGATTTGGTTACGCCTTGGTCAGTAATTATTGCAGGTGACTGTATATTTAATTGTTGCATTTCTTCTGCAAGTTTTTTTACTGAGCCAGATCCCGTGATAAGTTTTCTCGCAGTTTTAAAATAAGCTACTGACATTTGATTTTATTTTTATATTCCTTTGGTGATAGCCCCTCTGCAACTGTTAGGCCAACTTTGTTAAATAGCTGTAAACAGCCAAAAATACGATGTTACAACATTGTTACTCATAACTTGGCTTTCTCAGTTGATATATTTTTTGCATCAATTGATTCGATATAGAATCAAATTATAAATAAAATGAGTGAATGCCAATATAGCCCTATGGTATTAGGCAAGTGTTAACCTTGTACCTTGTCGACTTATATTGGCTGTCTCTCATGATGACTACTATTTTAATAGGCGATACTACTAGCAATGGCTAACCGTGCAGCCTCAGTGGCGTGAATTCTGGTGGTGTCGTAGATGGGAACAGTTACGTGAATTTGTTCAATTAGCATGGCAATTTCAGTGCAACCTAAAATGATAGCTTGTGCACCTCTATTATGTAAGTCTGCCATAATCGCTTGATAGCATGCTCTTGATTCTTCTTTGACAACTCCTTGGCAAAGCTCCTTGTAAATTATGTTGTGAACCTTGGTTTGTTGTTCATCATTTGGAACGATAACTTCTATTCCAAACCCTTTAGTTAGATGTTGTTTGTAAAAATCTTGTTGCATAGTAAAGCGAGTGCCAAGCAAACCAACCTTTTTAATACCATCAGTCTGCAATCGAATCGCGGTCGTATCCGCTATATGCAACAAAGGAATAGAAATACTTTCCCTGATTTCTGGTGCTATCTTGTGCATAGTATTGGTACAAATAACAATAAAGTCTGCCCCTGCTACTTCTAACGATCTAGCTGAATCACATAAGATCTTAGTCATTTCTGGCCAATCACCCTGTTGTTGCAATTTTGCTATTTCATCAAAATTTAAACTGTTAAGGAGTATTTTGGCGGAATTCAATCCACCTAATTCTGATCTCACTACTTCATTGATAATTTTGTAATAACTGATGGTAGATTCCCAACTCATACCGCCTAACATACCGATTGTTTTCATTAAAGTGTCCTAACTTTCTGTCGTAATTGACTGTTATTATTATAAAATTGTTACAACTTAATATTCTCGCGCTCTATACTTGAATATTAAAATCTGAGTATACTGGTAAATAGTAAATGATTAGCGCTTCGAAATGGACTTTTTTTATGCTTATGCTAGGTATCTTGGATGAAAAACTATCTTACTTCTTTGCCCAATAAACTGCCTTGGTTCAATAGGCTAATTGCTTTTTTTGCAACTAGGTTGGTTAGGTTTAAACGTTTTTTTTTCAAACTTAATTTTTCCCAGAGAGCTTATCTGATAGCGGCAGCGCTTTGGTTATTGACAATAATCTTAACTAGCGAACCTGAGTTCTTATCTTATCTAGCGCTATTCTTCTCGGTCATTGGGTTTGGTCGCGAAACCTATTTGTTATTTCACAAATTTTGGGAAACCAAAGGCGGCAAAATCGCCATTATTGTGCTCTATGCTTCCATGGCGAATGTATCACTTGCCTTCGCAGCGCTCAAAATAAATGAAATCACCGGCATTGAACCCTTCCCTTTTGTATTTACTTTGGGGTTTAGCACATTAGTTATTGCGCCCTTCTGGATTGGTGTTTCTTCGCTGATGATATTGATATTGACGCTAATCATTCTAAATATCTGGATCATTATTCGCCTGCTACTAAAACCCTTTGGGGTCAACATTAATATCCATTGGGAAGATAAGGAGTACGCTGGCAGAACCATGCTACTTAGAATTTTATTGATCCCACCAATGATTGCAGGTATGACAGTACTTATTGCCCCTTATGTGGTAGATGATCCTGAGTTAAGCACGTTAGAAATAAACCTGAGTGAACAGAATGATAATGTGGTAAATACACGCAAAGTCAGTGATTTATCAGAAGAAGACATTGAATATTTTAATCAATTTAAACAGGTCAACCTGTCGATTAAAAAATTAATCGCAGATTTTATTTTCACCTTTGAAGCATACGAAAAAAGCATATGCACGAAAGAAGAAAATCAGCGCAGCGTAATTATTGATGAAAATTCAGTGTTGCTGATCAGTGAAGATCCTGACAGTGAATTAGGGTACAAGTACACGCTGAAAGCTTGTGATCCCGCGTATGAATAAAAGGTATTAGCTTAAAGGTTCAGCACTTCGTCTAACCTCGCGGGGGCTCTTACCTATGACCTTTTTGAATACCCGCGAAAATGCCGATTCGGATTGGTAACCAATATCCAACGCGATAGACAATACTGTGTCTTTGCTAAGTGTTAACTTGGAAAACGCAAGCGACATGCGCCACTCAGTTAAATATTCCATCGGCGTATCTCCCACCAAACGTTTAAATTGCTGAGAAAAGCTCGTTCGAGACATTCCGACTTCTTTGGCTAATCCCTCTAAGCTCCAGTGTTTGTCCGGTGAGTCATGAATCAACTTCATGGCTTTTCCTATACGGTCATCTTCCAAAGCTCCCAACCAAGCAAGTGATGTTTCATTCAGTTGACCTAAAAATTCGCGTAATGCTGCTATTACCAAGATTTCGGCCAATCGGGAAATGACGGCTTCTGCACCTAAAGAAATTTGTTGTGATTCTGATTTTAGTAACTGGCTAATGCTTTCAATTAAACTCGCAGTTTCTACGTTAGACTTTTTTATCAAAATGAAAGAAGGCAGTATTTCGACAATTTTTTTTGCTAACGGATGATCAAATACCATGGCACCACAAACTAAACGAGTAAGCTCCCCATTGCCTCCAAAGGTTAATTTTTCATAACGCTCAGTAATGCACTCAATAGGCAGTTCGGCCAAGGGCGTTGCCGTCTTGCATTCTCCGTCGGATACTATATGCCCTTCGCCTTTTGGAAAAAGGATGAAATCACCTTGCGATAATTCAAGACTCTCGTCACCGCAAGAAAAGGTCGCATCTCCTTCTACAACAAAATGGAACATCATACATTGCAGCATTGGTGGCATCTGCGTTGACCACGGCTTTCGTAGCTCAGAAGCAGTATAGAATGCGCTTTTCATTTGCAGATTGTTCAGCAGCTTACTAAGAGAACCATCGTCAATTGTAGTGGCTGTTCGCTGAGTATGATCAAACTCCATTCGCCTATCCAATGTTACATAACTTATATCCACGACCAATATACGATAGATGATCATGAAATTCGACTGCTATCTACTCTGGAATAATCAAGCATTTTTAAATCTCGCAAAATTTAAAAAAACTCGCCATTATTTGGTGAAAATATTAGCTCTCACAAAATATTGCTTTTCTATTCACCTTACTTTTCATGAACTTAAAGGACTGGTTTGATTTTTGCGTTCGTACTGTGAACAAACTTAACGAGAATCTAAGAATGAAAATTTCTATCTCCATTATTTTTCTATTCATTACCACTTGCGTTTTCGGCGATGAATTCGACAGCGAAGAAATAACCTTTATTAGTCATAAGGAAAAACTTTCTGGCACCATTGTTTTTCCAAAGAATGGAGAAATCCGATCTGCGGTTGTTTTTGTTCATGGTTCAGGAAAACAGAAACGAAATATGCATTGGGCGACGCGCTTTGCTTCAGATGGTGTTGCTGCTCTGGTTTACGATAAGCGAGGTGCAGGTCGTTCGGGCGGTAACTATGAAAGTCAGCAAAGTGTGGGTGAAAAAAACCTTCAATTGCTAGCTGATGATGCAATTGCGGCACTAAATGTTCTGCGCGATCATCCAAGAACAAAAACGCTTCCTCTTGGTTTAACTGGTATTAGTCAAGCCGGTTGGATTGTTCCCTTAGCTGCTGAAAAAAGCGCGGAGGTGGATTTTTTGGTGTTATGGAGTGGGCCGGTTTGCAAAGTGAGTGAAGAAGACATTTTTAGCAAATATACCTCAGATTGGGATCAAGAAAATGTTCCGAGTTTTAAAGAAGCGCTTAGCGCCAGACATCAAAGGTATATTTGGCCAGATTTTCTCGGTAAGGATACGGACTCAAGTGAAAATTTGGCAACACTGGATATTGCTGGTCTTTGGATATTTGGAGGGAAAGATGGAAGTATTCCTGTTGATTTGTCTATTAGCAAGCTCAACAAATTAATTGAGAGTGGCCACAAATACGAATATATCCTCTATTCAAATCAAGGTCACAACAACATGGAAGCAACATTTTCTTCAGCCACTAATTGGATAAACAATTTCGCCAACAAGCACTGAAATAATCTTTATTGAACTTCGGCTAACTTGTTTGATAACTGCCGTGCAATGGGCAGTAAATTGTGAGTTTCGAAATTTTTATCAGCAGTTCCAAACCAAGCCATGACAAAATTATTTTCGGATGAAACATATAACCCTTGCCCAGAAAAACCATCTTTGAACATATCACCGTTAGACCAAATTAGATCCCATTGCATTTTACTTTGTTGTGGCGGGTCGCCATTAAACAATTGGTTTAAGCTTTTTTTTCGGGCTGCTGAAAAAGTTTCTGACCTACGCTCATAATTGAGACCGTAAACTTCTTTGTGAAATTTTATCGATGAATTTGCGTTCGAAATCATCAGCAAACCAAATCTAGCGATATCGTTTAGCCTAGCACTAATACCACCACCAGCATACGACTCACCAAAACTATTTATTAACATCAAACCATCAGATTCAGCTCCCATCGGTTGCCATACAAGCTCTGCCAGAGCTTGGTACAAAGGTTTGGTTGTTACAGCTTCAATTATAAATCCCAAAATAAGTGTATTTGCCGAGTTATATTCTGAAAATGAAGTAGCAGAAGGGTTTGTTTTTACCGCCATTAGGTAGTCTTGGGCACTACTTAATGACAGCGTTTTTTGCGGTACTATGTTAAAAATTTCATCAACACGATAGACACAGTTTTGAGGATCATCGTACTCATGACTATCGTTGCAGCCCATTTTTGACTGCATGTCAGCTACGCTCTGAACCGACACCTGCCCCCAATCAGAATGAGAAAAAGAAGGTAAATAGGTTTTTACAGGCGCTGTTAAGTCAATTTTTTCTTGCTTTACTAATTCAGCTAAGGCAGCTGATACCATTACTTTTGAAACCGACCATGCCGCATGTCGGTCCAAGGCTGTATGTGAGTTGTAGTGTTCAAAAATTATATTGCCTCTATACACCACAACTACGCTATCAATACGATCATCTGATTTTATATAAGCGTCTAATGTTCGCGGTTTTTCATCAACTATAATTTGCGTCTGAGCAAAATCTAGGCTGTTCTCGTTCTCCAATGGTAAAGCTTCAGCCGCCGTTATAGCAGTGTGATTAAAAAAGGCAGGCATATTTAACCATACAAAACGTGTTTGCTCGCCCCCGAGGGGAAAAGACGTTATCTCAAAATGTTTGAACTTATCCCTACTGTGCTCAAGCTCGTTAATAGGTTGATTCGCCATCGCAATGTGAGGTAATAAGAAGAGAAAAGCGACAAGTATTTTAAAATAGATAGACATAGCCTATGACTTGTTAAATTACAGACGTTGTTGCCAAGCTAATCTAACTGAATCGCCATTAATTTACCAGCCCCCTCAGAGTTAGATACAGGGTAAGCCAATATTGATGGATTTCCTATAACTAAAATTTACGCATGGAGATGAATGAGGGGTTATCACAGAAATAGTCCAGATTTGAAAGGTAAATCAGGTCTTCGATTTTTTATAAATTAGAGGCAACACTAACCACAATATAGCCATCGAATTTTCGAATGCGAGGTTTTATACCATGAGTAGACGAGAAGAACATGAGCGTTTGACAGGGTTGTAATTTCCTGAAAAAGGAACGTATACGCAAGAACAGTTAGCGCCAGAAATTATGAAATAATGTCTATACTATTCTGAACACATTTCTAGGTAGCGAGAAAGTCCTAGCCCTTACCATCTTATTCGACTTTGGGGAAATTAAGCTATTCCCCCACGATCATCAACTTGCATCCTACGCCAGATTAGTCAAATGCAAGGCCGTATCCGCCCTTGCTCATAAAATTGGCTTTATCTTGAAAAAGTGAGCAAAGGATTTTCTTTTTTCATTGACAGGCCTGAGGCTCATATGTGTTATGTGACTTTGCCAATTTAGTCTTCGAACTCTTCAGGTATTTCTTGTTTGAATATTTTGATCGCTCTTTCAATCAGTGCAAGTGGTAACTCTTTTTTGTACAAAGTTACTTCTCTGGTTCTTTTCGTATCGTCTCTGAAGATTTCCATGATCATTATTCCATGGCAATAATACTCTACTCCTATGCCGTCTCTGTCGCCTACGTCACTTGCGATAGTATAAGATTCAATTTCCAAAAATTCCGTTTCCATATGGTCAACAACCAGTCACATAACACTTTCGATAAGCGGTTTTTACGCGCTCTTTGTAAAAATTCGTTTTCATCGTTTTGTTAACTTTTTTCCCATCTATCAATAATGATAACGGCAAGAGATTACGACTATTGAATCGCTCTCTACGGCATAAACTAAACGATTGGTGTCATCAATTCTTCGCGACCAGAAACCGCTTAGATTTTCTTTAAGCGGTTCAGGCTTTCCAATTCCTTCAAAAGGTGAGCGTTTTACATCCATTAAAAGTTTATTGATGCGTTTAAGCGTCTTCTTGTCCTGAGTTTGCCAGTACAAATAGTCTTTCCAAGATTCATCAGTCCATGACAATAATCTTTTATTCATCCACCAAATCCCTCTGAGTATATTCACCCTTTTTGTATTGGGAAATAGACTTTGCTAAATGAGCAGCATTAGCAGGCGACTTAAGTAAATAGACTGTTTCCATCAAACTGTTGTAATAGTCGAGGGACATTACCACGGCATCTTCAGCGTCCCGTCTAGTAATTACTGTGGTATCTGCATCATTGACCACATTATCTAAAACCGTCTTCAATCCGTTTCTGGCTTCTGTAAAAGATACAACTCTCATAATATTTTCTCATGTACAGGTTATAAGACAAGTCTATCTAATAAGTACTAAGTTGTACAGTTAAAAAGACAAGTCTTGTGCGATTGAAAGTTAACGATCTTTTTATCTACACGTCTAGATATGACCAAATTGACAGTTGCTAGATATGCTTACATAAGTCAATTTCATGCCAAACCAGACGAAATGTCAATGTAAGGCGTATTCTTTCGCTTCAACAACTCTCAAGAAAAGATCCATGGGGTGAATTCTCGCTTTCAACATTATTATTAAATTCAATTGGTTACTTACAATCTATTGTTTATTGAGTGCAGGAAACCGAGACTAGCTATGTATTCGAGTCGTTTTTCATGCTTAGATAAAATAAAAGTCCGCTAAGCAGAGCTTAATTTCACTGATTAAAGTAGTTCTTGATATAGAAGCATTAGCGTATTCCAAGGAGATAGTGACTTTCGTCACTATGGCGCTTCTTCGTAGTTAAGGGCTAAAATGCGTACTAATAAATCCTCAATTTCTCTTGGATGACCCATAAAAGCCCCTGCAATCAGTTTGACCAACTAAAACAGAAGCGGTTAGGCTTAAGCGGACACATCCGCTGGCATAAAGCACTCAAGATTACCCGCAATAAATTGCTTGAAGCTATTTGCGGGACGACCTAACGCTTGATGCACACCTGCGCAGCGGTATTCATTCCGGCCATCTAATACTTCATTAAAAAGATAGGTCAACATACCAATAGTGTCCCCATCAACGCCTAATGCTTGCAGATTCTGCTGAAATTGCTGCATGCTAATTTGTTCAAATTCAACCCTTTCTCCCAGTTGTTTACTAAAGAGATCAGCTAATTGCTGAAAGTTTAACAATTCAGGCCCCGTCACTTCATACAACTGACCGCTGTGGCCTTCTTGAGTCAAAGATGCCACTACTACGTCTGCAATGTCATCCACGTCAATAAAAGGCTCTTTTACATGACCGACAGGGAGGGATAACTTTCTATCCAAAATGAATTGTGTAAATAGACCTTCACTAAAATTCTGATTAAACCAACTTGCCCTCACTATGGTCCAAGAAAGCCCAGAGTCTTGTAGAATTTGCTCACATTCTTGGGCCGCTTTTTCGCCTCTACCGGAAAGTAATGTAATGTGTCTAACGCCGTTCTGTTTGGCAATTTGACACAATGCGAGAATATCACCTTTAGCTTGTGGCATCGCCAAGTCTGGAAAATAAGTGGCGTAAATGGCATCAATCCCATTCATTGCCGGTGCCCAAGTCGAGCTATGCGACCAATCAAAATAAACTTCAGCCTTTCGAGCCGCTAGTTTTAGCTTGTAGCCGAGCTTTTGCAATCTGCTTGCGACCCTTGAACCTGTTTTACCTGTAGCACCTATGATTAAATGATTTTCGTACATGCTTAAATCTCCTTAGTTTTATGTAGGAGACTTATTTAACTATAAACTGCGGATACTCATATTCGCCCAGCGTTCAGCTTTATTAACTGAACGTACAAAAACCACGGTCGAGTGACCAATATTTATACAACATTTGTTACCGTAATAATAAACAGGTAGATGCAAGGTTAAATTTATGTTAAAACCTTTATTTTTAACGGCTGTAGGCACGTTTTTATTTACTCAAGAAAGCCAAAAATGTATACTCATTAGACTTTTGTATAGCTCTAGCAGCTGTTTTTGCATTTGCCTTTTAAGAATATTTTCGGATTTCCGATAAGTTAATACCACGCAGTTGATGTAAAAAGAGGAAGTTAGAAAATGTACAAATTGTCTCCAAAAATTCAGATAACCTCTTTTTATCAAGGCTAAGTTTCAGTCGATGAGACTCTTCATCTCTTGTTCCCTTGTTTTAATAATGCTTTCATTCAGTAAAGCAAGTAACGCTAGTGAATCCTTGCCAGGCATTGAAAGGCAAGTGATAGTGCTAGCAACTGCTCCAATTTCTCAAGAAAAGGTCATCTCAGATACCTATACTCGAGATAAAGTGAAAAGCATTGTTGCCTGTGCTTTTAATGCAATTAATTACCGAGCAATCATTAAGGAAGTTCCCTGGACAAGAGCGAGACGAGAAGTCATTAATGGTAAGATGGATGGTATATACCTTACCGATAGCAAAGGCGCAGCAATAGGTGTTTCTTCACATCCTGTTTATCTTGAAAAGTGGTTTGCATATTCGCTCGCACAAAACGATTTAATCGACAAGCATCCCAAAATTGGGACCATAAAAGGCAGTTCAGAGGAAACTTGGTTACAAGAACAAGGGACTAGGTCTTTTATTCATGCACGTAGCATTGATCAACTTGTTTCTCAATTTGTAGCGGGTCGATTTGATCTTTTTATTGCTGATCGCCACCAGACACAAAAAAGTTTGCAACAGAATTTTAAACAGGTGAGTGTGAGAGAGTCTTTTGTTAGATATTCACCAAAACGACTCACCTTCTCTAATCAGTTTGTTGACCAACATCCCCATGTCGTTGAGGCATTTAATCAACAGATTGGAAATTGCAACAAAGAAATTACCAAATTAAGTGCGTTTGAAAGGGAAAAAGTGATCAACTTTATTGAGCATGACCTGTTACCACTATTCTCCTCAAACAGTTTTCGTCAAATTCAAAAAGAATTTGATGACCATAATTACACCATTGAAGAAGTGCTAAGCTTAGACAAAGCATGGCGACACTCTGTAGAGAACAACCTTGTACCCGACTTTGCTGAAACCATGATGGAGCTTCCAATGTCGAAATTTGTTCAAGGTGTTAAACAGAAGAAGTCTTTTATTCATGAAATTATGATTACCAACAGTGAAGGTGCGCTAGTTGCCACTTCAGATGTAACGTCTGATTTTTGGCAAGGCGATGAAAGCAAAATATTAAATTTGCAAGAAAATCAGTTTTATTTATCTGAAATTACCTATGATGAATCTTCCAACCACTTTATTAGCCACTACAGCACACGCCTTATCGAAGATGAAAAGACACCTGAAAAGTCGTTGATTCTGGTTGTTGGAATAGCATTGGAAGGTTTACTGGTCGATGACGTTGCATTGGCATTTCAAGCACATAAAGAATAGTGCTCGGCTAAAACAGAATTCAGATTGTTGGAACGGTGCTTCCCTGCGCCATGACTTAGTTCCAAATCTTTGTCAATTTTCCCAACTTGAAATCTGTTCAATTGATAACGCAAACGCGTTTAAATCCATCGGTTTGTGAAACATACGAATATCACCTTTGTACTTCTTCACATTACCGTTAACGCCTTGGCTACCAAAAATAAATATCTGTGGATTGTAATCATTCATACTTTCCAATTGCGCTAGCAATTCACCCACTTCAATATTACTGAGCTCACTGTCTACCACGATTAAACATGGGCGCTCTTTGGCTATGCAATATCCAGCCTGCAAGGCATTTTGAAAATGCATAACATCGAAATCTGCATCTCTGGCGATGCGTTTTACATGACGAACAAGATGCTTGTCATTAGCAATGAGTAAACAACCTCTTACTTCGATGTCATAACTGAGTTCAGCAGGCATAGGTATATGATTTTCCTTTAAAAATGAAATTAAATCATCTTCTCGAATTCGGTTGTTTCCTCTACCAGGCAACTTAAACGCATTCAACCTGCCTGCGGTGATCCATCGCATCACTGTTCGTGAAGTGACATCACACATAGTAGCAACATCTCCACTTGAAAATGTCTTCATGTTGTACCGACTACTTTCTGGTTAACATGCTGAGATAGTAGCAAAAACTCCTTAACTAGACGACAAAAGCGACACTCCTGCGTTTATACTGAGGTATGTAAATTTATGCCTATCCTCAACCGCTCTAACTGAACAAATGAAAGAAAAAAGCGTTATTTAATACCACTGTCACGTTTTACGACTATGATTAGGGTGCATAATAAGAAAAACAGCGAGACAACACTTATGATGATACTCAAGCTGAATAAATCCGGAATGCCAAAATCTTGGATTAGCGCTGAAGAAGCCGCCAAATGCTACTGCCAAGGTAAAGTTATCTTTGAATTAGGTGAGACCGAACAAATCTTGTATGGTGGGTGGAACAGTAAAGGCGAGCAGAGCCAACTTAAAATTTCATCTATTATTGGTTGTGATGGACAAATTACTGAAGATAAAGGCCATATTTCACTCACTAATCGTTTCTTGTTTCGTCGTGACCAGCAAATGTGTCTTTATTGTGGTGGACACTTCGCCCTTACTCAATTGACCAGAGATCATATCATTCCGCGTTCGAAAGGCGGAAAAGACACCTGGACCAATGCCGCTACAGCTTGTCGACGATGCAATCATATTAAAGGCGCAAAAACACCTGAAGAAGCAAATATGAAACTACTCGCGGTGCCTTTTACGCCCAATATGTACGAGCGATTTTTCTTAATGAATCGTAAAATTTTAGCCGATCAAATGGCATTTTTAAGCGCGCATTTTTCCGCGCGAAGAAACTGGCAATAGACCCATTATTCTGGTTTTTGGGCGATTAAGTACCCATGGCGCTCAGGAAATTGATCGAACTCTAAATGTTTTAACTGCATTCCTTTAGAAAGCAGAAGTTCAATATAGCCGTTAGTGCCTAAGGTCGAATAATACATCGCTGGCCCCATGGCTGTGTTAACATGTTTATCAGCGTTTTCAGTTCCGCCGAAAGAAAACAAAAGTACGCCAGCAGGCGCTAAAGCATTGACTAATTTATCCATAACAGCTTGTTGCGATGCCAATGGAATATGCCAAATACTGTCCCATGCTGTAATAAAATCATATTGCTCAGTAAACGAATACTCGCAAATATCACCGCAAATAATGTCTATTGTTGGATGGCGCTCTTTTGCTAAAGCAACCATTTGTTCAGATACATCTATTCCCTTGGCTGTAAGCCCATGCTCAATAAGTAAATCAAAAATGCGTCCTGAACACCCGCAACCAACGTCAAAGGCTGATGCTGGATTTTTTACAAATTTAAGCGCTCGCTTATGCTGTTCTATGCCATAGCTGCGATTAAAATCACTGCTATTAAAAAGAGGGGTTAATTGGTCATAGGCAAGGCCTATTTCATTAGGTTGCATTGAAATTCCTAAAGATGAAAAGTTTGCGCTAATAGGTTATCAATGGTGTAAATTCTGCCACAAATTGCATAATAGTGGCAGAATTCAAATGGATAAGTTGATTAAAGTTGAGTCTGCGTCACTTGGATATCAGTACCAACTTGGCGCAAGGAGACGGCGTCGGTAACTAAATCATATTTTTTCAGATAGCGACCTATGCTAGTGAATGTAGCTGTTTCTACTTTATCTTTATGATCACGGGTGGACACATCTTCCATAAAAATACCTCCTAACATCAGTTTAAAGCGGCTTGTGTGCACTCGTTGTGCATCAAAATAGCTTCTAGCATTGGCTTTTAGCCTAGGGATATCTGTAGTGCTATAAATAGCGCTATTGACCATGTCTAACGTAAACTCTGTGCAATTTTGATAGGTGCTGTTAAATGGACTCGCAATGACTGAGTAGTTTTCATTGTGCAGCGCTTTATAGTTGCCCGATGCAATCAACTGAATTAATCCTAATTGCACATCTTTGTTGGGAATGATAATCCCGGCATTTAATTCCTGAGCTCCCCAGAAAAAATCCACAGGATAATCTGTCATTAAAAAGCTATGCTTTTTATCATCCGCTTTTTGATACAAGTTATAGATGGCATATCCAAAAGCTTGTTCTCCAGAATCCAATGTCACTTGTGAATAAATGGCTACTGCAGTATGCGTAAAGTGAATACCTTTAGGTAAGTCTTCACTTGGTCTTCCCACTCTTGCGATTAAAAATGCTCTAGCACCCTTTTGCGCCGCATACTGCTCTACGCTTTTTGCAAAATTTATTATCTCTTCAGGGGCAAATTTAGCTTCTGCATTGGCCTGACTGCCAGCCTGTACATCAGTGCTGGAAAATAAAATCAAACCGCAAGAGATTAAAATAAATAAGTACTTTTTCATGGCTAGCTCCTTTTTATAAGCTTTAGCGACTATTGTTCAATAGTCGTTTTCTTGGTTTTAGTGGTCTGAGTTTGCTCTATCACCACCTTATTAGGGGCAGGGTCTACCGTGATTACTTTTTCAGTGATGATTAGAGGTTGATCACTATCAGCAATTTGAGCCAGCTTCTCTCCAGAAGCCACCAATACACTTCCTGTTGCGACGCTAAATCCACCAGCCACCATCACAGGAACAGATGCAACCGCACTGGCAGCCTTCGCGGTAGAAGCTGTACCATGAGCAACCGCTAGAACTGAATGTTTGCTGGCTTGGCCGCTATGTTGCGAAGCGCCGCCCTCTGCAAATGATAAAAATGAAGTGGTTACTAAGAATGTTGCAATAATTAATTTAGGTGTTTTCATGTTTTACTTTCCTTTTGTTTAGATGCGGGATCCAGATTATTGCTAGGTATCAAATATGTAAACCATTGTATGAAATGTATAAAATTAGTACGCTTTAGGTATACTATAAATATACTTTTTCGTGGATTTACATTATGAGTCAAATTAATCAGGTCGTTGCCACACTTAAATCTCTACTCAAAAATCAAAATATCACCTATCGATTTATTGCTTCTTCCCTTGATATGAGCGAAGCCAATATAAAACGCATGTTTTCACAGTCGAGTTTTACTTTGGAAAGACTTGAACAAATCTGCGACTTGGTAAACATGACCTTGGCTGATTTATTCGCCATGACGGAAAAACGAATAGACAAAATCAGCGAACTGACCTCTGAACAAGAAAATGAATTATTGGATAACCCTAAATTATTATTGGTAGCGGTTTGTGTAAGAGATGGATGGACCTTTGAAGAAATCATAGCGCAATATACCATTGATGAGCACGAAGCTATACGTTTACTGGTTAAGCTAGACAGATTACGCATTATTGAGCTGTTACCGAATAACAAGTACAGAAGTCTTATTGCACAAGATTTTCGTTGGAAACCGGGCGGAAAATTAGAGAGCTTTATGGAGCAAGAAGTCATGGTGAAGTTTATGGCGCCAAAAAAAGGAGAAAAATGGAATTTTCGTTTTTATTTAAGAGGTCGGTATTCAGATGCCTCAATAAACATTATTCAACGCAAACTTAATCAAATTACTAAAGAAGCCGCCCAGCTTAATATTGAAGACCAGGCATTACCCTTGAATCAACGACAGCATTTTGGTCTGTTGTTGGCCATGCGGCCTTGGGAACCTTCATTGTTTGAAAACCTGAGACGACAACCGAAATAAATTTACGAATTGTTAGTGGCTTAGGAATAGGTAAAGAATTCACATTAATAAGAATATTTTTACCAATCCTATTGCTGCGTTAGGCTGTCCATCATTTTTTTTATTATGTTTTCATGTAGTTAATTACTTTGCTACTCAATTTTTCTTTGGCGTAAAAAATGCAAAAAGCAGATGGAGTTTAAATCGGCAATTACTATCAATGCGCTGTGGAGACAACGGAGTAAACATGAAAAGAAAAATAACGCCAACGATAGGGATCTTTATAGTTGTATTGTTCTCGCTAGCGGGATGTGCAACGAACAACGCAGATAATCAACAAACAGCGACATCCAATCAAGAAAATACCCAAGCTAATGATAAGGTGACACAATTATCTCAGGCTAAACCTACCACTATACAAACTTCTAATGGCGAAATTACTATTAACCCTACGGTAATAAGTGCCACAGACGCAAACTTAGGTGAAGACTCACTAGCGCCAGATCAGGCTTATTACGACCCATTGGAATGGCTAAATCGCCCTATATTTACCTTTAATCACTATGCCTATACTTATGCGCTTATTCCTCTCGCCAAAGGTTATAACAAGGTGGTTCCAGACCCTGTGAAAAAAGGCGTAGATAATGCCTTTGACAATATTCGAGAACCGTTAAATCTCCTCAACAATGCACTCACTGGAGAGTTCTCAGATGCAGGTCGCAATCTCGGGCGATTTCTGATCAACAGTACAATTGGTATCGTGGGATTATTTGATCCGGCCAGTGATTGGTTTGACATTAAAAAAGAGCCCAAAACCTTCGCTGAAACACTGATGGATTATGACGTGGGAAGCGGTGCTTATATAGTGTTACCCCTTCTGGGCCAATCAGATTTGCGTGGAACTACATCGATTATAGGCGAAGGATTAATTCATCCCATAGGTGAAGTAGTAGATAGCCCTGATGACTTTTATCTGCGAACCTTTGATGGATTTGATGATTTTTCAGCACAAGCGGATTTATACATCGAATTATATGAATCTTCTGAAGACCCTTATCTTTATTTTCGTAACCAGCACATCCAAAGCACCAATAGAAATGAGTTGATGAATGCTACGCCTGAGGAAACGCCGGAGGATGAAAATGAGTAGTAGTTCGGGTAAACAACATCTCATAAGTCAAACCATTGCAAAATTTATAGTAAGTGATCGCATACCCATAATCATCTTATTTGCGATAACGTTTGCAGCATTAGCTTATTTTTCAACACAGTTTAAAATTAATGCGTCTGCTGACACGCTGTTAACGAAAAATAACGAACTCTACATTGAAACTCAGCTTGCGAATGAGAAATTCTCCCCATCCGAGTTCATTTTAATTGCCTACCAACCACGTAATCATGCGCTTTTTTCTGAGCAAACGTTTCAAGATTTAGCGCAGTTAACAAATCAATTTGAACAAATAGAGCGATTGGAAACGACCAACTCGATTCTTAATGTCCCCCTAATTTCAAGTGCTACTAACTTACTGCAAATTGATAATGTGGCTGATTTAACCTACCAAAAACAGCAATATTCTGTTGAGCAAATGCGAAATATGCTCAGTGAGCATCCCATTTATACGGATCTTTTGGTTAACGAACAACAAGATGCCACGTCAATTCAATTGGTGTTTAAGAAAAATTCAGAATTAGAAGCATTAAACGCGCAAATGTTAGATATTCAAGCGCAAACTTTAGATGGAGAATTGTCTGACGAACAACAACAAACCCTTGACTCATTAAAACAAGAAGCCAGTAAAATTGAGGAGCAGATAGGGAAAACTCGACAACAAGAATTAGCACAAATCGAGCAAATAATTGCGTCTACAGATGCTGATGCTGATATCTTCATTGGGGGAAGTTATGTTGTTGGCCTGCGTTTAATTGAAATAGTAAAACAAGATCTTGTTTATTTTGGCATTGGCATTGCCGCGCTTATCTGTTTGTTACTGGCAATACTTTATAGAAGTGTGAAATGGGTCATCTTTCCAATACTGGCCTGTGGTGCTAGTATCACTGTGACTATGGGCGTATTGGCAATTTTGCAAATCCCAGCCACTGTCATATCTGCCAACTTTATCGCCTTACAACTCATATTAACCTTGGCCATAATGCTTCACTTAATTACCTGTTATCGAGAAATCAGCCGAGATGACGAAAGTTTAACTCAAAAAGAACGAGTGATAGCCACACTTACAGATAAAATAGCACCTTGCTTTTTTGCCGCCATAACCACTTCAATCGGGTTTGCATCGCTGATATTTAGTGGCATTCAACCGGTAATGGATTTCGGTATCATGATGCTAATTTCCAATCTTGTGACTTTACTAGTGGCTTTACTGCTGTTTCCTGCGATATTGAGCTTTTTGCCAGCGACTAAAGAAGCGCATGAGTATACTTGGGTAAAGTCGCTACTCAACAAAGTTAAGTCATGGGTAATTAATCACCCAGCCAAAACCGCCATAATTCCGCTAGCAATTTTAATCGGTTTAAGTGTAGGAATTAGTAGGCTTACCGTTGAAAATAGTTTCATCAACTACTTTCACCAAGACACCAAGATCTACCAAGAGCTCAGTTTTATAGACCGGCAGTTTGGTGGTTCAACCGCATTAGATGTGGTTATAAACTTGCCTAATGCCCAAGAGGGTGACTTGTTCTTACGTGCCGAGACCATAAATCAGTTGCACTTGAGTCATGCCACTATTGATGCTTTTGAAGCATCCGGCAATGTAACCTCTTTAATTAACTTCACCCTGTTAGCAAAACAAGTTAATCAAAATATGCCGCTCACTGAATACGAATTAGACGTTATCTATGAAGTGGTGGACAAAGAGGTTATTGATCAACTGTTAGGGGCCTACGTTGATACAGACTCAAAAACTTTGCGAATATCAACTCGAATAAAAGACTCTTTACCTGATCTAAATCGCCAGCAACTACTGGACAACATCAAAGCCGATTTAGCCGCGTCTGGTTTAGAACCAGAACAATATAAACTAACCAATCTGTTCATTTTGTACCAGGATATACTTTCACGCCTTTTCGATTCACAAATCACTACATTAGGCATTGTTTACATAGCACTCGGTATTGTACTTTTGATTATATTCAGGTCGTTGAAGCTAGCGCTAATTGCTCTGGTACCCAATATCATTACCACTACTGCAATTTTGGGGCTTATAGGATGGCTAGGTATCCCATTAGATTTGATGACAATTACCATAGCTGCGATCGCCATGGGCATAGCGGTAGATGACACTATTCACTTTATGGATGCCTTTATAACAGGACAAAACCAAGACAAACTTAGTGGACTAAAAAGCGCGTTTTCTCATACTGGATTGGCGATTACTTATACCACGACGCTCATTGCATTAGGCTTTGGCATGTTTATGTTCTCTGATTTTATGCCTAGCGTGTATTTTGGCTTATTGACAGCCAGCGCTATGCTATTTGCTCTGTTCTGTGATTTAACAGTGTTACCGACTTTGCTACAAAAATTTGTAGTTAAGCCGGCGACAGACATCAATGAAGATGAAGTAGCGCCAGCTAAGGCTTAGAAGTTAATAACCTGCACATCACCGGCTGAACCTTGATAGGTTTGGCCGTTGTATGTGTAAGGACCAAAATCGCGAATGTAATACACAAAGTGAGGTAAATTTCCACTGGCGAACGTACGATCCCCATATTGTTTACCGTACGCGCACATTTCAGTAAAACCAAATGAATTCCAACCATCAGCAAGTGCTGACGCAGGATTAGAAACTCCATTAACTGTCTCAGAGCTGTTTAACAAACGGGTCCAGAGATTTACGCAAAACTGTGCGCCACTGCCATCACCTGTGGGATAGCCAGAAACAGAGTCTATATACACCGTTTGATCGCCTACGGTTAATGGAGATGTTTGGCGCATTTGATACAAACCATACACTAATTGAACAGAAGTTTTGAAGGCCGCCGCTTCAGCTCGCGTTGCAGCTTCATGCGCATCATCTGAAATATCGATAAAACGCGGGGCGGCGGTCACCGCTAATATGCCTAAAATGACAATCACTATGATTAATTCAATTAATGTAAAACCTTTTTGCACAACTACTCCAAATGCTTTTTGTGGGTATAACGATTTATCGACTTTTTCTATAATTACTTGAGAAATTTTTTACTCAATATTACTGTCTATTTAACAAGGCGTTTTAGCATTTTTATTAGAATAATTAGAAGGGTATTTTTATGTCAAAAACCGTATCTGGGAGCTGTTTGTGTGGTCAAGTAAAATGCAGCGTTGAGGGGCCTTTTCAGCGTTTTTTTCAATGCCATTGTAATCGTTGCCAAAAGAAGGCGGGTACTGCCTTTGCCGCTTTGCTATTTACCACACCTGACAAATTGACTTGGGTGTCAGGCAAAGAGTTAGTAAAACAATATGATTTACCTGAAGCCGAAAGGTTTAGAAATGCCTTTTGCTCAAGTTGTGGCTCTCAAGTACCTTATCCAAGCCGAGATAATTCATATTTAGTTGTGCCAGCAGGATTTTTGGATGATGATCCAGAAATTAGACCCATGGCGAATATATTCTGGCAAGAAAGACCAGCTTGGTTTGATGAAGGTAAACAAGCCACTTGTTTTGATGCTTATCCAAGTTAAGTTTAATGCAAATGAAAATGGGGCGAAAATATCGCCCCATTTATTACAAAGTAACTTACAATCTACTCAGGTAGAATTTTTAGTAATTTACCTTCAGGCCCATCTTCTAGTACAAAAATGTTGCCTTGTGCATCTTGATCAATCTCGCGCACTCGCGCACCCCACTCATAACGCTCGGCTTCTTCTGCGTTCCAATCACCATTTTGCTTCTGCTCAAACGCGACTCTGACCAAGGCTCTTGACGATAAGCCACCAATAAAGCCATTGCCAGACCAGTCTTTATGAACATTTCCTTTGTAGATAATAAATCCGGCCGGGCTAATCGCTGGAACCCAAGCCACTTTAGGTGAATAAAACACTGGGTAGTCTTCGTGGTTAGGAATCTTCACGCCAGAATAATGATCTCCTTGAGACACCATTGGATAACCATAGTTACGGGCGCGTTCTATCAGATTTAATTCGTCACCATGACGAGGTCCCATCTCGTGGGCCCACAAATTCCCTTGGGCATCAAAGTCGATGCCTAGAGGGTTACGATGGCCAAGGGTCCAGATTTGATTTGCTACCTCGCCGTTACCATAAAAAGGATTGTCTTCTGGTGCGGAACCATCATCATTTAAACGCAGAATTTTGCCCAAATTCATTGCCATATTTTGTGACGGCGTGAATTTTTGTCTCTCACCTGAAGTGATAAATAAATACCCATCTGGGGAAAACACCATTCGATGCGAGTAGTGACCGTTGCCGGTCATTTTAGGCGATTGACGCCATATAATTTCGCGGTCTGATAAACTTGCTTTACCACTGGCTGTATTCAAAGTAGCACGCTCAATGACAGCGCCACTGTATGCGTCGTCTTCTGGATCTCTTTCAACATAGGACACATAAATTTGATTATTCTCAGAGAAGTTTGGATGCAAGATAATGTCCCCTAATCCTTCTTGACCCCGGGCCTGCGTTTTAGGCACATTTTCGAGTGTGAACAGCTTTTTCTGATTTTTATCCAGCATCCAAATTGCACCGGTTTTTTCCGTTACCAAGCTTTGACCATCGGGTAAAAAGGTCATTGCCCAAGGTTGATCGAACGATGCTAACACAGTGGCATTTAAAGATGCTCCTTGACTGCCTTTCATCTCAATTTCTTCGGCCGTTGCAAAGCTTGAAGCCAAAAGCATTGTTATTAGAAACGCTATTTTCTGTCGCATAATATTGTCTAATCCTGTTGAATACCTAGATTGAGTTAGTGGCTACGTATGAAATGCCGAACTGGCTCATTTGGCTTTATTTAACTTGTTGACTAGCAAATTATTTTTGTCTGTGAAGATAAAAATAATTTGTTTGATAAGGGGTTCAAAAGCGCGTAAAAAGCGTCAACAATAAATATTCCAAGAGCGCTCATGGAGCAGATACTAGCAGAACAAAGCCTTCAGTCTTGCACTGACAATACGCGTTCACTTCTCAATCAAATAACCCAAGACATACTTCAAAAAGGTTATAGCATCCAAACAAATGCATTACCCAATGAGCTTGCTGATATGCTGCACTTTCATATCACTCAAATGCCGAATGAAAAATTTAACGAGGCAGGCATCGGACGTGAGCTTAATCAACAAGTAAACGAAAAAGTACGAAATGATGAAATTGCTTGGATTAATGGTGAAAGCCCTGCAGGCGCTAGTTGGTTAAACTGGACTACAGACATTCAGACTTTCTTAAATCGTCGTTTGTTTTTAGGTTTGTTCTCGTTTGAAAGCCATTTCGCAGTATATGAAAAGGGGCATTTTTATAAGCGCCACTTAGATGCTTTTAAAGGCGATACCAACCGCGTGTTATCCTTAGTGACCTACTTGAATAAAGATTGGCAACCCGGTGATGGCGGCGAATTGGTGATTTATCGCGATGAAAATGACACTCAAGGCATAAAAGTAGAACCTAAATTCGGCACAGTAGTCATTTTTCTAAGTGAAGAGTTTGAGCATGAAGTTCTGCCAGCCAACACACAGCGCTTGTCAATTGCGGGTTGGTTTAGAGTCAACAACAGTATTGCGAACAATATAGATCCGCCAAGATAGGCATGAAAAAAAGGGAGTGGCGCGGCGTGAGAGATTCGAACTCCCGACCAATTGGTTCGAAGCCAACTACTCTATCCAGCTGAGCTAACGCCGCATTTGAAGGTTTACAATAGTCATCGCTAAATGACTGACGCGGAGTTTACCACTAGGCAAGATGCCTGTTAATAGCAATGACGTAAAAAATTCATTTTTTTGTCAAAATCAACAAACTAAGTTTACTTCTTGAGCGCACAACCTAGATTTTCATCCGAAAACACCATTTTGACCGAGAAGTATCCTTGTTCTCCCGATAGGGTTATACTGGTTTGCACGAAGAATATAAGGCAGGGAAGTTAGTATATCTTGACCGACAGTATAATAAATTGGGTGAGTTTTACCGTTCAAGTCATTGGTTTAATGTTAGTGACGGTTGAACTTTATTTACCCGTCTTATCAGAACGCCTCAAAGTCTTTTTCGAAAATGTTCAGTTCCGGTTTGTAGGACGCCCTGCCACTAGGAAAGATTGGAATCTTGTGGCAATAGTTGCTTATATTGCTATATGGGTGATATCTGTGGCTATAATCTCAATCTTAGAACCTAGGATGAGCATAGTTGCAAACTTAGCCTTTACTGTATTTACCGTGTTTATAGGTGTTGTGATATTTATAAGCAAGGTATTTGTCAGACTCGGCATTGTTCTCGGTCGAGGAAACGCGATCGGGGGAGTTGGGCTGGTTTTAGCGTTAATTGGATTTACGATCGAGTTATCAAAGATGATAATTACCTAGCGTTTAAAAACGCTAGGGTTTGCTGTACTCTACCAACTCCTCTACATAGTGGAAGTCATCTTGTGTTTGGGTGAGTTTGATGAAGTTTTTCACTTCTGGAGAATACACATATACTTCTTCAGAATCTGCAATGTACCCCCTTGAATTACTCACTGTTCCTTTGTAAGCAATAGTGAAAGCCATAAACTTTCCCGCTCCAACTGTTTCTTCTTTATACGACAAGACCTCGACGTTTTGCACCGTTTTACCTGTGGTACCGTCTTCGCTTTCCCAATGACTTTCGTATACCCACTTTTTTCCCACTTCTAACGGCCACTTAAATCTAGGCGTGTCGCTTGTTATTGGTTTCACTATGTTAGATACAGGAATTAAGCCGTGCTGCGTTTTTATGCTTAATACGCCGTTATCTTCAACCACTTCCCTGGCATCTCGTCCTTCAGAGCGCACTTCACCTTGTGTTGTGACGCCTTTAAATTCCCAAATCCATTTTTCACCAACCCGGTAATCACTTAGCTTGGGTTGCTCTATTGACGGCTGGTCGGTATTAGCGCTATTTGCGCTTAGTGTAAATAGTGCCAACACGGCGACAATTAAATATTTCATATAACACTCCTTTTGTTAAAGTTTGTCTGTATTAAAAACTGACAGCTAAGCAAGTCCTATCGATTTTATCTCTTGGCTCTGTCTATATTTTCCATTTCATCCAATAAATGCGTCAGCTTCTCGCCCGATACTTCTCTATATAGCCAGTCTATAATCTTGTTACCTCGATTTTCTGGCGTTAACTTTGTTATTAAGACGACAACAAGTACAACAAACACTAATGAAATCACAGCAAACGCAATTTTTGTCTCAGCTGACATCAATGAGTAAAGATCAAGTTCATAAATAATGTCATAACCTAAAAATACATAAGCCATATAGAAGGGTGCCGAGAGCATTATTAGTTTAAAAATTTGCATATTGTGAGACCTAACCACAATAAGGTCAGTTAAGGTTTGTTTTATGGGTTTCGCAAAGTCTATTTTATTTAACAGTGTTATTTGACCGATATTGCCGGCTAGACCAACAATGGCAAAAACATTTAGTACAACTGCAGACACCACAGGTGCAGATAGGCTCCAAGAGGAAACAATATATTTAGACAATGCTACACAGATGATAAAAAACAAAGCTCCTTCCAGCGTTCTGGACACAACTAGATTGTGCAACTTGCTTTTTTGTTCTTCTTTCTGTTTCTCATTGAGTAGCCTTTTATTGAGGCTTATACACTCTTCTAACTTTAGGCTGTGGTCTTGCCATAATGATTGCATTTGCTCTAAATTCATATTCAATTCCACCTTGAAGTTTTACCCAGCACTGTGCTGAAATTTTTGTTTAATTCGACTAATTTTGGTTGAGACATTTGAAATCGAAATGCTTAAATTGGCAGCAATTTCCGACTGATTTTCCCCTTCCAAATACATCAACAATACAGCCTTATCTATATCGTTAAGCTGATTTATAAAGGTATAGAGTTGGATTATGCTCTGTTCGTTTTCTGCTTCTTCATTCATGTCATAACTGAGTAGTTTGTCTTCTATCTCATAGTGTTTAAACGCACCTGACTTGTCCTTTCGGTGAAATGAAATGGCGACATTTAAGGCCACTCGATACATCCAGGTTGTAATTTTAAAATCGTCATTGTAGGTATCTAAAGAACGCCAAATTTGGGCCAGAATTTCTTGTGTTAGGTCTTCTCGGTCAAACTCATTTTTGCAGTATGAACGAGTGACTTTAAAAAGGATCCCTTTGTGTTTTTCAACGAGTTCCAAAAACAACTCTCGCTTACTAACCTTGACCTCACTTTTATTTAAAAATGGCATCTATAAGAAACCCTGTTTACATAAATTAATGAATAAAAGAGGGACTGGGTTTGCTTGTGATCTATTGGAAACTAACGTCTTCACCATTACACTAAACCCCTAGTTACGATCTTCATAATCTTGCTATCAAACCTTATTTAACTAATTATTCGCAGCGAAAAAGAAAATCTCACAAATTTTTTTAAATTAATTTTCAAGTTACCATTAATAGTAACTTAAGTGGCTCAATGAAGAATTGTCGTCGCGATGAAAATCGAGATAACTTGCTTAACTACCGTGACATTGTATTCGCGGCATGTCACAGTGTTTCATACCAACGAACGAGTTAATCCGCTAGTTATGCCGCTACCAACCAATATAATCGAAGTTAAACTTATTTACGTGAGGTAAGAGTATAATCATGCCTTGGATAAAGGTTGTTACAACAATTGCAAAAGGAAAAAGAAATAAAGGAGATACCTTTTTATTGTTTACTACAAAATCATATATCCAAGCACCAATGCCCAGAGGTATGATAAAAATCAATCCTGCATAAATAAGTCTGTTGTATCCCTCTAATTTTGGAGAATCAGACCGCATTAGGTTAACAGTGCATACAATTCTGTAGATGTAGAGCATGATTGCAGCTAAAGAACCAATAATTGTGATAAGTCTAAGAGATTCGAGATCCATTCTTATATTTTTCCTTTTTATCTGTACAAATTTGTCAGGGCTTTGCATCATACTCTGACCAACGCCACTCGTTAGTAACAGTTAAATTGTATTTTCTAGCCAACTTCTCAATATCTTTGACCGAACCTTCAACGCTACCCTCCGCCCAGTTATCCCATTCGAAAGTAAGACGGCGGCCATTTTTCTTTAATTTTACTTTGCCGTAGTCTATCCAAGCATCAAATCCGTTGTAAATATACGTTTTTCTCCATCCCGAAGTAACAAGTGATACGATAATGTAATTAAACTTATCCGTTGGAATATCCTTAATGGTTGCGTACCCAAGCATTTTGAACTTTAGCTTCGAATATCCTCTAAGAATTTTCGCGAACTGATTCATTGCGACCTTAATGCTTTTTAGCCATTAATGAAGTGAATCCGGTTTGCCTCACATCCGAATATGAACAAGTGTTATATGACGTCACTCTATGCATAGAATTTCCCCGTTAGCAATGTGAACATCAGTCACCAAAAGACGAAAGTTTAAGCCAATTTTCACATGTTGCTTATGGATGGTCATCCTTGTCATTACCCGAGTCTGTAGAAAAAATAAAATGCCAAATAAAATTAGCGATCTACTTTGATTACTTTAAAGCTCAATAGTGAGTCCTTTCTGATTTTCCAGATCATCGATTATTGTTTTGTAATCATCCAATGATTTCAAATTCAATCCTCTGAAAGTTATAACGATCTTATTATCTACGCGTCTAGTTATGCATAAATCGATAGTTGCTAGATATGCATGTTTAGATTAATTTCATGCCAAATTAGAGGAAATGTCAATGGAAGCTCGTTGACTGTTGTTTTCAATGTAGAAACATCGGTTTGTACCAAGAAGATTCCGTTTTGCAACGGAATGACGAGTCATTGTTGAAACATCGGTTTTTTCCAAGGAATTCCGTTTTGCAACGGAATGACGATTCGTTGTTTAAACTTCAGTTTGTTCCAAGGAGATTCCGCTTTGTAACGGAATGACGAGTCATTGTTGAAACATCGGTTTTTTCCAAGGAATTCGGTTTTTCAACGGAATGACGATTCGTTGTTTAAACTTCAGTTTGTTCCAAGGAGATTCCGTTCTTCAACGGAATGACGAGTCTTTGTTGAAACATCGGTTTGTTCCATGGAGATTCCGTTCTTGAACGGAATGACAGTTGTTTTGTGGTTACTTCTTCAGTAAAAAAAGACCCTGATTTTCATCAGGGTCATTGGTGAAACTTAATCTTCAGATTTATCGTCTTGGTTTACAGGGAAACCACGGTCGCGCATTAAGGCTTCCACCTTGGCATCTCGTCCTCTGAATTTACGATAAGCCTCGGCTGGGTCCATGGCATTTCTGACTGAAAACAAATAATCCACTAATTTTTCACTGGTTGCTTTATCGTAAAAACCGCCGGGAGCTTCGGCAAAGGCTTCAGCTGCATCAGATGTTAAAACTTCGGCCCACATGTAACCATAGTAAGCCGCCGCATAGCCTTCTCCAGAGAACACATGACCAAACTGAGTAGATCTATGACGCATTACAATTTCTTCTGGCATACCCAGTTTTGCTAACTCCTCAGCTTCGAATGTATCTGGTTCGATAGTGGCAGGGTCTGTTGTGTGATACAACAAGTCCATGATAGCAGACGCCATGTATTCAGTGGTTTTAAATCCTTCGTTAAAAGTAGATGCATTTTTAATCTTGGTAACCAAACTTTCTGGAATAGGTTCGCCAGTTTTATAGTGCACCAAATAGTTATTAATCACCGGATCCGTAATTAACCATCTTTCCAATAACTGTGATTGAAATTCCGTGTAATCTCTCACCCCAGAATGAGAACTCGGATATTTTACTTTTGCAGATAAAAAGTGAAGCGCATGGCCAAACTCATGGAAGTAAGTTTCTGCATCATCCCAAGAAATTAACGTAGGTTCTCCAGGTACGCCTTTTACGAAATTAGAGTTGTTTGACGACAGTACATTGGTTTCACCTTGGTAAGTGGTGTACGAGCGATAATAAGTCGCCCAAGCCCCTGAACGTTTACCTTTGCGTGAAAAGGGATCTAAGTACCATAATCCCACTAAATCCCCGCTGGTTTTATCCGTGACTTCCCAAACCTTCACGTCTTCATGGAACACTGGCACTTTGCCTTCGGGCACTGGTGTGAAGTTAAAATTAAATAACTCACCCGCCACATAAAACATGGCTTCTCTTAACTTATCAAGCTGCAAATATTGCTTCACTTCGTTTGAATCTAAGTCATATTTGGCTTGTCTTACTTTTTCAGCATAATAACGATAATCCCAAGGTGCGATGGTAATGTCTGCGCCTTCTTTATCTGCGATTGCTTGCATATCGGCCACTTCTTCCTCAACACGCGCAATTGCAGCTGGCCATACTTTTTCCATCAAATTCATGGCATTTTCGGGTGTTTTTGCCATGCGATCTTGTAAGCGCCATTGCGCATAGTTTTCAAACCCTAACATTTGCACACGTTCATGGCGTAGCTTCAGTATTTGTTTAATAATTTCATTGTTATCAAATTCATCACCATTATCGCCACGGTTATAATAGGTTTTCCAGACCTGCTCTCTTAAGGCTCTTTCGGTAGAATAGGTTAAGAAAGGATCCATAGACGAACGGGTGTTAGTAATTGCATACTTACCTTCTTGTCCTCTACTAGAAGCAGCGGCAGCTGATGCTTGAATGAACGAATCAGGTAGACCACCAAGCTGTTCTTCGGTCAAATAAAGCACGTAGTTTTCTTCATCAGCAAGCACATTAGACTGAAACTGAGTATGCAATTGGGCTAGTTCTTGATTGATTTCTGCAAAGCGTTTTTTACTTTCTTCGTCGAGTTCAGCACCACTGCCCACAAACCGGTTATAAGTAGCAGTGACAATTCGCTGCTCTTCTTCAGTAAGGGTGTCGAATTCCTCGCCTTCATAAACCGCTTTAATGCGCGCAAATAGTTTTGCGTTTTGAGTAATTTTAGAACCAAAAGCACTAAGCTCTGGTGCCATTTCTTTTTGGATTTCCCTAAATTCAGGCGATGATAAATTAGATGCCCATATACCGTAATAGGTATACACCCGGTCTAGCTCTTCACCTGCTTTTTCCATTTCTACAAAGGTATTTTCAAAGGTCGCTGGTGCTGGATTATCTGCAATTGCTTGATAGTCTGCCAAAGATAATTCCATGCCTTTTTCAAGTGCAGGCTTTAAATAAGTCAAATCCATTTTGTCAAAGGCAGGCACACCTTCATAAGGTCCCGCGAATGGCGCTAAAAGTGGATTTTCAAACGCTTGTTCTGCACTCGTTTGAGCACTAGATTCAGTTGTTGTAGTAGAGCTGCTGGTATCGGGTTGACTACAACCAGCTAAACCAAGAATAACGGCCATTGAAATGGCGCTAACTATAGGATATTTCATGATGCTTTCCTGTCGTTTATTTATTATTATGTTTTTTTCTATATTACGAAATTTATGCTCACAAGCATAGTACCGCGCATCAATGATTGAGTTTTTTGTTCCGGAAGCTATAAGCCCTCAAACCACCCTTGTTTTGATCTTAGCATCCTGTATTACATCATTTGTCACTGCCTCACTTGGCATTGGTGGTGGGCTTTTATTGATCATTTTAATGGCGAATGTGCTACCAATTGGTGCCTTGATACCGGTACATGGATTGGTACAGTTTGGTTCTAATGCGAACCGAATGATGCTTACTCATAGACACCTAGACAAAGGCATTTTTGCATACTTCGTCTTTGGCGCCATTCTAGCTGCAGTAATTTCCATATTTGTTATCGTGCAACTGCCCGCGAATGTAATTCAAATTAGTATCGCAGTGTTTGTGCTATTGCTTACTTGGGGAGTAAAACCCAAAAAAAGAGAACTGCCCAATAGCTTACAAATCCTCACTGGTTTTATTACTACTTTTTTATCCATGTTCCTCGGTGCCACCGGCCCTTTGGTTGCTTCTGTATTACATGCTCAACGCACAGATAAACACGCTATAGTCGCGACTTTCGCTGCCTGCATGTCGATGCAACACGGGCTGAAAATTTTTACTTTCGGTTTTATTGGTTTCATTTTCACTGATTGGTTAGGTTTAATCGCCTTGATGATTATCAGCGGCTTCATTGGCACTTGGATTGGGTTAAAAGCACTCAACAAAATCCCAGCAGAAAAATTCGCAATCATTTTCAAAATACTGATCACCTTACTCGCCATCAGGCTACTCATCTCCCCTTTCTTAGGATAATGGAGTCGGGGTTCATTATTATCTTAAGGCTTGAAAAGTCAATTTCGCGGAATAAGAACTCAGCTTCTTATGCCCTGGCGACCAACCTTGCAGAAAGCGCTCGAAGTCAGCCCATGCATAGCAATAAAGTGCTTGGCATTCCTCTAGTATTGCCTGTATTTCTGATGGCGAAAATCTTGGTGACAACGCCTCGGATAATTTTTCCAAATAATATTCATAGAGTTCATCTGCATAATCATCAAGGTGATCAGCGAAAAAACAACTCCCAATAAAATAGGCTACATCTTTTACTGGTGTGCCCTTGCCAACATACTGAAAATCCACGGCGGCGATTTTATCTTCATTGTTATGAAAGCAAAAGTTTGCCAGCTTAGCGTCGCCATGAACAAGGGTTTGAAACCTTGCAGAATTTAACATCTGGTCGATATCTTTGGCCTTATCTTTAAGCTCTCCAATAGGCATTGCTTGCCATTCATCGGGCCGAGTTTTTAAGTGCCAATAAGTGCCAATTGGCCAAAGTTGAGGGGCATCCATCAGCATGAATGTTGCGTGAAAGTTGGCCAACCAAGTTAAGCCTTGTTTAGCCTTTTGCAAATTGCCATCAGCATGTCGCTTGGTAAATCCTAATGCATCTAAATCCTGCATTATCAAGAATAAGCGTTCTTGAGACTGCTGACTATGAATATAAGCAGGCACCTTACATAAGCTATTTGTTAAATGAGCAAACTCTCGATAAAAACAGATTTCATTCGCATAAGAAGATAATTTACGTTGATGAGAGATATCCGTATTCCAGCCCCGAGGATGCTTTTCACTTTGAGTTAAGTTGATCTCTTTTACAATGATGGTTTGCTCATTTAATTCCGACTGATATCGAGCAATTTCTCCATAGCCGCTCCACAAACTTTGAATGCTTTGAATTTTTTGCCACTGGTCAAAATTAAATGACATATTAATGCTTACCTGAAGGAGAGTTACCTAATCTAACAACCCTAAAACATCTAATGATATGCTGCAATAACACTTTTCTTAACTCCATAACCCATTATTTTCTATCAGTATTTTATTGAATCGATTTTCCCTATTACAACTATCGCTTTAATCCATTACACCAAAATTTTTTCCACTGCTATATTTTGTAATGAAGATGTTAATTTCAATAACAATCATCAAGGTGGGCGCCGAGGGAAGAAAGCACACACAAAATTGAACACCTTGATCATACAGAGGACACAACAATGACAATACGTACAAAACTTCTGCCATCAGTGATCGCTTGCACTTTGGCACTGAGCACAAACATTACGTTCGCAAATGCTAATCAAGAAATGACTAAACCCGCTGGCGCTATGGGCACTGGTCATAGCAAAACATTTGCGCCAAAATCGAATAATTTTTGGTGGCCCGATCAACTGGATTTGTCCCCGCTGAGAGACCATGACAGTAGATCCAACCCTCTGGGTGAAAATTTTAATTATGCAAAAGCTTTTTCTACACTAGATTTAGCCGCGGTTAAAAAAGATATAGATACTTTACTCACTACATCGCAAGATTGGTGGCCGGCTGACTTTGGTAACTATGGGCCATTCTTCATTCGTATGTCATGGCATTCCGCTGGTACTTATCGCACCCTTGACGGAAGAGGCGGTGGCGCTGGTGGCCAAATGCGTTTTGACCCTTTAAATAGCTGGCCTGACAACGGAAATCTCGATAAAGCTCGCAGACTATTATGGCCCATAAAGCAAAAATATGGTGAAGCTTTATCTTGGGGCGATCTTATGATTCTTACTGGAAATGTTGCTTTAGAAAACATGGGATTCGAAACCTTTGGATTCGCAGGTGGGCGAGCGGATGATTGGGAGCCCGATTTAGTTTACTGGGGACCTGAAGTTAAAATGCTTGCCAGTGACCGGGAAGAACGAGACGGCAAGCTGCAACGTCCATTAGGTGCTACTCACATGGGACTAATCTACGTAAATCCTGAGGGGCCAAAAGGTAAACCAGACCCTGTGGGTTCAGCGCGTAATATAAGAGTGGCTTTTGGCCGCATGGCAATGAACGATGAGGAAACCGTTGCACTTATTGCAGGCGGTCATACCTTTGGTAAAATGCATGGCGCTCACAAGCCAGCAGATTGTATGGAAGCCGAACCTGGAGCGGCGGGTATTGAACAGCAAGGTTTAGGTTGGAAAAACAATTGCGGTAAAGGTCACTCTGAAGACACCATTACCAGTGGTTTAGAAGGCGCATGGACACAGGCACCTACCCAATGGACTACATTGTATTTGTCGAATCTATTGAATTTAGAATGGCAACAAACGCGTAGCCCAGCAGGTGCAATTCAATGGATTCCCACTGATGAATCCATGCACAAATCAGTGCCTGATGCTCATGTAGAGGGTAAGTTTAATTCTCCCGTCATGACAACAGCAGACTTGGCGCTTAAATTTGATCCTGAATATAAGAAAATTGCCGAACGCTTTTTAGCAAACCCAGAGGAATATCGACTGGCGTTTGCCAAAGCATGGTACAAGCTTACGCACAGAGATATGGGACCTGCTAGTGTTTTACTAGGGGATGAAAAGCCGTCTGAAACTCTCATTTGGCAAGATCCTATACCTGAAGTTAAACATGATTTACCAAGCAGTCGTGATATTCGGAAATTGAAGTCGAAGATATTAGATGCAGGTCTTTCCAATCAAGCATTAATTCGCACTGCTTGGGCATCAGCTTCTACCTTTAGAGCCAGCGACAATCGAGGTGGAGCGAATGGTGCCCGAATTGCACTGGCGCCACAAAAAGACTGGCAGGTAAATAATCCTGATGAAGTAGCCCAGGTGTTAGAGGCACTTCGAGAAATTAAGCAAGACTTTGATTCGCGTAAGAAAAAAGTATCTCTGGCTGATTTAATTGTACTCGGAGGCGCAGCGGCAATTGAAAATGCCGCCAAAGAAGCGGGTGTTAAAGTAGAAGTGCCCTTTACTCCCGGTCGAGGTGATGCAGTGCAAGAGCAAACAGATGTTGCGTCCTTTGATCTGTTAAAACCAAGTGCTGATGCCTTTAGAAATTATTACGATGCACAAGCGAGTTATCGATCACCAACGGAAATGTTAGTAGATAAGGCTGATCAACTTGATTTAACCGTACCTGAAATGACTGTTTTACTTGGTGGATTACGTTCACTAGATGTCAATTGGGATGGCAGTAAGCATGGCGTATTTACTGATAACCCAGGAACCTTGAATAATGATTTCTTTGTTAACTTGTTAGATATGTCTACAGTTTGGAAGAAACATCAAGGCGGCAATATTTATCATGGTTATGATAGAAAATCCGGCGACTTAAAATTCTCAGCAACACCTGTGGATTTAATTTTCGGCTCAAATTCTGAATTGAGAGCTGTGGCAGAAGTATATGCCTACGACAATGCTCAACAAAGATTTGCCGAAGATTTCGTAGCAGCTTGGAGCAAGGTTATGCAACTAGATCGTTTTGATCTTAATTAACGTTAACCTTATACAAAGATCAGGATTGAGCATTTTTTACACATGCTCAATCCTGCTAAATTCAAAACACAAAAATATGTACGAATAGGCAAATGATTCAGTTGATAAGGCAAATCTTTTGGCCAAAAACAGGCGATAATGCAAATATCAACCAAACCCTTTACAAGTTTTAAGTAAAAAGGAGATTTATTTGAAACGGAAACTCTGTTTATTTTTTGTCAGCCTACTTGGGTTAACCTTGAGTATAGTGGTCACGGGCGGAGCTGCTTTGCATCTTGCGAACTATGGTGCACAGCCATATGATGTAAGCCAACCAAAGCAGAAAACTACTGAAGCTAAAGCAGACATTGAATTAAGGCCGTCTCCCTAGATATTGCCATATAGGATATCTATGCTCCTATTATATCGCCATTATCTCTAGTTTCACGAAAACCTTTAAATAACAACAGACATACCCACAAAAACCAAAGGGTTTGTAACAATCCAAATATAGCACCCACTTCTGTCAACGAAGGAATTAAGGTAGCTAAGCCGAATATGCTAGTGATTACACCAAAGATAATCAGTGAACGATTAAACCGATTTCCTTGGTGAAGACAAGCGTTAACAAGTAACACCCAAATTGCTGCAACCCATTCAACGCCCTCACCGAGACCCATTTGAATTTTATAAATATCTTGCCAAAGGTCTGTTGAATTCAATGTAAAAGCGTCAGTACTCGACGAGATAAACTGAATGGAAACGATAGCAATTAATCCGCTGACTACAATGTAACTTGCCCAAAGGTAGCTGACGATGGTAGTAACTTGTTCTAGTGCAGAATGTTCTCTTTTCTCTTTAACCAATATGCTTTTTGTTAAGATGAGTACACTGATGGCAAATACAATGTAAACCAAGAAATACCAAACTTGCATTAACAAAGCATGCTCTTTGATGATATCGAGTCTTTGATCTGCACCCTGATTGAAATCAGGCACTAGGATTAATATCAGCGACAATCCAATAATGAAGCTTGCAGCACACACAATGGCTGCCAATGCGCCGTATTTCTGTGATTTATTCATGCTGTCCTTTGCTCTTTATAGACGATCAACGCAACACCAATGAGTGCATTATGATAACAAAAAGCAAAGTATACAGTCGTAATTTAGTGAAAGTGAAATTTCTGTGTAAAGAAATGTTACTGACCCATAACTAGATGTTTATGGTCAGTAACAGCAAATACAACGCTAGATGGCAAATTAGAATTGATATTTGACGAAAACAGCAAAGACTTCTGAATCTGAAAATTTGGTGTATTGAGAACCTACAGCAAGATTGTCCCAATTATATTGACCGCCTAGTTTGTAAGCCTTCTGATCAGAACCCTCGTCCCATAATTGCCATTCCAAACCGGCATAGACTTCAATGTTTGCTGAATAATGATGGCGCAAGTTAACCTGTGGTGTGTAATAGTTAGTCCCATCTTTAAATTCCTGCTCACTATCGTCGAACAAGATATCAATTTCGCCATAGCCGATTTGATAATCAATACTGGTAACGTCTGAAATACGCTGAATATAGCCAAAGTTGATTTCGCATCGCTCAATATCTAAAGCAAATTCGCTTATGTTATCCTCTGTGTCGAAATAATTAGCTTGAACAAAAAAATTGCGACCTAGTTCCATGCTGCCTTTTATTTCAAAACCTTTAAGTTTAAATGGTTTAAGGTCTTCAAATTCTGTTTGCACATAGGATACTTGAACAAAATCATAAGAAGGTGCAGCCAGAACACTGCCGGAAGCAGCTAGTAAAGCGGCTGCAGAGATTAGTTTATACATGTTTACCTCATAGTTGAATAATGAACACCAAGAAGATACTTGGTGTTCAGTCAACTAAAGGTGAAATTCCCTGACTATTAAAAGCTTATGTGAAATTTATTCTGGTGTTTTACCAGTATCCAAAATTTTAACTTCACGTTGAGGAAATGGAATTTCAATATTATGTTCACGTAAGGTTTCAAATACTATCAATAGTAAATCGCCGCCTACGCGATTCTTGCCGTCGTCAATACCTTCCATCCAAAACTCAACAAACATGTTAACGCCAGAATCCCCGAAGCTGTCTATTTCACAGTCTGGTCTAAGTTCAAAAGGAATATCTTCGCCACTAATAACCTGAGGATGCTGGGCTACCGCTTCTTTAACAATTTCACACATGGCTCTGATATCGGTTTTATAGGCCACGGAAAAATCAATTCGATATCGCTGCTTAGAATCTTTATGAGTCCAGTTAACCAATAACGAATTAATAAACTTCTCGTTGGGTACTAGGATATCTTTACCGTCGTAGGTTTCTAGTACCGCATAGCGCATTTTAAATTCGCGAACAAAACCCTTGGTACCATCATCCAATTCAACATAGTCTCCTACAGTAAGGGATCTGTCGAGCAGAATGATTATGCCCGATATAAAGTTAGATGCGATAGACTGTAAACCTAATCCAAGCCCAACACCTACTGCACCACCAAAGACTGCCAAGGCAGTTAGGTTTATGCCCATGATATTGAGTAGAAGCAAGAAAATGACACAGAACAGGGCAACCTCAAATAACTTGGCAAAAACCTCTTTGGTACTGATATCTAGAGTCTTATGATTACGAATAATATTTTGACCAATCGAATTGGATGCTCGTCCCATCCAAAATAGCAAGGCGCCAAAAACTACAACCCTGACTAAGCCATAAAGTGAAACTTCGATATTGCCAATATTTAATGAAACGCTTGAAAGTGCCTGAGTAAAGAATGGCAACACACCAATAAGATGCAGAAAAACGATAGGTAATACTATAAATCGCAGAAACAGCGTTAAGTTGTCGCTTTTCACAAACTCTTCAATAGCGGAATTGAGAAAAATCATCACCGCAATGACCAAGGCAATATTCAACAACCATGCATCAAACTGGAACTGAGCACCTAATACAGTAGAAACCTTTAGTAAGACAATGGCTACTATAGGAAAGAAAAATTTACCTAATTTATACGCCAACATCTGAATCGAGTGACTTGATTCACTTGGCTTATTACGGGTTACAGGCATGGCATTACGAAAGATTCTGGCCAAGAAAAAGGCAACAATATAAACTGAAATTACACTCACGGCCTGAAGGTGTACTGAAGGATCCGTTATGTGCGCTAACGCCGTATCCCAATACCCTTGTAATGTTGTTTTTATGGAATCAATGGTCATGTGTGTGGCCAAATGTTATTGGAAGGAAATATTTAAGCAGTATAAATCATTTAAAGGAAAAACCGAATGTCTGCGTTTACTCTAAAGGAATTTATACGCCCGCCTGTAAAAACTGTTTAATTGCGTCCCTATAATTACGAGATACCTTGAGTTTTTGATCTTGCTGCAAAACTAAAAAAAACTCTCCTTTTGTGTG
This sequence comes from Glaciecola sp. 1036, assembly GCF_050306235.1. Taxonomy (NCBI): domain Bacteria; kingdom Pseudomonadati; phylum Pseudomonadota; class Gammaproteobacteria; order Alteromonadales; family Alteromonadaceae; genus Glaciecola; species Glaciecola sp. 1036. The sequence continues at coordinate 328,752 of NZ_JBLWFH010000002.1, read as the reverse complement.
AGGAAGTACTTTTTCGACATAATTTAAATTGACTATGGTTGAGCGATGAACACGTTTAAATTTTTCTGTGTCTAACTGGCTCAATAGCTCTTTTAAGGTGCTTCTTTTGATGTAGGTTTCACCCTTGGCATGTACGCAAACATAATCGCCTGCAGCATCCATCCAGGCAATATCATCCTGTTCTAAAAGGACAATTTCGTCACGTTCTTTGATTAGAATTTTTTTCTGTTCTGCGTCCTCATCACTCCATAATGTGGAAGCTTCTTTATCTTCACGACCGTTGTATTTTCGTATTTCGCCAATTGCGCCAATGATGCCAGATTTATTAGATATTGCTGGTTGCATAGCTAATCTTTCTTTCACTCGTATTACCGCGCGATCAATACGCTCCTGATCAATTGGCTTTAAAATATAGTCGACAGCGTGCAAATCAAAGGCATCTATCGCGTACTGCTCAAAGGCGGTGGTAAACACTATTAGTGGTAATGCATCATCTTGCAGTCGTTTCACTACACCTAAGCCATCAAGACCAGGCATTTGAATATCTAAAAACATCACGTCGGGGGCGTGGGTAAGTGCAGCTTCAACGGCCTCTCGACCATTTTTACATTGGGCGATAATCTCCACTTGATGGGTTTTGGATAATTTGGATCGCAATACGCCTAATGCAAGTGGCTCGTCATCCACAATAATCGCCCTAAGCATCATTGCTCGCCTCTTTCTTCTGGTTCTAGGTGTCGAGCTATTTGTGTGTCTTCGGTTTCAAAAGGTAGTTGAATTAGAGTTTTTAAGCCACCTAATTGGGATTGTGTCACGGTAATTTTGTATTCACCAGCATACAGAATATCCAAACGTTGATTAGTATTTTCAAGCCCTACCCCTTTGTTTAGGCTAGCAGCGGCTTTTTCATTTTCTGTATGCTCATTCGAACCTGTGTCTTCAACCATCAATTCGAGTAGATCTCGATTTTTTTTCGCTGAAATTTTGATTGTGCCGCCAGACTCGGATTTGGCAATTGCATGCTTCATACAGTTTTCAATCAGAGGCTGAAGAATAAGACTAGGCACAAACGCCTGCTCGCATTCGGTTTCAACATCAAATACAACTTGAAGTCTGTCTTCGAAACGGGTTTTCTCAATTTTGAGGTACAACCACAAAATGTCGACTTCTTGTTGTAATGGAATTTTACCATCAGGAATATTATCTAATGAATAGCGTAAAAACTGACTCAAGTTGACTGTCATCATCTGAGCTTTTTCGTTTTCCTCTACTTCAATCAAGGCGTTTATGGCATTCAGGGTGTTACATAAAAAGTGCGGATTTAATTGATAGCGCAACATTTGAAGTTGAGCGTCACGCGCGGTGGCTTGGGCTTGTACTCTTTTGTATCTAGCTTCTCTAGCCGCTGCTTCTGCGTTAAGCATGTCTTTCTTTTTTTCTTGTAATAAGCGGTAGTATTGAACCCCGTAAAACACGGCAGTCCAGCTCACGAAAATGAAAATACTACTAAAATACCATCCACCAAACTCGTTCCATATATGAGATTCTCCAGTGATTAATTGGAAAACCCACATACGCGCAAAGGTCCAAGCGAGTGAAACAATTGCCACCAAGATAACGTTAATGACAGATTTAAACCAAAGGTTGGTTTGCCAAAAATAAACAAGGAGATATTGCAGGATATGAGAAAATATCAGCCCTAACACCGATTGAATGATGGTAGGAATAACATATATAACACTGGCTTGGCTGTACCAAAGTGTTAAGGTGAAAAAAGTGACAATTCCCAAGAATCCCCAAAATGCGACCTGCCAATACCGCATCGACCCAAAATCGGTAAAGAACTCTTGATTATCCTTTAAATTTTTCAGCATCAACTCTAATTCTTGGTGAAGCACTAAATACCCTCACAGGTTATAGATTTGTTTACGTTATGTAAACAAATGCTAAAGTTAAAAAGGTGTGTATTCAGTGCCTGATGCATAAATTACTTACTCAACAATCAAACATAACATCAATTATCGTCGGCAAGTTGATAAATACGCACATAATCCACTTCCATTCGCACTGGAAAAATACTGTCATCAGTGGGACCACCAGCGCCGCCCCAGCCGCCGCCAATAGCTAAGTTAAGGATGATGTGATAGGGATGATCAAAAGGCCAGGCTTCCCAGCCTTCACCTTCGTTGTGATAATAAAAATATGGAATATCGTCATAGCTGATAAAGATGTATTCAGGTGTCCATTCTAGTGAATAAAGTCTGAAGTTTTCACTGACTGCTTCGGCTTCAATACTGCCTTTTCGCTGTTCGAAATTAACCCAATAATAGGACTTAGTATGAACAGTGCCATGCACTCGATTCATGTCGTAGCCAACGTGCTCTAGAATATCAATTTCACCTGAATTTGGCCATGCATCACATTTTGCATCGCCTTGCCTTTCACCACCGGGGCTACAAGTTGTGGCATATTTAAAGAAATCGGTTGGCATCATCCAAGCCGCCGGCCAAGTGCCCTGTCCCGCTGGCACTTTGATTCGCATTTCGACCTTGCCATATAAAAAGTCCGCTTTACCTTTTGTCAGCAAACGCGCTGATGTGTACTGAGCGTTGCCGTATTCCTCTTTGTGAGCTTCGATTATCAAATTGCCGTTTTCAACGCGTGCATTCTTTAATCTGTCGGTATAGGCCTGGTCTTCGTCGTTTACTTGCCCTGCAGGCCATATGTTATAAGACCATTTGCTAGGATCTGGTTTTCCATCTTGATTAAATTCATCTTGAAATATGAGCGACCAGTTTCGGGTATCTTGCACTGACTTTCTGACAATAACGCCATTTAATACCGGCTCACCAACTTTGGCCTGCAATTTTATGTTCAATTTCCCGTCTTCAGATTGAATATTTGACACGCTGCGGGTTAGGGCTGATAAGGGCTTTACATCTCTGGCAGGTAAAATATCTAAATCAGGAATCACGACTTGGTCATTAACGAGAACATCAAACACTCTTTGACCAATTTGGGCTGACTCGTTAGGTTCTGCAAAAAGAAAGGTTAACGCAAAAGTACCGTCCTCAACCGGCAACGAAAATTCCAATTCGCCCTGACGATAAGACTGAAATAAGGTGGGATTTTGAGTACCTTTTATCGCTTCATTTAAAGTGCGAGTTTCACCTGAAATAATCTTATCTGCCGAATAAACAATACCGCTTAGATCATGGTATTCATTGCCTCCAACATTAATAGCATGTACCACGCCCATAGCAAAAGGTGAAACGGATTGTTGCCTGTCTGAATTTTCATCTTGCGTTTGAGTGACTTGTGTAGATTTTGATTGAACATCTCCCTGCACACATCCAACAAGCATTGTACTCATAGCAAACACTAAGCTAGACAATCCAAGCTTATTAGTGATTTTTATCATTCTGTTGTCCTTTACACTTTTAAGGCTTAGCAACATAAATCAATGGATGATTTACACAACTTAAACAAGATAAAAGGGACTAGATTTGCGACAAATTGCTACTTTTAGTAAATAAATTGTTGCCTGTTTAATAAACACAAATCCGTTTCATCTCAGCAAAAATCCCACTTAGCGCATTTACCACTCTCAGCTATTAACAATTATATTACATTTGAATAGGCTACAGGCTGAAGAAAAGGTCATTTGATTTGGTGACTTCAGCGCGTATTGCTTAAAAGACCAGGATTTAACCTGATACTGGTAACAAAATGACAAAAACGAACGTGCTTTGAGAGAAACCACACTGGAGAACAACAATGGTAAAAAAACACGTAAATACATTATCGAGACATGCCTTGATACCTGTATTTGCTCTCTCACTAATAGCTTGTGGTGGCAGCGAAACCACTACGAATACAGAAATTGTTGAGATTGACACATCTCAACCTATCTCCGATTGGCAACTTGTATGGGCAGACGAGTTTGATGGCGCTTCCTTGGACACCAGCAGCTGGAACTATGAGATTAATTGTGCCGGCGGTGGAAACAATGAGCAGCAATGTTACACCGACAGTCCGGAAAATTTATTTTTAGCAGACGGTGTACTTAATATTGTAGCTTTACCAGCAGAAGCCGGGGCTGAAAAAGCTTATACTTCAGCGCGGATAAATACTCGAGGTAAAATGGATTTTACCTATGGTCGTGTTGAAATGCGCGCTAAGTTACCCCGTGGACAAGGTTCGTGGCCAGCATTTTGGATGCTACCTTCTGACTATGAATACGGCGAATGGCCAAAGTCTGGTGAAGTAGACATCATGGAGGCGGTAAATCTTGGTGCTATGGATCAAAATGGCAATCCAGAAAGACATATTCATGGCACCTTGCATTATGGTAATGCTTGGCCTAATAACGATTCATCAGGTAAAGAATATCTCCCACCTGATGGTTTAAACCCCGCAGATGATTTTAATACCTATGCCATTGAATGGCAGGAAGGCGAATTTCGCTGGTATATGAATGGTTATTTGTATGCTACTCAACGTCAGTCTCAAGTTCGTTACAACAGCACTGGCGAAGCCATTGGCTTACGTCACAAAGGCTGGTATACCCCTCAGTTTAATCCAGTTACTGGTGAGCCTGAAGTCACTTACGGTCCAGAGCCATTTGATCAACCTTTCCATCTGTTGCTCAATCTGGCCGTAGGTGGCGATTGGCCAGAAAATGTCAATGAAGGCGGTATAGATGCTACCGCTTTTGAAAATGGTCAAACGTACCAAATTGATTACGTACGTGTGTATGAGTGTTCTGTCGATCCAGCTACAGGCAAAGGCTGTGAAACTATACGTCCAGGATATGATGACGAAGAGGACGCCTTAGTTGAAGGTAAAGCACCTTCTCCTACACCACCGGCACCTCCTACAGCTACCCCTATCACAATTTTCGCTGACGGCGAAAATCCTGATTGGCCACTTTGGGATTGCTGTGGCGGCACGACTCCGCAGGTAGTAATGGATGATGATGCTACTTATGGTTCAGTGGCTGAATTTGAAATTCTAGATAATGCAGGTACTGTACTAGGCTTCAACAGCCGCATTGGTGAAAGCGAAGAATCCTACAATGCTGGTGCTATGATTGGCATTGGTAGCTTGAAATTCGACATGAAAGTGGTATCTCCGACTGGTGGTGCAACTACTTGGCTGTTGAAAGTTGAAGCGGATGGCAATACTTCGTCGGCTCAGTTAGCCCTAAACGAGAGTGTCGAGGGTTTAGACCCCGTGGTTGGAGAATGGCAATCTTACACCTTCCCTATTCAGCAACTTAGCGACCTTGGATTAGATGTTGGCAGCATAGATGTCATCATGATTTTCCCTGAATGGGGTACAGGTGGCGGTGCAAAATATCGTGTTGACAATGTGCGCATAGAGCAAGATGGTGCAGTCGCTTCCCCGCAATTAAATCTTTTTGAAGACGATTTAGCAGAAGGCTGGGTTGTATGGGATTGTTGTGGCGGCACAATGCCAACCATTGAAGAAGACGAAGCGCCTTATGGTAACACCGTAGAATTCCGTATTAATGACAACAATGGGACTGTGCTTGGGATTACTTCTCGTTCAGTAGATGGTGGCGCAGGTGAAGCTTTCGATGCTTCTGCTATTTTGGTTAACGGTGTAGTCCAGTTTGACATGAAATTAGTCAACGCAACTACAGCTGACACCACATGGTTATTGAAAGTTGAATCGGATAGCGCAACCACTGCGGTGGAAGTTGCACTCTCAACTTCTCAAGAAGATGTTGCACCTGTTGAAGGCGAATGGCAAACCTATACCTTTGCCCTTTCCGATTTAGCTGATGCTGGCTTAGATGTCAGTATGATTGATGTTTTAATGATATTCCCAACTTGGCAAACAGGTGCCGGCGCTGTGTATCGTGTGGATAACTTTAAAATCTACGATCCGACAGCTTCAGGCGCACCTTCAGGCCCTGTGTTACAAGGTTTTGTTGACGGAGTAAATCCTGATTGGCCGCTTTGGGATTGTTGTGGTGGCACAACACCAACGGTTGAAATGGATGATGCTGAGCATGGTGCTACAGCGGAATTCAGAATCAATGATAATAACGGCACAGTATTAGGTTTCAACAGCCGTAACGGTGAATCTGAATTACCTTTTGACGCATCTTCGATCCTGACCACAGGTGTAATCACCTTTGAGATGAAAGTGGATTCCATGCCAGCTGGTGACCCCGTTTGGTTAATGAAGCTAGAGTCAGACAACACTACCACCGAAGTTCAGGTTGAACTTACAAGTTCCCAAGAAGGCGCTGCACCGGTGGAAGGTCAATGGCAAACATACACCTTCGATTTGTTATCACTCTCTGATCAAGGTTTAGACGTAAGTGCTATCGACGTTATCATGATCTTCCCAGCATGGGGAACAGGTGCGGGTGCTGTTTATCGCGTTGATAATCTGTTTATTGGTAACCCATCGGACATAACCGGCATCACCAGCGGTGGAAATACCGGTATAGCTAACGCGTATTTCACTGTATTTGCTGATCAAGTAAACGAGCAATGGCCTTTATGGGATTGCTGCGGCGGAACCACGCCAACGGTTGAAATGGATGATGCCCAGCATGGCGCAACCGCGGAATTCCGCATCAATGCTAACACTGGCACCGTCATGGGTTTTTACAGCCGCGATGATGGCGTACCTTTTGATGCCAGCAGTATTCTAGCTGCTGGGCAATTCCAGTTTGAAATGAAGCTAATTTCAGAAGCTGAAGGTGATGTCTGGTTAATGAAAATGGAAGCTGATGGCAATACTTCGGCTGTTGAGTTGGATTTAACAGATAGCCTTGAAGGGCTAGCGCCTGTGGTTGGCCAATGGCAAACCTACACCTTTGATTTAACCCAATTGCAAGATGGTGGCATAGATGTCAGCGCTATTGACGTCATTATGGTATTTCCTGCGTGGGGAACAGGCAACGGTGCGGTTTACCGCTTAGATAACGTGGTGTTCTTACAATAAATCGAACAAAAACACAGATTTTCCCGACCTCTTTCAAACTATGAAATGAGGTCGGCTTAGAAGAATAGGATAACTATGAAACACATTAAATTTTCTAAAAATAGGTTATCAGCCACCATTTCTGTGATTCTGGGAGCAACCATGTTAGCCCCTGTTCATGCACAGGAAGAAGCGGATGAAGCCAATTTAAACACACCAACAGAAGTGATCGAAGTTACGGGGATAAGAGGAAGTTTAGCCAGAGCTCAAGACATTAAAATGTCAGCTTCCGGTATCGTAGACGCTATTTCTGCAGAAGAAATGGGTAAATTCCCAGATACCAACCTCGCTGAGTCTTTACAAAGAATTACCGGTGTTACTATCAGCAGAAGCAACAATGAAGGTAGCCAGATTACGGTCAGGGGTTTTGGTCCATCTTTTAACTTATTATTGTTAAATGGCCGTCAAATGCCTGGAACAGGGAATACGCGTTCATTCAACCTAGAAAACTTATCTTCTGAGGGTGTAAGTCAGTTAGAAGTATTTAAATCTACTCGCATTGACTTGCCCACAGGTGGTTTAGGCGCGACAGTTGATATTTCAACTGCTAAACCTCTAGATAAACCAGGTTTAAGATATTCACTTTCTGGTAAGGGTATCTACGATGAATCTAATGAACTAGGAGAAGATGTAACACCAGAACTAGCGGCTCTTTACAGTCAGACCTTTGCGGATGATCGTATTGGTGTTTCTTTATCTGCCTCGTATCAAGAACGTTCGTTCCGCCAAGAAAACGCCATCATTCCTGGCTGGTTAGCGAATACCGCAGCCATGGGCTCTGCAACTAATGTAGTTGACCCTCGAGCAGATGCCATCGATGATGACGCTGATACAGCAGGTGGCTCAGTGCTTGACGGAAAAGTCGGTAACACCTTCTTTCCACGTCAAATTTCCTATGACGTTAATGATATTCAAAGAGAAAGAACCAATGCTCATTTAACCCTGCAATATGCGCCCACAGATGATATGACATTTACCGCAGACTATATGTATGCAGAAGCGCAAACGGCACGTGAGGGCTTTGGTTTTGGTGTCTGGTTTAACTTTGGTGGTAACGTTTCATCATATGAATTAGACGAAAATGGCACAGCAGTTAAATTCACAGAAATTCAAAATGACTTTGCACATTCTCGTTCAGCCGAAACTACTCTAGTGGAACAAGACTCTATTGGCTTTAATTGGGAATGGTATCCAACTGACAACTTTAGAGTTGAATTAGATTACCATGATTCACAAGTAGACACGGACAATGGACTAGATGATGGTACCAATGCAAGTAGCTTGTTGATAATTGCGCCAAACAATATTGTGACTAAAACCTATGACTTCACTTCCGGACAAATTCCAAATTTCTCCATGACTTGGCCAAATGGTGCGACCGAAGCTCAACCAGGTGACATAGACCCATTGTTTGCTCAGTTTAGCCGTAATATTGGTACATCGACAGTTGAACAATTGCAGTTCCACTCTGAATGGATAAATCCCAACGATAGCTTCCTGACCAATGTGAAGTTTGGTATGGCGAGGACAGAACAGGAATTTTTTGGTCGTACAGGGTTCAGTGGTAACCAAGGTCCTAATGGGTACAACGGTAATCAGGCAATTTTCCCAGATAGCATGTTCACTCGCGTGGACACAGGGGACTTGTTGGATGAATTTGTCGGTGGCGGTGCTGGCTTAACAACAAATTACTACTATGACTACAATTTGGGCGAAGCTTTATCGCGTTTAATTGCCTTCTTCCCGAGCTTTACAACTGACCCGTTCAACGAATCTGGACAAGTCGGTGAAAGCTCTGTTTTGGAAGAGACTAATTCAGCCTATTTAGCTAGCACCATGTTCTTCGAACTGCGTGATATTCCAATAGATGTGAATCTAGGACTAAGATACGAAGAAACCACCACTTCCAGTGAGAATTTACAACGCGCCGAAGATTTTGTGGTTTGGACAAATCCAACTGAATGGCAATTACGCTATGTAGCAGATGAAGATAGCTTTGTATCAGGAGAAGGTGAATACGATGTACTGTTACCAGCCCTTGATATAAAAGCTGAAATATACGAGAACATGTTTGTAAGAGCATCAATCGGTAAAACCATAACTCGCTCTTCCCTTGGCTCTTTAGGCGCTGGGCGCAGTTTATCGCCTAACCCTAAACCAGATAGTCGAACAGGTAGCGCTGGAAACCCAATGTTACAACCATTTGAATCGACGAATTTCGATTTAACTTGGGAATGGTACTACGATGACGCTAGTTATGTAGCACTGGGATACTATCGCAAAGACGTTAAAAACTTTATCAACAACCAGCTTAATATAGTGACGTTTGATGGTCTAAGAGATCCTTTGATTGGTCCTAGAGCAAATGCTGCCAGAGCAGCGTTAGAAGCTGATGGCATTGCGCCAACAGTTTCGGCCATTTGGGAACGTATTATTGCTGATGGTGGCGGTTCGGACGATGATTGTTGTCAGGTACAAATCGTACGTCAAAATGAAAATGACCCCCTAATGGAATGGCAAGTTACTCAACCTACTAATAATCCTGAAACTCAGACTGTGGATGGGATTGAATTTGCGGTTTCTCACATGATTTCCGATACCGGATTAGGTGTGTCGTTTAACACCACTATTGTGAATAGTGATTCTGCCTTTGATCCTAGCAGTCTTGCGGTGCAAGCACCATTGACAGGTGTGAGTGACTCCGCAAACTTCCAACTCTTCTATGAAGATGACAATTGGTCAGTAAAAGTCACTCACGCTTGGCGTGATAGCTATCTATTGGGCATCGGACAAGCCCAGGGTTCAGCAGATGCACCACCTCAATTTGTGGCTGAAACCAATATCACTGATTTTAGTGTGAACTATAGTGTTGATGAAAACTTAACCTTGTTTTTAGAAGGGTACAACATCACCAACGAAGTGGAAGAAGGCTACGGTCGCTACCGTAACCAATTCCTATTCGGCCGTCAATATGGCGCAAGATACACCTTAGGAGCGCGCTACACATTTGATTAAGTAAGGGGAAGAAGAACAGGAAGCTGTCGAAAGATGGCTTCTTGTTTTTTATTTTGGACCAGACTTGGTATTGTCCTACAATATTAAAGACGCTTTTTCCGAGTTTGTAACACAAAGAGACAAAATTTTGATGGACAAGCCTATTCGCAATATCGTCATAGTGGGCGGCGGCACAGCCGGTTGGTTGACCTGCGCTGTATTAGCGGCGGAACATTGTGCCCATAGCGACAAAGGAATTAAGGTCAGCCTAATTGAATCCCCAGACGTGAAGACTATCGGCGTTGGAGAGGGTACCTGGCCGACCATGCGCAGTACCTTACGTAAAACCGGGATCAGTGAAACAGACTTTTTTAAATATTGTGACGCTTCGTTTAAACAAGGGGCTAAATTTGCCAAATGGGTCACAGGCGCAGATGACGATGCCTATTATCATCCACTGGTGTTGCCGCAAGGCTTTAATGAAATTAATCTAGCGCCATTTTGGCAACCTCATGCTGATAAAGTATCTTTTGCAGACGCGGTTTGCTTTCAAAGCCAGTTATGTGAAAACGGTCTTGCGCCTAAGCAAATTACCACCCCTGAATACGCCCACGTAGCCAATTACGCCTATCATCTGGATGCAGGAAAATTTGCCCAATTTTTACAACAACATTGCACCGAAAAATTAGGCGTAAGGCATATTCTAGATCATGTCACCGCAGTAAATTCAGCAGAAAATGGTGACATTGCCTCGCTTTCGACCAAACAGTCGGGCGAGATAGAGGGTGATTTGTTTATCGACTGCACTGGGTTTAAATCTTTATTGCTGGGCGAACACTATGGCATCGGTTTCAAATCATGCAAAGATATCTTGTTTAACGATACCGCACTGGCGACCCATGTACCCTACGAAAGCGAACAAAGTCCTATCCTATCTCATACCTTAAGTACCGCGCAAAGCGCTGGATGGATATGGGATATTGGACTACCTAGCCGCCGAGGTGTGGGCCATGTTTATTCCAGTGCTCATACGACACAAAATGCCGCAGAAGTAGAGCTCAGAAACTACATTTCCAATTTGATCGGAGAGCAAAAAGCAGCTCAATTGAATGTTAGGAAAATTGAGATTAATCCTGGGCATCGTGAAAAGTTTTGGCATAAAAACTGTGTCGCCGTGGGTTTATCCGCTGGCTTTTTAGAACCCTTAGAGGCTTCCGCTTTGGTCCTAGTTGAGTTATCTGCCGCTATGATTAGTGAGCAATTACCAGCTACAAGAGGCATAATGGACATAGTCTCAAAACGATTTAACGATAAGTTCAGTTATCGTTGGGACCGTATTATTGACTTCTTAAAACTGCATTATGTGTTAACCAAGCGCACAGATACCGAGTATTGGATTGACAACTGCCGCCCTGAGACTATTCCAAAAGATTTGCAAACATTATTGGAATTATGGCGCTACCAGCCGCCATGGCATCAAGATTTTACCCATGTAGATGAAATTTTTCCCACTGCAAGTTACCAGTACGTGTTATATGGCATGGGCTTTTCTTCCATACCACCACCGACTCAAAGAAAGTCGTTAAATCATGCTTTGGCGCAACAGCATTTGAAGAAAAACCATCAAATGACACAAAAATTGGTGCGTGGTTTGCCCACCAATCGAGATCTTATTGAAAGTATTAGGCAACAGGGACTGCAACCTGCACCCTAAATGAAAATGAAAACCAGAAGAAGCTAGTCCTATGTCAAAGTTAGATAACAATATCAGTACACAACATGAAATGCTCGACAATATCACCCATAAAGATATTAAGATCATTACTGATCTGCATCCAGACTATGGCGAGTTGCAAAGCTACACAACTCTGATTCCAAGTGAATTAGAGGCCGCGCAAACTGAATTTCCAATTTTTTTGCGCAAAAACTCACACTCCAAAAAGTTTGAACTTATCGCTCTGTTCGGAATGGCGGAAAGTGAAAATCTGTTTCTAACTAAGGATGGCTGGCAAGCACACTATGTGCCTTTAAGCATTAAACGTAAGCCTTTTTTAATTGGCTTTCAAAATCAACAGGGTCAACAAACACCTGTTGTTTTCATTGATATGCAAAGTCCACGCATCAGCCAGACTGAAGGTGAAAGTGTATTTATGCCTCATGGTGGACAAAGTGGTTATCTACAAGAAGTCAGTAGCATTTTATTGGCATTACACGAGGGGCATCAGCAAACCGATATCTTTATTGAAGCCCTAGAACAATTGGCATTGATTGAACCTGTTAACCTGAGTATTAGTTTACATAATGGACAGAAAATTAGTCTTGGCGAGCTTTATACAATTAACCAAGACGTATTAGCAGCGCTAAACGCAGAACAGATTGGACAATTACACTCACAAGGTATGCTAAAAGACATTTATATGATCATCGCTTCCTTAGGTAATTTAACGCGTTTGATCGAACGAAAAAATAGTACCTTATAATGGATATTTTTTCGTCTTTACCCCAAATTGAAAGTATTGAATACAATGCTAATGAGGGATATCCAAAACAGCTAGTGGACGCCGCACAGCCGGTCGTACTAAAGGGTTTTATTCGTGATTGGCCATTGGTAAAAGTTGCACAAGAGTCTACAGATGCGTTAAAAGCATATTTGTTAGCAGCTTATAACGATAATCCCGTTCATTTGATGCAAGCGCCCGCAGAGTGTAAAGGTAGATTGTTTTACAACCAAGACTTATCAGGGTTTAATTTTACCCGTAGCCATCAAAATCTCAGGGATGTTTTTTCAGCCATCAAACAATCCCAGACCGAATCAAACCCTCCAACCCGTTATGTTGGTTCTACCATGGTTGATAGTATTTTTCCGAGTCTTAGAAAAAGTAATGATATAGGCTTTTTACCCAACGCCTTGGCCAGCATTTGGATGGGCAATCAAAGCCGAATAGCCGCTCACCATGATGCTCCAGATAACTTTGCATGCAATGTCGCAGGCCAACGCAGATTTACCTTGTTCCCACCCGAGCAAATAGAGAATTTGTACATTGGCCCAATTGATTTTACTCCAGCCGGGCAAGCAGCCAGCTTAGTAGATTTCCATGCCCCAGACTTCGACAAATATCCAAAATTTAAACAAGCGCTCGTAAGCGCTCAGTGCGCGGTGCTTTCACCGGGTGACGCTATCTATATTCCGGCAACTTGGTGGCATCATGTAGAGGCGTTGAGCGACTTCAATATTCTGGTTAATTACTGGTGGCGCCAAGTTGACGATCACGTAGGCGTACCTAATGATGCCCTTATCCATGCGATGCTGGCAATTAAAAGTCTTCCTCAAGCACAAAGAGAAGCTTGGAAAGCTTTTTTTGAGCATTATGTATTTTCCCCAGCCCCTAACAAGCACATACCAGAAGACAAGCTGGGTATGCTGGATGAAGTATCGCCTTTATTAGCGAGAAAAATGCGAGCTTTGCTGATAAATAAAATTAATCGATAATTATCAGTGGTTTAGTTTTGGCACATTCCATGGTTGCCAGTCGGACACTGTGAATTTATAGTTGCCATCAGTAAAATTGATTTCATCTTCGAGCTCACCTTCACCGAGTAAAAAATGTTCGATATATTTCTTAACCAAAGGCTTTTGAGCTTCGGGTAACTGACAGTGTTGATACCCTCCTACTTGATGGATAGCGATATTTTCAGGTACTCCATGGGCTTGCCAGATAGTTTTCGCTAGGTTCGCAGTGTAAAAAGAACTTAGATTACCCAGCCATTCCATGGAAGTATTTTCAATTACTAATAATCCTCTCGGGGCTATCAAACCCATAAGTTGGTGATGGTCCACAGGTATTTTGGCAGTCTTGCCACTAAACTGCTTAAAATCTTCTCTAAACCATACATTTTCAGTTACGATTTGCGATTGGGTCTGGACGTTTTGACCAATACTTCTTTGATAATCCGATAAACGCCAACTGGCCGAGCCTCCAGAGCCTGATTCTTGGGCGATAGTTAATACTAACCTGTCATCAAATGCCCCAGCTACAATAGCACCTTTGCCATTACGAGAGCAGCCAGTGATACCAATTCGAGAACTATCAAACATGCTTTGTTCTGAGGCTTCAAGTACATCCAGAATGCGGCTTACTCCCCAACTCCAAGCGATCATAGCGCTTGCAGAATGCTCTGCCCCATAGAGATCAAAGAATTTACCCTTTCCTCTTGAATGGCCACCAAATTGCTCGCCCAGTTGATTATTGTTTAGTGTGATGACCGCCACACCCGCATCATTCAATAATTCTTTATCTAAGGAAAAACGCCCCAAGGCTATAATTGCAGGATAGGGAGCACTGCCCTGTTTGGGTAAAGAAATGTCGGCAGTAAATTCAATTAATTTCTCGTTATTGCCGGCCTGAACTAAAAGTTTGTCCTTTGATATTTCACCTTTCACAATTGCGGGTGACGTCGGTTTTTCACCTAATTCCCAATGTTCGAATTTAGCTTTGGTTTGTTTTCGAACACATTCCCACTGAGATTTGGTTGTAATCGACTTACCATCAAGTAATAGAAAAGGATCAGGAAAACTCGTAATGGTCGGAAGTGCAGAAAAATCTGTTGGATGATATTGTTCACAAGATTGTTTGTCTTGGTTTCCGCTAACAAAAGCAGAAAAGGATAAAAAGAGTAATCCGATAAAACTCAAACGAAATGCCATCATGATGTGCACGCTAGCTAGGCAAAACACTAGTGTGTAAAACCTAGATTTAAATCACAATTGACTTTTTTTAACAATCTGTTTACGTTTTGCTCATTTTTAGAATATGAAAACCTTTTTAAAAACAACATCAGCGCAAAACGATACTAAGCAGTTGCATTTAAATACAACTGCTTAGAGCGTGTTTATATTTGTTCATTCAATCGAGAAATTTACTCGTCTTTGTCCGAAGTTTGATCCTTATCGGTAGTGTCTGTCGGTTTATACATTGAGACGCCATTTGTGCTAGGTTCTATGTTTGTCATACCATTCGATTTGACAGCCTTAGTATTTAAAATCGCACTGTTTCCTTTGATAAGCTCTTCTAAACCTGCGCCGTCGCCCTCAACCATACCCAACTCTTTTAGTAAAGAATCCACTATGGGAGCGTTTGCACGATAGCTCAGTGCTGCATTGGTAACCTGCTCTGCAATTCCACCGTTTGATTGCCCTGCGCCAGCCGAGCCGTTTGATAGTGTTGTACCATTTCCGGCAACACCATATCCTTGAAGAATCTTAATACCTTCAATATTTTCAAGAGGTTTAACTGCATTCGCAACGACCTCTGGTAATATTTTAAGGATTGCAAGGGCGCGCTGAAGTTCAATTTGCTCATCTTTAAGAATATTCTCTGCTTCGTGTAGCGCTTGCTTACCTTCAGCTTCAACTGCAAGTATTTTCTCTCTTGCTTCAGCTTCTAAAATTTGCGCATCTGACTTAGCTTTAGCTTCAGTTAATATAGCCTCAGCTGTGTCATGTGCTGCGTTTTTCTTGGCAGCTGCTTCTACGGTAACACCAACAGCTTCACGTTCAGCTTCTTTTTTCGCGTCAATAACTTCGATTTCTTTCTTACGATTTGCTTCCGCAACTTGGCGAGCTGTAGTTACCGCTTCTTCTTTTTCAACTTTGAGTTTTTCTGCTTCTGCCGCTTTCGCTCTGGCTGCTGATTCTTCCTCAGACTTAATAGCAACCGCGATTTCTTTCACCTGCTCGGCAACTTCAATATCTTTCTGCTGTTCGATTCGAGCTTGTTCAAGAGCCTTATTTTTGTCAATTTCTTGGGTTTCAATCTCTCGAGCTTTGGCAATTTCAGCAACTTCAACTGCGCGTTCCTTGGCAATTTCCGCTTCCCGCTCTTCTCGCTCCTTCATTTCCCTCTGCTTGGCAATTTCAGCCTTTTGTTCCTGACGTTTAAAAGCTAATACTTGTTCTTGAGTTAAACGTGCCTCTTCTTCACCACGCTTAATATCTAAAGATTGCATTTCAGCTTCTAAATTTCTCTGCTCAATCTTTATACGGTTTTCTTGCTCAATATCATTGGTTTCTTTACGCTTTTCTTCAATAATTTTAGCAAGGCGAGCGCGACCCTCGGCATCAAACGCATTGTTTTCATTAAAATATTCCAAATCTGTTTGGTCAAAACCAGTTAAAGACACAGATTCAAGTTCTAAACCATTTTTCTCCAAATCATTCGCAACGCTTTGTTGGACTTTTTGAACGAAATCAGCCCTTTGCTCGTGCATTTCGGTCATTGTCATTTCAGCTGCAACGGCTCGCAATACATCGACAAATTTCGACTCCATAAGCTGTTTAACTTCGTCAGCTCGCGTGGTTCTTGTACCTAAAGTTTGCGCCGCCATTGATATGCCATTAGCGTTCGGCGCCACTCGCAAATAGAAGTCTGCTTTTACATCCACTCGCATTCTATCTTTGGTGATCAATGCATCTTTCTGCGTTTTTAAGACTTCGATTCTAAGGGTATTCATATTTACCGGAATAGTTTCATGAACTACGGGTAGAACTATGGCACCGCCATCTTTTATAACTTTTTCACCGCCGAGACCGGTTCTAACAAAAGCAGTTTCTTTAGTTGCTCTTTTATATAGTTTGGCAAATATCAGACCTAAAACAATGACGGATAAAATGCCTACACCAACCATTACTAACGTAAAAGAGGTGCCGCCTGATGTAAATGTTTCCATAAATAACTCCTTTCCTATTTATCTTCTTAATGACAACTTTGTGTCATACTAACTTTCCGTGGATGCTTCCATATTTGTTGCCAACCAACTGTTAGGTCCTTTTTCCACCAATACTACTTGCTGCCCAACGTGAAATTCTTGTCCGTTTTCTATTGGCTCAACCATTACGTAGTGTTTTTGTTTAAAGCTATCCACAAAGCTCGCTTCGCTTGGTGAACCAACGCGAGCTGTCCCTAAGGTAATTGTCGCAATTCGGCCTCCAAAGGTGTCAGTGTTTATCGCTGAGCTTTCATTTTTGGGCATAAACCTAGCCAATCGTTTACCTATTCTTCCTGTTAGGGTAAGCCCTACCGCCAATGCAACTGGAAAACTAATTAATGTCGGCAGTAGCACTCCAAACAGGCTTCCGAATAAGTAATTCGCAGTCCAGCCAGAAAGACCAAAACAAGTCATAAATAACACAAACCAAATCATCAATGGCAAGCGATTCAGGGCTAACCAACCTAGTATTCCAGTTAATCCTCCCGACGATATTTCAGCTTCCAGTTCAAAATCCATATCTATCGGAGATATGCCATCAAACAGCGCACCAATACTTAGGCCGAAAATCATTGCGAGACCTTCAACTAAGCCAAGCCCTATCACTATGCATATTGCCACCGTATATAGGGTATTTGCGTCACTCAATAAAAACTCAATCATAGAAATTCCTGTAAGCTTGAAAGAGCAATAGACGTTTTATCTTTAGCTAACTATTTAGCACTTGCCTTCTTTGCCTTTATTGCAGCCAAAACATCTTCAGCACTTTTACCAGAGGTTTTAATTCCCGCTTCTTTTAACTTTTGATCTAAAGAACTGGCCGTTTCCAATTCTTCCGCTGCCGCTTGCTTGGCCTCAAAGTCAGCCTGTTTTTCTTTAATTCGTTCAAGACTCTCTTTCGCTGATGCCACTGATGATGATCCAGAGTTCAGATTACTATGAATGGATTGTTGTGCTTTGTGTACTGAATCAGTCGCTTTTACTTGGCTTAATTGACTTTCCATTTCTTTAATTTGATTCTCAGTTTTGACTATTTGAGCTCTTATCTTGTCGCAATGGCTGCTAAATTGACTAACACTTTCCATTGTTGTTGCCTTGTCAGACTCAAGTTTTGCAATATGACCAGCGGTTTCCAGAGCTAGCGCTTCATCTCCTTTTTCCAAAGCTGCTGAAGCATGTGACTCATATTCCTCAATTTGCTTTTCTAGTTGGGTGATTTTGGCTTCATTTTGTTTCTTTGAGGCCACTAAAGAAATTTCACTTTCTTTTGCTTTTGCCAAATCCGCTTTTGCTTCTCTGATTTCCTGTTCAAAAATTCGAATGGCATTGGCGTCTACAACTGCTTCACCCATTTCGTTAGCCCCGCCTTTTAATGCACTGAAT
Organism: Glaciecola sp. 1036; assembly: GCF_050306235.1. Classification (NCBI taxonomy): domain Bacteria; kingdom Pseudomonadati; phylum Pseudomonadota; class Gammaproteobacteria; order Alteromonadales; family Alteromonadaceae; genus Glaciecola; species Glaciecola sp. 1036. Next base: position 310,584 of record NZ_JBLWFH010000002.1, on the reverse strand, counting down.
AACTTACTAAATATGTTCATTTCATGACTCCTTGTTCTGCTTGGGGAATTTGTTTATTAAACTTGTAATGTGGCTCTAAAGCATCAATGACACTGAAAGTGTTTTGCACCAAAGCAAATAATTCTTCAGCAATTAACTCAAGGTTGCTGTCCGTGGACAATGCGCCAAATAGCACATACCAGTCAACGCCATTAATTTTTTCTATGGCAATTGTGCTTAGTGGTAAATATTTGTGGGTGGTCAATAATCGATAGTCGATTTCAGCTGGGTTGCTAAATTCATCACGCTCTACAAGCGCTACCTCTATTAACATTTGTTTGTCACTGACCGCCAAAATTACGGGTAAATCTCCGTAACTTTCGAATGTTAGCAATAAAGAAGCGGCTCTCAGCTCAGGCTTTACCAAATACTTTTGATAAAACTGACTGTCCTGTAGAGCTTGATTTATTGTGTCTATAGTCCAACTCATAACGATTTCCTTTCCACGGAGTTGAATTTAATGTAGCGCAATAATTTAATATTATCAATAAAAATTAAATATTTTAAATTTTAATTGATTCCTTTTGCTATTTCTATACACTATATTAATTACCCAGTGACTGCTAGTTAATTCAATGCCAAAGAAAGATCCAAACATTACACAAGAAATGGAAGAGCTTTTAGTTGTAAGCAAGCTTGAGTGGAAAGAGACGCTCAAAACTTGGCTACCGGCATTTATCAAAAGAGCGGGCATAGATCATGAGGAACTGTCTGAGAAACTCTGGGAAAACTTTAACGTTCGGCAAAAAACTACTAACCTACGTTCTAAATTTAGCCAAGGCACGGTGGACGGCCAACTGTTACTACAAATTATGTTAATTTGCGATCAACAGGTAAATCTCAATGAGATTAAAGAATGCTACGAACGCTCGGTAAAAAAAATCGCCAAAAAGCAGTAAGGGTTTATCTGTGAACAAACAACATTATCACCACTATTACCAACCATCTCAAGGTCATGGTTTAGCACATGATCCCTTTAATTCGATTATTGCTCCTCGACCTATTGGTTGGATTTCCAGTATGGATAGCAAAGGGCAAGTTAATCTAGCACCCTACAGTTTTTTCAACGCGTTTAACTATACCCCACCCATTCTTGGGTTTTCTAGTATTGGCTACAAAGATACTGTTAGGAACATCCAAGAAACTGGAGAATTTTGTTGGAATTTGGTCAGTGCCGAGCTGGCTGAAGCTATGAATAAAACCTGTCAGGCGGTAGAACCTGAAGTAGATGAATTTGACCTTGCAGATTTAAAAAAACGAGCTTCGAATGAAATTTCAGTGCCGCATGTTGCTGCCAGTCCAGTGGTAATGGAATGTAAGAAAACACAAATCATTCAATTACAAGATTCTCAACAAAATGATCTTGAAACATGGATGGTATTGGGAGAAGTGGTTGGTGTACACATTGCCCCAACGCTGATTAAACAAGGTGTTTTCCAAACTCACCTTGCCGACCCGGTATTACGCGCAGGTGGACCAGGTGATTATTTTACCATATCAGCTGAAAATCGTTTTTTTATGCCTAGACCTTAATAACAGCACTATTATGAATTTTGTTCATTGATTAATGAATTTAAGTCAATTTTATTCATATCAATATTCACGTATAACGTCCGTCTATCAACTAATTTTGCACAATTTTTACTAAGATGATGGATTTCAACCCATGCAAAAAGAACTTAATTTCACCGTTAATAGTCTGCGTTTTGATGAGAATTATCAACCATCAAAAAGTACGCGAATAACCACAAACTTTGCAAACTTAGCAAGGGGTAGTTGTCGTCAACAAAATTTGCGTAATGCACTAACTATGATTGACAGTCGGTTCAATGCATTGGCGAGTTGGGATAATCCCAAAGGTGATCGTTACTCAGTGGAGTTAGACATTATTTCGGTAGATATTGACGTTCAAGGCAGTGGTCAACGATTTCCATCCATCGAAATATTAAAAACCAATATTTTAGATCATAAGACCCAAGAACGTAGTGAAGGTATAGTTGGCAACAATTTTTCTTCCTATGTTCGCGACTACGATTTTAGTGTTGTATTGTTAAATCACAATAAGAACAAACCTCAATTCTGTATCCCTGAAAACTTCGGAGATTTACACGGTAAATTATTTAAAGCCTTTGTTCACTCTGCCAGTTACCAACAAAATTTTCGTAAGTTACCGGTAATTTGTTTGAGTGTATCTGACAATAAAACATACCATCGAACGGAAAATCATCACCCTATATTAGGCTATGAATATTTGGCAAATGAATCTTCATTAACGGAACAGTATTTTAAGAAGATGGGCTTACAAGTACGGTACTTTATGCCTCCTCACAGTGTTGCACCATTGGCTTTTTACTTTTTCGGTGACCTGTTAAACGACTATAGCAATCTTGAACTGATAAGTACTATCAGCACAATGGAGACCTTTCAAAAGATATATCGCCCTGAAATTTATAACGCAAACGCAGTTGCGGGTCAGTGTTATCAGCCGAATCTTAAAAATGCTGACCATTCATTAACGCAAATTGTATACGACAGAGATGAGCGTAGCCAATTAGCAAAAGTCCAAGGTAAGTTCGCTGAAGAAAATTTCATTAAGCCATACCAGCAGTTGCTTAAGCAGTTCTCCTCTACTTGCACCCTGTAAAATTTATAAAATAAGCAAAGAAAAATAATGAATACTCTTTTACCTACATCTACCGCCGGAAGTTTGCCTAAACCCATATGGCTAGCGGAACCTGAAACCTTGTGGTCACCTTGGAAACTTGAACAAAATAGTCTGTTAGAAGGCAAATACGATGCGCTCTGCCTTTCCCTTCATGAGCAACAATTAGCAGGCATTGATATTGTTAGTGATGGTGAGCAAACACGTCAACATTTTGTAACTACCTTTATTGAACATTTAAGCGGCGTCGATTTTGAAGAGCGTAAAACAGTTCGTATACGTGACCGGTATGATGCTAGTGTGCCTTCAGTTGTAAGTGCTGTAAGTCGACAACGACCTGTTTTCATCGAAGATGCAAAATTTCTACGTAGTCAAACCAACAAGCCTATTAAATGGGCATTACCAGGTCCAATGACCATGATTGATACCTTGTATGATGATTATTATAAGAGTCGTGAAAAACTCGTGTGGGAGTTTGCCAAAATATTAAATCAAGAAGCTAAGGAACTAGAGGCCGTAGGCGTAGATATTATTCAATTCGATGAACCAGCTTTTAACGTTTTTTTTGACGATGTGAATGAATGGGGAATCGCTTGTCTGGAGCGGGCAATAGAAGGCTTAAAATGTGAAACTGCTGTTCATATTTGTTACGGATATGGCATAAAAGCCAATACCGATTGGAAAAAAACTTTGGGGAACGAATGGCGACAATATGAAGAAGTATTTCCTAAACTTCAAAAATCGAATATCGATATCATTTCTTTAGAATGTCACAACTCACATGTTCCACTAGAATTACTTGAACTTATACGAGGTAAAAAGGTAATGGTGGGTGCCATTGACGTTGCAACTAATAAAATTGAAACCCCAGATGAAGTTGCAAATACAATCCGAAAAGCCCTTAAATTTGTGGATGCAGACAAACTCTATCCTTGCACCAATTGCGGTATGGCCCCTTTATCAAGGACTGTCGCCAAAGAAAAATTGCAAGCCTTGAGTGCTGGGGCAAGCATCGTCAGAAAGGAACTCGCTTTGTTGTAAAACCAAAGGGAATTTAGGGAGATAGTTTTCCATGCATAAAATTACTCTAATTTCCCTTTTTTATGATATTTTCTCATGATTGACCTGCGGTTTCGGAGAAATAGATGTTAGAAAGATCCCACTTAGAAATACTTTCTGCGATAAAACAGCAAGGCTCTTTAACAAAAGCGGCCGAAACCCTGCACCTTTCTCAATCAGCACTAAGCCATAGCGTTAAAAAATTAGAAAATCTTTTAAATATTTCCATATGGAAAAAAGAGGGGCGAAACCTAAGGCTTACACCAGCCGGAGAGCGCATTTTAAATTTAGCCAATAGAGTTTTACCACAGTTTCAACATACTGAACTAATGTTAAAACAAATTGCAAACGGTGAGATGGGTTCACTGCATATAGGTATGGAATGCCACCCATGTTACCAGTGGTTATTGCGTGTCGTTCAACCTTACCTAGAACGTTGGCCGGACATTGATATAGATGTTAAACAAGAGTTTCAGTTTGGCGCGTTAGGGGCATTATTAAGCTATGAAATAGATATATTGATAACACCGGATCCGCTTTTTAAACCGCAAATTGAGTATATCCCGGTATTTGACTATGAACATCGCCTAGTCGTTTCTGACAATCATGAATTGGCAAATTACGAATATATTTTACCAAATCAGCTTAGCGATCAAGTTTTATTCAGTTACCCGGTTGAGCCAATGCGTTTAGATATTTTTAGTCAATTTCTAAATCCTGCAAAATGCTCGGTTAAAAAACACAAAATTATAGAAACCACCGAAATCATGCTGCAAATGGTAGCCGCCGGACGAGGAGTCTGTGCCTTACCTGGATGGCTAGTAAAGGAATACGCTAACAGCATGCCGATAAAAAGTGTTAAATTCGGTGAATCTGGAATTAACAAGCAAATATATGTTGGCATCCGAAAAGATGAACAAAGTACTGATTATTTGTCAGACTTTATCTCACAAGCAAAATGTACAATGTAAGTCTCTCTATTTTTTTCATATTAAGGTTTAAATGAATACAACATCGATTGGCATTTAACAACTAAAGGTATATATGAGTATTTTAAAAAGATTTTGTCTTTTGCCGGTTATATTGATTTTGATAATTTCTATTTCCCTCGGTGCTGAATGCGTTGAAGTAGCAATAGAAAATGGAATAGTCGTTGGGGAAAAGAAATCTATGGTTGCTAGTTTTAAAGGTATACCTTATGCACAACCACCGGTAGGTGAAAAACGCTGGCAACCACCGACAGCTATAGAAAAATTTAGTGCGCCTATAGACGCTACCTCCTTCGGCTCATCTTGTCCACAACGCAATCAATTATTTCATAGTGAGGATTGTTTGTTTATTAATGTATTTACCAACAGCAATTTTACTAAGAAGGACGAAAAACCGGTATTAGTTTGGATTCATGGTGGTGGCTATGTAAGCGGTTCTGGTGATTTGAATGATCAAGTAATAGAACATTGGGTAAACCAAGATCTAGTATTGGTTTCTTTTAACTACCGTCTTGGTGCTTTAGGCATTCTTTCTCACCCTAAAATAGATTCAGGCGCTGGTGCTAACTATAGTTTAATGGACATGGTCGCTGCACTGAACTGGATACAAACTAACATTGGCAAATTTGGTGGCGATGCTGACCGCGTTACAATAGCGGGCGGTTCTGCTGGCGGTATGGCAATTCAGATGTTGATGGTCACACCAAAAAGCCAAGGTTTATTCCATCGTGCTATAGCTCAGAGCGGTTATGGCACTTGGCCATTTCCTCGCACTCCTGCGGTTCCCGCTTTACCGGAAAGCGCCAATGCTCATGTTTTAGCAAATGATTTGATTCAACAAGCTACAGATAAATCTATCAATGACCTAAGTGTGGCCGAATTAAAAGCAATCTCACCTTCTGCTTTAGTCAACGCAATTTCGGGCTTCCACTTACCTGTTATTGATGGTGTGACCCTAGCAGAAGAACCCGGGGTTTTATTTTTACTAGGTAAACAACACGCCGTGCCCTACATTAGTGGCGGAAATAGTTATGATGGCAGCGTTTACCCTTATTCTGGCGTTCAACCGGCTCGCATGGAAGCCTTGTTAGGTCAACAGTTAGAGCAAGTAAGATCCGCCTACGGGTTGGCTAATCCAAGTGTAAAGTCGCTGTCTTATCAACACTTATTCGGTGATTTACGTTATGTATTGGCAGGCATGATAACAACATCAGCTATGCAAAATTCATCTGCTGCTGGGTATCGTTATTTCTATTCAATTAGCCCACAAGATGCTCCCGGAGCAGGCCATGGAAATGAGGTTGGTGCCATATTCTATCCAGCAAAAAATCGCTCTCAACAAATAATGCAAAGTTATTGGCGCAATTTTATAGAAACTGGCAACCCTAATGGAAAGGGTTTACCTGTTTGGGAGCAAGTTAGCAGTGATGACGAAAACTGGCTAATTATTGGCAACCAAATTGAGCAAGCAAAAACCGTGAGAGAAGAAAAGCTTAGCCTGCTTAAACAAAGTTATTTGCAACGAGTAAAAGCCGTTTTACAGTAATAGCTTTGTATATTCACCTAAAAAATTTTATGTAGCGCAACAAAAAGCCCGCATGTTAGTGGGCCTATTTGACTTGTTTTACGTTTATGCTTTTCTGCGATTACGCAAGAAAATTCCACCCAAAGCTAAGCTTAAGAAGCCTGCCATTGCTGGCGCTGATACTGGATCAGGGTTAGGGTTTGGATTAGTTTGCGACACCGTATAATCAATTGATAATGAAGGGAAAAGGTAATCAAACGAAGTGTCATCGATTGATGCAAAATTGAATGACGCGAAACTGTCTGTTTCAAATCTAATGGTAAATAAATTACCTAATAGAGCGTCAGCTACTGGCGCAAAATCTGTTAATGTGAAGCTAAATAAATCTCCATCAACACCACCGGTTGGTACGGTAGAGCTATAGATTTGTGTTGCAGAAGCATCGTAATCATCGATGTTAACCACCCCATCACCATTATAACCAAATAGGTGAACTGCAGATGTCGGATTACTGGGGGTATTTGAAACAAAGCGTGTAGCCATTACACTAAAGGTAACAGAATTAATGGTTGCACCATCATCAACAGCGGATAAATCAAATTCAAAAATACCATTTCGAATCAGACCACCTGATTGAGTAATTGCGATTCGATTGCTTGTAGTATTGACTGAATCACCACCGAAAGTTTGAACATCCCCATCAGCAGTAGCAGTAAGATTTATTATAGCTGCATGAGAAACACTACTGACAGTTAAGCTAGTTACAGCAACTGCGAGTAGTTTTGAGAATTTTCCAAGCATATTTTGACTCCTTTTGAATATTTTATTGGAAAAGATACGCTAATATCTAGTATCAATTATTCTATATACAAAAATCACGCCAAAATAATATTTCATATATTTCAATAGGTTATTTCAAAAAAAGGTACTATGAGAATAAAAATGTAAAAAATTTGAACACCTTTTTTTAAGCCCATATGAATAAATTTGATAAATCGTATAATGAATATGATAAGTTGGAAAAATTCCATTTCTCTTAAATACTGATTATGGAAAGATTTTGCGCTTAATAAACATGCTACAATTAACAACACAGCTGTCAGTACAAGGTTCAAATTGAACTATCTTGCCCACATTCACATTGCCCATTCAACGGGTACCAGCCTGCTAGGAAATTTTTTAGGAGATTTTGTAAAGGGAAGCGATTTAACTGCGTATCCAGAACACTTACGCAAGGGCATAGTCTTACATAGAAAAATTGATTCCTATACCGATAACCACGCTGCTGTAATGGGATTAAAAGAGTGTTTTCCTCAGGATATACGGCGCTTTTCAGGCCTAGTTATCGACGTGCATTTTGACCATCTGTTATGTCAATTTTGGCACAAGTTTAATACACCTGATCTGCATCTTATGTTAGATAAATTTTATCAAGAATTAAGAACTACCGAGGTATCCTTAGATGGTCGTTTTAATCAAGTGCGCCAAGGATTATTGCAGCATCAGTGGTTATCGGACTACCAAGAATTTTCATCAGTGATTCGAGCTTGTCATCAAATTGAAAAGCGTCTGAGTCGACCTGTGGCTTTTGTGGATAAAGCTAAAGTGCACTTACAGGATAACACAGAACAGTTTGAAGAGGCGTTTTTGTCGTTATACCCAGAGCTAAGCCGCTACGCACAAGGCGTAGCGGAACAACTTTAAAACTATCCAGGGACTCTTACAAAGCCTTCCATAAGCACGCGAGCTGAACGACTCATACTTACAGTTTTAACTTGCCATTGGTTATCAACCAAAGAGGCTTTTGCCCCCACAGTCAATGTACCAGACGGGTGTCCAAAAGTGACTGTATCACGTTCTCCACCACCGGCAGCTTGATTTACTAATGTACCAGGAATAACAGCCGCAGTAGCAATTGCAACAGCAGCAGTTCCCATCATTGCGTGATGCAATTTGCCCATAGATAATGCTCTTACAGACAAATCAATGGAATCGCTAGTGACAGTCTTTCCACTGGATGAAACATATTCGCCAGGGCCAGCCACAAACGCTATTTTGGGCGTATGCTGACGAGCAGCGGCTTCTTCAATATTGCTTATTAATCCCATCTGCTTAGCACCATAAGCACGAATCACTTCAAACTTTGTCAGCGTTTCAGCATCGCCATTAATAGCAGGTTGCAACTCATAACCAGTAAAGCCCAACTGCTCAGCTTTTAGGAAAATGGTTGGAATCCCTGCATTGATAAAGGTTGCATCAAACTCACCAATCTCTGGTACTTCAAGCTTATCAACTAGATTGCCAGTAGGGAAAACTGCTCCCTCCCCATCCGCAGGATCAACGAACTCAATTTTGACCTCAGCCGCAGGAAAAGTGACACCATCCAATTCGAAATCACCGGTTTCCTGCACTTTACCGTCTGTAATTGGCACATGTGCAATAATGGTCTTCTCGATATTTTGTTGCCAAATATGAACTTCACAAATACCGTTTTGTGGAATTAAGTCAGCATCTACAAGGCCATTTTCAATAGCACAAGCACCTACCGCTGCAGTTAAGTTCCCGCAGTTTCCACTCCAATCGATAAAGGGTTTATCAATGGCAACCTGACCAAACAGGTAATTCACTTGATGGCCTGGTTTATCACTTTTACTCAAGATAACCGTTTTACTGGTACTAGAAGTCGCGCCCCCCATACCATCAGTGTGCTTTTCATAGGGATCAGGACTTCCGATTACGCGCAATAATAAATTATCGCGCGCTGGCCCAGGAGTCTGGGCCGCTTCGGGGAGGTCATTGAGAATAAAAAACACACCTTTACTAGTGCCACCTCGCATATAGGTGGCAGGTACTTTAATTTGAGGTGCAAAAGCCATATTAATCACCTTAGCTCGCTGCCAAGAAATCTTGAGCAAAGCGTTGAAGCACACCGCCAGCCTCATAAATACTGACTTCTTCCGCAGTATCTAAACGACAAGTAACGGGCACAGTTAATTGCTCGCCAGTTTTCTTGTTGATCACTAAGGACAAGGTTGCGCCTGGTGATTTCTCACCGATCACATCAAAGGTTTCTGTGCCGTCAATACCAAGGGTTTTTCTTGTTACGCCAGATTTGAACTCTAAAGGTAGAACGCCCATACCAATCAAGTTGGTGCGGTGAATACGTTCAAAACCTTCGGCCACTATGGCTTCTACGCCTGCAAGACGTACACCTTTAGCAGCCCAGTCTCTTGAAGAGCCTTGCCCATAATCTGCACCAGCAATAATTATTAACGGCTGCTTGCGGTTCATGTAAGTTTCAATGGCTTCCCACATTCTAACAGTTTCACCTTCAGGTTCTACACGTGCCAGAGAGCCCTGTACCACATTACCGTCTTCGTCAGTGACCATCTCGTTCAACAATTTCGGATTAGCGAAAGTTGCGCGTTGCGCAGTTAAGTGATCACCTCGGTGAGTGGCATAAGAGTTGAAGTCTTCTTCTGGTAAGCCCATTTTTGCAAGATATTCACCTGCTGCACTGCTTGCCATAATAGCGTTTGATGGTGATAAATGGTCAGTGGTGATATTGTCACCTAGCACAGCTAAAGGACGCATACCTTTCAATGAAGGTTCGCTGGCAAATTCTTGTTCCCAATACGGCGGACGTCTAATGTAAGTTGACATTTCGCGCCACTCGTATAGTGGATCAGACTTTTCATCCGTTTTTAATTTAATGTCGAACATTGGCTCATAAACCTTGCGGAAATGCTCAGGTTTAACTGACTGTGCAACAACGGCATTAATCTCTTCATCGCTTGGCCAGATGTCTTTTAAGGTCACTGGGTTACCGTCTTTATCATGACCCAAGATATCTTTTTCAATATCAAAACGAATTGACCCTGCGATTGCATAAGCTACTACAAGCGGAGGAGATGCTAAGAAAGCTTGGTCTGCGTAAGGATGAATACGCCCGTCAAAGTTACGGTTACCAGACAATACTGCAGTCGAATAGATATTGTTATCTTTGATTTCTTGTTCAATGACAGGATCTAAGCGACCACTCATTCCATTACACGAAGTACAAGCAAAGGCCACAACACCAAAGCCAAGTTGTTCCAATTCTGGTAACAAGTTAGCTTCTTCTAAATATAATTTAACTGCTTTAGAACCCGGAGCCAAAGATGTTTTCACCCAGCGCTTGCGAGTCAAACCCAATTTATTTGCGTTACGAGCAATCAGACCAGCGGCTATCATGTTGCGTGGATTACTAGTATTGGTACAGCTTGTAATGGCGGCAATAATGACTGCGCCGTCTGGCATGGCATCATTAGCCGGCATCTCAAAAGGTTTAGCAATTCCTTTGTTGCCGAGATCAGCTGTTGCTACTCGGTTATGGGGGGTTGAAGGACCTGCCATATTTCGGCAAACACTACTTAAATCGAAAGTAAGTACTCGCTCATATTTAGCCTTAGTCATGCTATCAGCCCATAAACCAGTATGTTTTGCGTAAGCTTCTACTAACTTAACTTGTTCGTCATCACGGCCTGTCAACGTCAAGTAATCGATAGTTTGTTTATCGATATAGAACATTGCAGCTGTCGCACCATACTCTGGTGTCATGTTAGAAATCGTCGCGCGATCGCCTAGAGTTAGATGTTGAGTACCTTCACCGTAGAATTCTAAGTAGGTTGAAACCACTTTTTCATTGCGTAAAAACTCGGTTAACGCTAATACGATATCAGTCGCAGTAATACCGGGCGCTGGTTTACCAGTCACTTCCACCCCTACGATATCTGGTAATCTCATATACGAAGCTCGACCAAGCATCACGCTTTCAGCTTCTAAACCACCAACGCCTATAGAAATAACACCTAAGGCATCTACCATGGGGGTGTGGCTATCGGTGCCCACTAAGGTATCCGGGAAGCACACGCCATCTCGAATCTGCACAACTGGTGACATTCTTTCAAGGTTAATTTGATGCAAAATACCATTACCTTGAGGTATTACATCAACGTTTTCAAAGGCAGTCTTGGTCCAATTAATAAAATGGAATCTATCTTCGTTTCGCTTATCTTCAATGGCACGGTTCTTCTCAAACGCATCTTTTTCAAAACCTGCGTGCTCTACAGCAAGAGAATGGTCTACTACTAGCTGCGTAGGCACTACAGGATTTACTTTTGCTGGATCACCACCTTTTTCGGCGATCGCATCGCGTAAACCGGCTAGATCAACCAGTGCCGTTTGACCAAGAATATCATGGCAAACCACTCGAGCAGGAAACCATGGAAAGTCTGAATCTCTGCGACGATAAATAAGCTGCTCTAGACTAACCTTTAAATTTTCAGGGCTACAACGTCTAACCAAATTTTCTGCCAACACTTTTGAAGTGTAAGGTAGTTGCGCATAAGCACCGGGTTCGATGGCGTTTACTGCGGCTTCTGTATCAAAATAATCATATTGAGTACCGGGTAAAGGTTTTCGATACTCGTAATTGGTCGTTGTCATTGTTGACTCCTAGTGATTATCGGTCGCTGATAGCTGGAACTGGGCGTAATTCTTCACCTGTATATTCTGCAGAAGGTCTGATAATTCGGTTATCCGCACGTTGTTCCATAACATGAGCTGCCCATCCAGTTAAGCGAGACATAACAAAAATAGGGGTAAATAATTTGGTTGGAATACCCATAAAGTTATATGCAGACGCATGGAAGAAATCAGCATTACAGAAGAGTTTCTTCTCACGCCACATAACTTCTTCACAACGCACAGACACTGGATAAAGTACAGTATCTCCCACATCTTCAGATAGTTTTTTAGACCAACCTTTAATGATTTCGTTACGTGGATCAGACTCAGAATAAACGGCATGTCCAAAGCCCATGATCTTCTCTTTACGCTCAAGCATGCCCATCATTTCTTCTTCAGCATTTTCCGGAGACGAGAATTTTTCAATCATATCCATTGCAGCTTCGTTTGCTCCACCGTGTAAAGGTCCACGTAATGAACCAATCGCGCCAGTAATACATGAATGCATATCTGAAAGCGTAGAAGCACAAACACGCGCCGTAAAGGTCGATGCGTTAAATTCATGTTCAGCGTACAAAATAAGAGATACGTGCATCACTTTTTCGTGTAATGCATTTGGGGTTTTACCATGTAACAGATGCAAGAAATGGCCGCCGATAGAATCGTCGTCGGTTTCAACATCTACACGCACGCCGTCATGAGAGAAACGATACCAATAACAAATGATAGATGGGAAACAAGCTAGCATGCGCTCAGTAATTTCTTGCTGCTCAGAAAAATCTTTTTCAGTTTCTAAGTTACCCAACATTGAGCAACCCGTACGCATCACATCCATCGGATGTGCGTCTTTTGGAATGCGCTCCAAAACTTCTTTAAGCGCTTGTGGTAAGCCTCTCAAACTCTTAAGTTTAGCTTTATATTCTGTCAATTCTTGCTGGGTGGGTAAGTTACCTTTAGTGATTAAATACGCAACTTCTTCGAACTCACACTTTTCCGCCAATTCTTTTACGTCATATCCACGATAAGTTAAGCCTGAACCAGACACGCCTACGGTAGATAATGCTGTTTTACCCGCGACCTGTCCTCGAAGTCCTGCACCACTTAGTACTTTAGCCATGATTTTCTCCAAATCTGTTATGTGTAATTATGTTTTAAAACTGCGATCTACTTATTTTTGCCTTCAGCGAACAACTCATCTAGCTTGTTCTCGTAATCGTGATAGCCAAGATAGTCATATAAATCCATGCGTGTTTGCATAGTGTCTACAACCGCTTTTTGGTCGCCGTCTCGTAAAATTGCTTGATAAACCGTTTCAGCAGCTTTATTCATTGCTCTAAATGCACTTAATGGATAAAGGACCATTGCCGCACCCCATTCACCTAGTTCTTTGGCGTTCCATAATTCGGTTTTACCGAACTCTGTGATGTTAGCCAAAATTGGCACATCTAGCGCCTCAGAAAATGCACGATAATGTTCTTCCGTTTGGATGGCTTCAGCAAAAATACCGTCTGCACCTGCTGCTACATATGCTTTTGCACGTTCAATAGACTTTTCTAACCCTTCTTGAGCAAAAGCGTCTGTGCGCGCCATGATAAAAAAATCTGGGTCAGTTCTAGCATCAACAGCAGCTTTAATTCGATCGACCATTTCAGCAGTAGACACAATTTCTTTGTTTGGTCTGTGGCCACAACGTTTTTGTGCTACTTGATCTTCCATATGCACAGCTGCAGCACCTGCTTTTTCCATATCTTTGATGGTTTTGGCTATATTAAAAGCACCGCCCCAGCCCGTATCGATATCGACTAACAGAGGCAAATCACAGGCTGAGGTGATGCGTTGCACGTCAACAATAACGTCATTAAGTGACGTCATGCCTAAATCGGGTAATCCGTATGATGCATTGGCAACTCCACCACCAGATAAATAAATTGCTTGGTGGCCTAATTTTTGTGCCATCATGGCTGCATAAGCGTTTATTGTTCCAACAATTTGCAGCGGTTTGTTATCGACAAGAGCTTGCCTAAATTTTTTACCTGGAGTCATTGGGATTCCTCAAGTTTTCGTTCAATGTTATTTCGAGAATAAAGAATATGTCGACGCATCAGCATTTCTGCTAATTCCTGATCTCTATTGCCGATAGCTTGCACTATATGTTTGTGCTCGGCATAAGCTGTACTCACGCGGGGTCCGGCCATTCCAAGCTGTACGCGATACATTCTTACTAAGTGGTAAATGCTATTGGTTAGCATGTAAAACAAATATTGATTATGACTGCCTTTGGCGATTTGATAATGAAAATCGACGTCGCCAGCTTCTTGATAGTAACGTTGTCCATCGACAACTTTGTCTGAATGGCTATCAATTAATGATTGCAGAGCTTTTACTTCGAGGTCTGTCATGTTCTGAGCGGCAAGGCGCGCAGCCATTCCTTCTAATGCCTCTCTGACTTGATAAAGCTCGACCAATCCTTGAAGTGTTAACGAGACTACTCTTGCACCGACATTAGCTTTACGTTCAACTATGTTGATACTGACCAAGCGATTAATGGCTTCACGAACAACAGCTCGACTCACACCATATTTTGTCGACAATTCAGCTTCACTGAGTTTTGCGCCTGCACCCACATCTCCTTCCACAATTTCCTTGCGAAGCGAAGTAAACACCTTATCGGCGCTGGTGACCACAGTATCAAATTCAGTCATAAAGAAATTCGATTGGATTTTTATTGTCGACAATACTAGACCTAAAATGAAAATTATGCAAATTTTATCTACTGGTTTACGACTATTGTCGACAATAAATCAGGTTTACCGAGTTTGTAAGGTGCGAACGGCTACTTCCAGATAATTAATTTTAAGTGAATGTAAACTTTTACAATCTAACTTGCGACTTACAGATATCTGAACGAAAGAATTAAGAAACTGGCTATTTTCTGGTGAATCTTACTAACCCATTAGCCTTATTAAATATCTTAATTTTTTTAACTAACTGTTTTTATTAAGTATTTAAATATGGCACTCAAAATGCTAATTCAAAATTCTAAAAGAAAATACAAAAAGCTAAATGTTTTACCACTGGCTCAAGGAGAACCAAATGATTAAACAAACTAAGAAACCCGTCTTCGCTTTCATTACCAGCATTGTCACATTATTTATGGTTACGGGTTGTGTGGTGCACGTAAACGCACATGAAAAGCACTCTGAAAAATCAAGCTATACTACTGTTAACAAAAAAGTCAGTGTATCTGATGGCGCGAAAGCTGACGAAATATCAAGTGTAAATGGAAAAGTGTCAGTGGGTGACAATGTTTCGGCCGAAGAGATTTCGAGTGTTAACGGTAAAATCGATATTGGTGAAAACCTTACGGCGGAAGAAGTCTCCACAGTAAACGGCAAAATTACCATCGGCGAAGGCGCTAAAATTAGCAAAAGTGTTGAGTCCGTAAACGGAAAAATCGACATAAGTTCCGGTAGCGAAATTGACGGCGATATAATTACAGTTAATGGCACTGTTGATTTAGATGGGGTTACTGTTGGTGGTAACTTAGAATCAGTTAATGGCAATTTGACCTTAAGCAAAGGCACCGTTATTGAGGGTGACATTATTTTTCATTGGAACAATAATAATTCATCGTGGAGAAACAAGTCTCCTACACTCACTATCGATAGCAGTTCTACTGTCAACGGTGAAATTGTAATTTATCACGAAGTAAATTTCGAGTTTGCTGACGATTCATTAATGCAAAAAGTTGTGAACAAAATAGACGAATAACCTCTCCTAATTTGAAACCCTGAGCTTGCGGCCGTAATGGCCGCTTTTTTTAACCAGCCATTCCGCCTTAACAGAACCACAATTGCGACTATTTAGATAAGTGCTAATATTAGTTCAGGCCTCGCCCATAGACCAATAGGACATTGTCTTTGCGCCATGAATAAACTCTTCATTACGACACTGTTATACTTGTGTTTTACTGGACACACACTAGCAAGTTTAGCTTTGCCCTCTGAACAACAATTAGAGAAAGTGGGACGCTTATTCATTGATGACCTCTTAGCCAGAGAGTCATTGATGTGGTATGCAAGTGATGTATTTAATGGATTTCACTACGCTGAAGCGGTGACGGTTTATGGTGCTTTGCAGGTAGCTGAGCAATTAAATGATGATGTTAGACTCAATGCGTTACACACCAAATATAACGAAATTCCAGATTTTAATACTTTAGCGGGCTATCACCATGTAGACGGCAGTGTTATCGGAATAGTCCCTTTGCAAATATATAGAGTTACTGGCGATGCTACCTTAAAGCATCAAGGTCTAGTGTTAGCAGATGCGCAATGGGACAATCCCCTACCTACGGGTTTAACCTCTCAAAGCCGTTTTTGGATTGATGATATTTACATGATCAATGCTATCCAAGTACAAGCCTTCAGAGTTACTCAAGATACGCAGTATTTAGACAAAGCTGCGTTAAATACTGTGGCTTATTTGCAAAAAATCCAACGAGAAAATGGCTTGTTTTGGCACGGACCTGAGGCACCTCATTTCTGGGGGCGCGGTAATGGTTGGGTTGCTGCGGGGATCGCTGAATTATTAACAGAGTTGCCTCCACAGCACCCAAATTACAAGGCCATTACTCAAAGTTATCTTCGTATGGTAAAAACGCTAACTGACACTCAAGCCCCGTCAGGTATGTGGAGGCAACTACTGACCAACCCTGATAGTTGGGAGGAAAGCTCAGCGACCGCTATGTTCGCTTGGGCTATATTAGTGGGTATCCAACAAAATATCCTAGATCAAAAAACCTATCTGCCAGTTGTAAATCAAGCTTGGCAAGCACTTATTTCTCAAATTAATGAACAGGGAAAACTAAGCAACATATGCGTTGGCACAGGACAATCTAAACAACAAGAATATTATCTAGAGCGCCCTCGCGTTGATGGAGACCTTCACGGCCATGCCCCTATGCTTTGGTTAATTTCCGATCTGATGGATTATTTAGCAAAAAAGTAATCCTTTTTTCTTGAGTTTTTAAAACCTATAACGCCATTTCCTGCGTATTGAATTATCTATTAGACTGATTCAGGTATTACATTTTTTAGATGGAGGAAACATGTCACAAAGAGTGGTTATTATTGGTGCCAACAGAGGAATTGGGTTAGAATTTGCCCGTCAGTATCAAGGGAAAGGATACACAGTCGTCGCCTTATGTCGTAAAGCCAGTCAAGCGCTTAAGAATGTGGGTTGTCGTATTGTTGAAGATGTCGAAGTAGACAATGATGGCAGTATGCAACAGTTGGCCGATCGAATACCTCTTGAACAAATTGATATTCTTATACATAACTCAGGTATTTTAGAATCAGACCAATTCCCACAAATTGACATGGCTAAAATGCTAGAACATTTTAATGTTAATACTTTAGGTCCTTTGCGAAGTATTTTAGCCCTAAAACCCTTACTGAATTCCGGAAGCAAAGTGGGTATAGTTAGTTCTAGAGTAGGTTCAATTGAGGACAACACCAGCTCTGATAATTATGCTTACCGAGTGTCAAAAACCGCGGTGAACATGGTAGGAAAATGCTTAAGTATTGACCTCAAAGAAGATGGTATTGCAGTTGCACTACTTCATCCTGGCTATGTTCGAACCGATATGACGAATAAAAACGGATTAATAGATGCTGACGAGTCTGCGGCTGGATTAATAGAACGCATGGATGAATTAAGTTTACAAACAACAGGAATTTTCGTTCACACAAATGGTGAACAACTGCCGTGGTAACGGCCTCAAAATTAAAGGTTTTTCCTCATTAACAAGTTATCTTTATCAACCACAGCAATTGCGTTACTCGTAGTATGTAGTGGTTATCTTATCGCCCCCATGGGAATGGCTGCTGTGAATGTTGCCATTCCATCATTAGCTAGTGATTTACATGCAGATGCCGCCAAAGTAGGTTGGCTACCTACCATCTATTTATTGAGCAATGTCGCTTTCATGCTACCTGCGGGCAAATTAGCCGATAACTATGGGCGAAAACGGTTTTATGTTGCAGGATTAGCATTAAACGCCTTTGCCGCGCTTATGTCTGGAATGGCGAACAATATCGATTTGATTTTGTTTTGGCGATTTATTCAAGGCTTGGCTGGGTCTATGATATTTGGTACTGGGATCGCCATCGTCACCTCAGTAGTACCCGCTCATAAGAGAGGTAGTGCTTTAGGCATAGTAGCAGCATGTGTGTATGTAGGATTAACCATGGCGCCTGCTATTGGTGGCTATCTTACTGAAGTGATAAGTTGGCGTGCAGTATTTTATTTTCAGGTTCCCTTGGTGGTTGTACTGCTTATCGTGATTCACTTTTCGTTAAAAGGCGAATGGAAGAACGATATCCCCGACAAATTTGATTATAAAGGCACACTGCTTTTTGGCGCATTTTCCATAGCCTTAGTGTACGGCTTAAGTAAACTGCCAAGTGTTCTGGGCATATTCGTTAGTATACTGTCACTAATCTTTATAGCCATCTTCATACTGCATCAAAGTAAAAGCGCTCAACCGCTTATACGTGTTCAAATGTTTAAAGAAAGTAGGGTTTTCAGCCTGTCTTTAGCTACCTCATTTTTTATGTATGGAAGTAATTTTGCGATAGTATTTTTGATGAGCTTGTATCTGCAATATATCAAGGGTTTCACCCCAGCTCATGCGGGTAAAATATTACTCCTACAAGCATTAGCCATGGCGATTATGGCGCCTATTGCCGGTAAACTTTCCGATCGCTTTCAGCCAAGAGTAATTGCAACCTTAGGCTGCATGATAGTTGCTAGTGGCTTTATTTTGATGAATCAAATCGACACCACAACTTCCGCCATGCACGTTGGTACTGCCCTTGTTTTAATCGGATTGGGATTTGGCTTATTCTCTACACCAAACAATAGCGCCATTATGGGAGCTGTTTCCAAAAACGAAGTTGGGGTTGCCTCCGCGTCAATGAATTTATCTCGTACAGTGGGCAATTTACTGGGAATGAGTATAGTCAATTTAATGTTGCACTATTACTTGGGAGATAGGGTAATTTCCCAACAAACGAGCGATGAATTAATGCTCACTGTGGCTTTAGCGTTAAAGATGTCATTGATCTTCGTAGTTTTAGCGACAGTTTTATCCTCTTTCAGAGGACGAAGAGAAGAGTTAACTGCTTCATCTTCAAGTAGCTAATCAATTGGCTACGCATTAATTCGCCACATAAAGCGCTCGATATTCATCGTAAGCAAAGTCATCTGTCATACCACTAATGTTATCTTGAATCATGCGGCAGCGATAATAAAACTCATGTTCAGGGTGTGCTGCCGAAGCAAGTTTGTAAGCATTTACGTGCTTTTTAGCCAGCTTATTCAAAAGCCGTTTTTCAACCGCATGGGATGTCTTACCATCGAAAAGAGTAGCAAATTTCTCTTCTGTCAGCGTTAATAATCTCGCGTATTTGTTTAGCAGTGAAGAGATTATATGGTGCCCCTGAAGTTCGCTATTTTCAACTTCAGGATGGCTAAATGCATATTCTAAAGCAACTTCTTTTAGGGTTTTTGAAACAGCATGGGCAAGGCTTTTATCTTCTAGCAATGCCTCGTTGAAATTTCCGTGATAACAAGCTTGAATGTTATCAATAAACCTATTAGCGGCATGAGTGACCATTAACGTCTGTAAGCCAACGCGTAAAGAAATAAAATAGGTACTGCTAGCAACAATTTTGTTTTTTTGAGCTTTTAACAGGGCTCTATCAATATGCTCATCAATGACATCAGCATCTATGCTAAATTCAACAGCAATTTTTCTGTAGTGCTGTTTAAGTTTTTCAGAAACCACAGGCAAACTCATAATGCCTTTATCAACCGCATCTTCAATATCTGCAATGCAATAAGCAATGTCATCTGCGGCTTCCATAATATAGGCTACCGGGTGACGACAACCTGGCTGAATATCTAACTGCGTTTGAATGTCATTAATGAGAGATGTTTCAGACAAATAATAGCCAGGCTTCTTTGCTAAATAATTATCAGCTGGCTTAGGCTCACTAGCGACTCTGGTATATTTCAGAACCCCAGCTATTTGAGTAAAAGTAAGATTTAATTGTTGCAGTGAATGAATAATGCGAATCGCCTGTGCATTCCCTTCAAAATGGCAAATATCTCGGCGCTGACTTTCACTCAATGTTACCTGCGCTTTTTGTGCTAGATTATCAATATTATCTGAGAACCATTCTTGAATTGTGTCTTCACCAAAATGCCCAAACGGCGGATTCCCAACATCGTGTAATAAACAAGACATCTCCACAACTGTTTCAAAAATACGCTCCAAGCCTGTTAGTCCAAATTCGTCTTTTTGCTTGCTACTAAGTAGGTCGAAAATGGTCCTTGTGATGTATCGCCCGACCTGCATCACCTCTATGGAATGAGTTAAACGGCTACGAACTGCTGCGTTACGCTCTAATGGAAAAACCTGAGTTTTTTGTTGTAAACGCCTTACTGCGGCTGAGTTTAATATTCTTCCGCGATCACTTTCGAATACTCTTTCTAAACTCCCGATTTCCTTCGGAGATTGTTTGTGAGTAGAGTAATGACGAATAGCAGTAAACTTGGTTTTAAAATCCATAAAAACATTATCTAAAGTCTGAATATAAGGATGCTACCAAAAATACGTAAAGAAAGAGAGCTTTGCCGAATGTGCTACTCTATTTTTCCAAATTCTCCCCTATTGTAGGCTTCAATGCGGTCAATTAGCTTGGCCTTACTGGACATAATAAACGGACCATAATGAAATACCGGTTGCGTCATAATATCCCCTGCTACAATGGCGATTTTAGTCCCGCCGTTAGCCTGTACTTTAAGGGTTTCCGTGCCAGCACTTTCAAATCCGATAGCGTTGAATTCGCTAATGTTTTTGTCTGAAACGCTAAAGTCTCCATTCAGAGCAACTAAAAGTCCAGAGTGACAAGCGGGTACTTCAACCGATAATTCCCCGGTCTCGGTAAACACCATTTCACCAATAAGTGCATTGAATGGGATTAAGGATTCCCCCTTATTCTCATTACCCTTTATCGCAAAACGTAAATAACCACTAGAGGATTTCTCAATTAACATATCTTCTGCTTTGATACGAAAAGCTTTCGCCGGCAATAATTGATGCTCTTCTGGAAGATTCATAAATATTTGAAAACCTTCGACCATAACGCCATTCTCAATGGGAATCTCATCGTGCACTATACCGGACGCCGCCATTGTCCAATGCATATCACCAGGCAAGATATCCCCTACATACCCCTGACTATCTTTATTTATAAAGCCACCCGGACTGTCGGGAAAAAGATAAGTTATAGCAGAAAACCCAGCATGTGGATGCGGTGGAAATGTGGGCTCGGTCATTTTGAACCAGTCTATGTTTAACACTGGGGATGTCGTTAATCCAGCTTGTCTAACATTGTACTGCTTAGCATCGAAAGCCGCACCATGCTGCATAGGATGATAGCCAAAAGGCGCTGTAAACTTCATAAAATACCTATTTAATTGTTCTGAAAATTTTGGCAACCCTTGTTAAACCATCAAAATTAGCGTAAAAATAATACAACTTAATTCCATATATGGAACACAGATGCAACTCGATGACTTGGCTATTTTCGTTACCATCGCAGAGCTGGGTAACTTTTCTCGTGCAGCAGAATCTTTAGGCTTACCTAAGGCTACATTAAGCCGTCGATTTTCAGATTTTGAGAAACGTATAGGCATCATACTGATAAAGCGCTCAACAAGATCGTTTTCTTTGACAGCTGAAGGTCAACGCTTATTTGCAATTAGTCGTCAATCAATCAAACAAGCACTAGAAGTTGAATCTAGCATAAATACGCCATCTAACGAGATACAGGGCACTGTCGAGCTTTGTTGTGACGAAAATTATATGCAACACCTGATACTTCCCTATGTCCAGTCATTTCAACAACAATACAATGCTATAAACATCAGCTTTCAAACTGCCGGCTCGCTAACAACATCTAAATTTGACGTTAAGATCAGTACTCAAGCTCATGACGCCAAAGAGTACGATATGCATCGACTAACCTTGGTTCGCCATTGGCTAGTGGCAGCACCTAGTTTACTGGCTAAATTTAACCAAGTAACTCAATCTGAGGATATTGCTAACCTACCCTTTTTATTGCAATCCAAGAGTATTACACCCCTTGTTATTGGTGAACAAAGCCTTGATCTAAATTGGAAACTCATGATTGAAGATGTTCAGACATTATTAGACCTAACCAGTCAAGGTGTTGGAATTGCGGTATTACCCGACTTTTTAATTCAAAGCCATGTTAAAAATGGCGGTCTAAAAGTTTTATTACCACAATTTCCATTACCTGCCGTGCAAACACAGATAATGATAGAGAAACAGGCTTCAATTTCGCCAGCGGCTCAAGCACTTTTAGAATTCCTAAAGCAAGAAGTCCCCGCCAAGCACTTACTCAGGATGACGGGGTAGCATATTAGCGGATTCAGAAATCGTTAAATATTGCTTACCAGGGCAAGATACTACTGCATCGAATGCAACCCGATCATGTTTCCTTCAGTATCAAAAGCAAGCACTATAAATCCATGCTCTCCAATAGACATTTTACTGCGCTCTACCTTACCGCCAGCAGCTTCAATACGAGATTCTTCAACAGCGCAATCATCGCATGAGAAATACACAATGGTGGAATTCCCACCAGCCTTAACATCACCAACTTCGACCAAGGCACCGGAAGCCCCGTAGGTATCCATACATGACGGGAACATCATCATTTTAAAGTTTTCATTGGTGGGATCTGCTAATGGCTCAAAAGAGACATTAAAAACACTTTTATAAAACTCACTCGCTCTATCCATATCGTCGACATATATCTCGAACCAACCTACGGGATTTTTCATTTCCATTTTTACACTCCTTTATAGTTAAAAGTAAGAGCACTGCGTCCTTTTGTTGAAATTAGACATCTCTATTATTGCTGTATATTTATACAGCAATATATACGCAGAATTGGAATGCCGCAACAAGTTTTAACCAATGATTAACATTCGATTGGTATGCCATTGTATTGTTTGAAAATATAATTTAATTATCGACTAAAACAGGGCTAGCCGCCAAGCATGGCGAGATGGGTAGTTGCGCCGGTAAATCCTTGCTGTAATTCATGACTAATTTTTTTATCCGTCATAGCGGATTGAATTGCTGATACAGTGGCGTCCACGTCTTGCATTTGTAGATATCGGCGAAGTTCAATGCCTTGTTCCGCAAATAAACATAAATGCAATTTACCTAATGCGGATACTCTTAGTCGATTGCAGTTTTTACAAAAATCCTTACTGTAAGGCATTATTAAACCAATGCGGCCAGCATAATCAGGGTGCGAAAATTCTTGAGCAGGCCCATCAAGCTTGCTACGAATGCACAGTTGCCAACCTTCCGATAACAATTGTTGCTTAAGTTGCTCTCCACTGAGATGATTCCGCTCAAAAAAAGATAAATTATCCCCGGTTTGCATTAACTCTATAAAGCGTACCGAAAAGGGCTTATCTTTAAGCCAGTGTTGAAATTCAGATAAAACGTTTGGATTATATTGTTTCAATAACACTGCATTTATCTTAATAGATGATATTCCCATCTCTGCGGCTTTATTTAATCCAGATAAAATCTTGCTGTGTTGGGTAGATCCTGTAATAGCGGTAAACATCCGTGGATCTAGGCTATCTAAGCTTAAATTCAAAGCATCAAGACCTGCATTTACCAAGGATTCAATTTTGTTTTCTAAATTAAACCCATTGGTGGTCATAGCAACTCGCTCTATTCCAGGGGTATTCTTAGCGATTTTGACAATCTCGACCAAATCTTTTCGCAAACAGGGTTCACCGCCGGTAATCCTCACTTTTTTAGTACCTAGCTGGGCAAAAGCTTGCAGCAAAGTGCTAATTTCATCTAAAGAAAGAAACTCGCGTGAACTATCACATTGGTAACCATTTGGTAGACAATAGTTGCAACGAAAATTACAAACGTCGGTTATCGACATTCGTAAATATTCGAATCGCCTGCCAAAATTGTCTGTTAGCATTATTGTATTATCTCTACTCAAATGAAGCTCAGGTACTATATTACACTAGCCTATTTTGCATTCCAGACTGATTTGTTACTATTCATAACTAATGCGTAAACTTTCTACATAATTAAAGGAACCCTTGTGTCCGCTAAGACAAGTCTTCAAATCGCTATTCTTACCATTTCAGATACCAGAACTATAGACACCGATACTAGTGGAGGCTATTTGGTCACCGCAGTGGAAGCTGATGGACATCAGGTGTATGAAAGAAGCATAGTCAAAGACAATATCTATCAATTACGTGAAATTGTGAGTCGATGGATAGCCGATGAAAATATTCATTGCGTTGTGACTACTGGCGGTACCGGCTTTACTCCAGCTGATGTAACACCTGAAGCTATCAAGCCACTTTTTGATAAAGATGTAGATGGTTTTGGTGAATTATTTAGAGCACAAAGCTTTGAGACTATTGGCACCTCAACTATCCAATCACGTGTCTTTGCTGGGTTTGCCAACCAAACGGTAATTTTTTGCTTACCGGGTTCTACAGGCGCTTGTAAAGACGGTTGGAAACTTATTGCGCCACAACTTGATAGTAATAATAGACCTTGCAATTTTGTCGAACATATCACTAAGAAGCATCAATAATGACTCAATTAACCCATGTTAATCAAAAGGGTGAGGTAAACATGGTCGACGTGGGCGACAAGGAACAAACTCAGCGTGTGGCTGTGGCTGAAGGCTTTATTTATATGTCGGGCAAAACCATCGATCAGTTGAACGAGCAACAAAATAAAAAAGGCGATGTTATTACCACAGCGAAAATAGCCGGCATTATGGGTGCAAAAAGATGCAGTGATTTGATTCCCTTATGTCACCCTCTAATGTTAAGCAAAGTTGATGTAGATATTTTTGTTGAGCAATCTGAACAAAGATTAAGAATTCAAGCTATGTGCAAGCTAAATGGCAAAACGGGCGTTGAAATGGAAGCATTAACGGCTGTCAGTGTAACTGCACTGACGCTTTTTGACATGTGCAAAGCATCAGATCCTGCGATGCGTATTGAAGGTATCAAAGTACTCACAAAAACTGGTGGCAAAACTGGTGATTGGAAACATCCCTCGGTGAATGCCATATGATTCAAATTTGCTTTTTTGCAAGTCTGCGTGAACAGTTAGGAGTTACTAACTTAAGCATAGAGGCGCGTGAAAATTTAACTGTAAAAATGGTTGCTGAAGAAATAGTTAATACTCACTCCGATTGGGCTGATATTTTTCAAGATAAGCAGCTTCTTTGTGCGGTAAATCATCAAATTGTGAGTCCTACGACCATTGTAAAAGATAATGACGAGGTTGCCTTTTTCCCTCCAGTGACTGGCGGCTAAATAATGATCAAAATTCAACAGATAGATTTCGATGTCGGTGTGGAATATAACAAACTCACTGATGCCAACCCAACGGATGGTGCAGTTGTATTTTTTGTAGGCTTAGTAAGAGATTTTAATCAGGGCCATGAAATCACTGGAATGACCTTAGAGCATTACCCTCAAATGGCAGAAAAACAGCTTGCAGCCATTGTTGATGAAGCGAAAAGTAAATGGCAACTAGGCCGAGTCTCGGTAATTCATCGAGTAGGAAACTTGCAAGTTAACGACCAAATAGTTTTTGTTGGCGTCTCTTCTCAACACAGAGAGCAAGCTTTTCAAGCTGCAAGTTATATTATGGACTATTTGAAAACTCGTGTACCCATTTGGAAAAAGGAAACAACCAATCAAGGAACACGATGGGTTGAAGCTGGAATTAAGAGTTAGAGAACAAAAATAAGCCTCAGATATCAGTATGAAGTTTGCCTAAATGCGGAATCTGGTATTAGGATTTATTATTCACTACCGATAAATAACAGATAAGAGTTAAAAAGGACGACAACTTGCGAATTAATCACCTTGATGGTTTACGAGGCTTAGCCATACTGTTGGTGTTCTTTTATCACTCCTACGCTAGGTGGAGTGAAATTGTGCCTTATGGCGATAAATGGCAAAGCGTTATTTTTTTTACTTTCGGTAATACTGGCGTCCAGCTATTTTTCCTTCTTTCTGGTTTTGTAATATATATGACGCTAGAGAGAAGTTCCGGCGCATTAACCTTTATAAAAAAGCGTTGGCTTCGTTTATTTCCTGCAATGTTGATCTGTAGCTTATTGTCTTATTTCACTGCATCCTTTTTTATCGAACGCCCTGCGGGCCAACCAGAATTCACAGATATATTACCCGGCTTAACATTAATAGATCCAGACTGGCTCGGGTGGTGGACAGGGTTAGCTTTTAGTCCATTAGAAGGCGCCTATTGGTCAATTTATGTTGAAGTTAAGTTCTATCTATTTGCAGCCGTTTGTTATTTCTTTATTAGCAAAGATAAACTTCCTTGGTTTATTTTCGGCGCATACCTATTTGCTGTATCTATCACCCAAATGCCGATTATTTCAGACTTACAATGGCTAGAACCTATTCGATGGCGTATTCCATTTTACTCACTTGAACACTTTGGTTGGTTTGCCTCTGGATGCTTTTTTTATCGTTTTATGATTGACAACAAAAAGTATAATTTTGCAATTGCATTAGCAGTAGGAATACTCGCCTCTGTAACAACATCTGCAGGCCAAACTGACAAGTTTTTCGTTTTGTTATTTTTGGTAGCTCTGTTCGCCACAAGCCTAATCTCACCTGTAATTCAAAAGATATTGGCAACTAGGTTTCTACTCTTTTTTGGATTTATTAGTTATCCACTGTATTTAATACATGAAAACATGCTCGTAGCCTCTGTCATTAAACTTGGTAAATTTGTCGACCCCGACGTGGCGCTCTTAGCACCATTGGTCGTTTTAAGCGGGCTATCAACTGTTAGTTATTTAATCGCCAAATTTGCAGAACCCGTTATAAAGAACCAGCTCAAAACCTTAACCAATGTTGGTAATCTAAGAAAAAAAATTAATAAAGCCGATCTCTAGCTGAAGCACTCTGTATTGCAACTTCCGGACTATTATTTTTTGCAACAATAAATTTGTATATGCTGTTAATGGTTTCTTCTGGATAGTTATCGATATCGTTCGTAGAAACAAAAATAAACAAATCCAAATCTGGGAAATAGCTAAATTCAGCAAAGTTATAACCATTTGAGCCATTGTGAGTAATACGGTCATGCTCATTCAATTCAGTAATTGCCCAACCGTACCCATAAAACCAGTTCTGCTCTGGATTCTCCTTAACATGGGGAGAATGCATAAGATTCCAGCTTTGTTCGGTTAAAACCTGTTGATCACGTATAGCTAAATACCATTTAAACATATCATCTTGCGTTGAAAGAAAACCACCCGCGCCCTCGAACCATCTTTCTCCAGGTTTTTTCAACAAATGGGATAATGAATGTCCGACACTTTTACTTTTCGCCTTTATTTTAAACATGCGCTGGAACGCATTCTGATCGGCTCCGTAATTAATTGCTAGTTTATTGCGCTCATATTTAGGAAGCCTGTACCCTGTATAGCTCAAACCGGCTGGCAATAGAATATTTTGTCGAATATAAGCCTCCCAATTTTGACCGCTGACTTTTTCAATAATTCTGGCAAGTAGGCTATATCCAATATTCGAATAGGCATAACTTTCGCCAGGTGAAAACACTAGCTTGGTATCAAAAGCTCTTTGAGGTAATGACGAATGAGGCATCAAGCCATATAAAGGCTCCTTATCAAAATTCGCCATGAATCCCGAACTTTGGGTCAAAAGGTGATGTACCGAGATTGCCTTTTTATCTTCTGGCACATTATCAAAGAAGCTTTCTAGGGTGTCATTGACGGATAGCTTCCCTTGCTCCTGCAATTTAAGAATGGCCGTTGCAACAAACTGTTTTGTTACCGAACCAATACCAAACACTGTATCCTTATCATAAGCAATTTTTTGTTCTCGATTGGCAATTCCATATTGTTGTTGAAATACTATTTGCCCCCCTTGGGCAATGATAAGATTACCTGAAAACGCTTTTTCGGTTAGTGCTGTATTAATATCTTTTAGATCTGTAATACCTTGAGCTAGGGCTGAAAATTGTAGAAATGTTAAGAAAGGCAGTAAAAACAAATTCCCGAATTTCATTTTACTTTTTTCCCCTTTTTGCTAGCGTTGTTTACCGACACTTGACCGGAAATTTACCTATTTTTGTTCATTTTTTTGTGTTTTTCTACCTAATCGTATCGGTGGAAATGACAAAAAGGGTATAGGTCAACTAAGAATTAAACTGTCAGTATCCTTAGTTAGGATGCTATCATAAATTCTAAAATTCGATTATTTACTCTAGGATAAAGTTACCAGTTATGCCGCCAGTACCTGCCGTACAAGTTACAGATCTGTGTTATACCTACTCCCAGTCTGCGCAATTCGTAATAGATATTAAGGATTGGACGCTTAACAAAGGGGAAGGTATTTTTCTTTATGGACCTTCGGGCTGTGGCAAAAGTACATTACTTAACCTTTTGGCGGGCGTTTTAAAGCCAACCGCCGGAGAAATAAGACTCTTAGGCGAAGATTTTTCAAAATTGAAAAACCGTCAGCGAGACAAATTTAGAGCCCAGCATATAGGTGTAGTTTTTCAACAATTCAATTTAATTCATTATCTAAGCGTGCTCGATAATCTACTGCTAGCGACCAAGTTCAGTGGTACTAGAGTAAATAAAGATGAAATATCACATCTTGTAACCGAACTGCAATTATCCGTAGATATATTCAATAGAAAAGCAAGTCAGTTAAGTGTGGGGCAACAACAACGAGTAGCTATTGCCAGAGCTTTAATAAACAAGCCAGAACTGCTTATTGTAGACGAACCGACCTCAGCCCTAGATGAAGATGCAAGAGATAGCTTTATGCAACTCTTAGTATCCTTAACTCAAACTTTCGGTTGTACATTGATTTTTGTAAGCCATGATAAAACCCTCGCCAAATATTTTCACACTAGAGTAAATTTTACAGAACTAAATCAGGGAGTTATGCCCAATGTTAGTTAAACTTGCTTTTGAAAGTTTAAAAAGTCGATCTAGTTCCGTCATCCTAACCCTTTTGTCCATCATTATCAGCGTGGCTTTATTAATAACCGTTGAACACGTCAGATTAGAGGCAAAAAATAGCTTTAACCGCACCATCTCAGGCGTTGATTTAATCGTTGGCGCACGTACAGGACAAATTAATGTATTACTGTATTCAGTTTTTCGGGTAGGTAGCGCATCTAATGTCATGAGTTGGGAAAGCTATCAAGAGTTGAAAAGTAATCCGATGGTTGCGTGGAGCGCGCCAATTTCCTTAGGTGATTCCCATCACGGACACTCCGTTATAGGGACAACTAAAGATTATTTTGAACATTACAAATATGGTAACAAGCAACCTCTAACTTTTAGCTCGGGGGACGTATTTAATGATATTTTTGGTGCGGTTGTAGGCGCCGATGTTGCCGCCGAAAATAATTACAAGGTAGGTGATAAGATTGTCTTATCCCACGGAACGGGTCATGTCAGTTTTAGTCATCATGATCAAGCGCCATTTCACGTTACTGGAATCTTAAAGTCCACGGGAACGCCAGTGGATCAAACTATACACGTGAGTTTGCAGGGTTTAAATGCTGTACACCTCTCTAAAACAGCGTTATCCAAGGTTGTAGAAGCTTACAACAACAAGCAGCACGTAGATTTACCTGAATCTGGAATAAACGCGGTATTTTTAGGCCTATCATCCCCAATAGCCTCATTGCAAATTCAACGCAAGGTAAATACTTACGAAAAAGAAGCCTTATCTGCAATTATCCCCGGTGTAGCTTTGAATGAACTTTGGCAACTCATAGGCATGGTAGAGAACTTATTACTGGTCATAGCTTTTATGATTCTCATCGCTTCCATTCTTGGGCTTTCAACAATGTTGCTAGCCAGCATGCGCGAACGCCATCATGAATTTGCAGTCTTAAGAGCAATTGGAGCGGGTCCATTGGTCATATTTGGCATGATTCAAATTGAAGCTTTATTGTTAGCTTTCACTGGCGCTGTCTTGGCTTTATTAGTTGTTTGGTTAGGGCTACATTTGAGTAGCAGCTATTTAAGCGAGCATTTTGGTCTATTCATCGATACCAATATTTTTCATGCAAATACTTTTATCTTGTTCGCTATTGTTATGTTGGTGACATGCTTTATTGCTTTCATACCAGCGATTTCAGCGTATAGAACTGCATTACATACTGGTTTATCCAAATAGAGCAATATTCTTCGAGCATTAAGCTTAGTTATCGATGATAAATACTGCTATCAGTTATGCTTTAATTTGTTGAATGTAATAGTGCTAACGTGCAATGATTGATTCAATAGTCCTCCAAACAAAGCTATGCAAAAACCTAATGATGTATTATAGCGGTCTTTAATCTCTGGACGAATTAGCCACATATTAAGTATCCCCCAAAGTAGCTTGTTGCATTTCCAGTTGTTACCGACATTCTTTTTGTGGTTACCGCGAATTTTCTATCTAGTTAAGGATCTTATTTCCAGACCGCCGCAACTTTTGCTACCAAAGAAATAGTTAAAATAGGTTAACTATTTTACACAAATGGTTGTTTAAATATTTGGACTGATACATCTATTTGAGAAATAGATTTTTTAACTATCTGGCATGCTAAACGAAAGTTTGAGTGATCAGGAATGATCAAATTTGGCCAGATTTAACCAAAAGGATGTGTTGTTTTTATGAATTTGATCAATGTTGAAAAGTGTAAAAAGATTTGACGATCTGTACAAAAAGAAAAAACCGGCCATTAGGCCGGTTTTTCAGATTCACCAAACGAGGTCTTATTTTCTACGACGTGAAGCTACGCCAAAACCAATGATGCTTAGTCCAAGAAGCGCTAACATGCTAGGCTCTGGAACTAGACTAGCAGCGATACTTCCGTCCAAACCAGACTGACGTGCAGCTTGACCTGAAGAAGTAACAAATAAATCGCTAGCAGTAGGGATTACTGGAGTATCACCGTCTGGGTCAACGTTAGTATCTAGGTTCAACTTCGCATAATCATCGCTTGTTACAGCATCAAGAGCTAATTGCCCAGCGTCTTGGAAGTTGCCGTAATCGTCTTCAACGAAGAAGAAGCCTAGCTCAGCTGAAACGATGTCAAAAAAGATGTTAAGATTTGCAGCTTCAATGCTAGAACCTGTTACTTCAGCAAGCATGATTGAACGGTCGTTCGCATCATTAAGTAAATCGTTGAAGAAAAACTCAATGTAACCAGTGTAATACTGAGGACCTGCAGGCGTTAAGTTTGCAGTCAATGAATACTCTACTTGGATATCCCAAGTTTGTAAGAAACCTTCGTTATCTGTTCCTAAAGGCGGTACAAGTGGGCTAAGAGCATCAATGTCGCATTGACCTAAAGCACAATCTGGAGAAACCAAAGAAGAACTAGTTGATCCGTCGATTGAATTGTAAGGACCGCCAGGGATACCAGCAGCAGCTAAGTCGGCAGTAATGTTAGTATCTGTTACAGTGCCAGCCAATGACATATCTGGGTTTAAATCATAAATTGAAGTAGCCCATAACTGGCTGAAACCTAATTCAGTAAATTGGCCAGTTGCTGTGTCAGCGTCTGCAGAACCAATAAATCTGTTAGTATCATAGCTGTTGTTAGCAAGGTTTATGTATACGTTGCTTGCCATAGCTACACTTGAGCTTGCGATGATTGCAGTTGCAATACATGTTTTAAATAATTTGTTCATTAGTTTTTCCTTAAAATAACTGTTTGGTGAATCTCACTTACTAACAATGCACATAGGATGCCAACTTCTGAAATAAATTTTTTACCTTTATATATCAACAACATAAACCCATCATGTCGATCTGACAATTTTTATTTAATACCAAAGTGTTAAAAATGCTGACAACATTTAATCAATTATTAATTGAAGTTTTCCATAAGCTTTTTCTTCAACGTATCTTGTGAGCTCGTTCTTGGATTCAAACTATTGAGAATTTGCCGCGCTTCTTGTTTTTTGTTTCTTTCAATTAAGACCTGCGCATAATGAAGACCAACGGAAGGGTCTTTGGACGAATTGTTATATGCAATTTCTAAAGTGGTTTCCGCTTCTAATAACAGTCCATTCTTATAAAGAGCCCAACCATAAGTATCTAAAATTAACGGATGTTCGGGCGCTAAATTATTCGCCTGTTGAGCATATTCCAAAGCAGTTTCATTATTTCCTAGTTCTATGTTCACCATGGCTAGGTTATTAATAGCAACTAAGCTGCTTGGTTGGCTTGCCAATATATTTTCATAAATATCTTTAGCTTTGCTATTTAAACTATGCACCATAGTATATTCACCAGCTGCGTATTTCGCTAAAGGATTCGGATTACTGTTTGCTTGCTCAATAAGAAGACTCGCGCCTTTTTCTATTTGTCCATTATATGCCAGCGCAGATGATAGATTGATAGCATCCTCTAGCGCATTTGAATATTCATAATAGGAACTAAGATTCTCAACTGCCTTAGCATACTCGCCTTTGTTGAGAGCAACTATTCCAACATATTTTGGAAGTAAGGTGTTTTTAGATCCAGAAGATGAAAGCATATTAAGTTTCTTATCCGCTTCTGCATAATCCCTGTTCCGAATATAGTCTTGCACTTGAGCAAGCTGCAAAGCTTCGCTATTTGGAAACTTAGCCAAAGCTTGGTTCAGTGTTTGTCGCACTTTAGTAAATTCTTTTTGATTACTATATGTGCCAATAAGTCTTAAGTAAGGCATTACTTGCTCAGGGTAAAGTTGCAACCATCTTTTGTAGATTTCCTCTGCATCTTTAAATTTATCTTGATTGTAAAAAATATCTCCTAGTGACATCAGTCCAATATCAGATAGTCGACTATCTTTTGCATCTAAAATCTTAAATGCTTCATCTATTTTCCCTTGTTTTCGAAGGAAGGCAGCTAATAACATCTTAGGCTGTATAAGCTCAGGATTATCTTTGACCAAGGATTCTATAAAGAGGCCGTCTTCTTCGGAAAGTCCAGTTGCACCTGTTATTTTTAAATATTCTCCGCTCAGAATCTGATTACTAGGCTCGTCTTTCAGTGCTGTTTTAGCTATGTCCATTGCAAGTTTATAGTTTTCAGATTCAACCAGCGATCGAACGTAATTATTGACCACCGGGGTTTTCTCTGGTGACAACGCATAAGCTTTTTCAAATAATGCTAGTGCTTTATCTAGATTACCCGACTTGCCATATATTTGCCCTTCAAGAACAAGTCCTAATGCTGGTTCATCATTCGCTAATGCTCGAGCTAACGCCAATGCCGAATCTGTTTTACCTTGATTAACATAAATCTCAGCCAGCAATAGCCACTTTTGAATCACTTCAGGAGCAAGCTCAATAGATAATCTAATATCATCTACGCCGCTATAATCACCGGCCGCTATTTTGCTCAATCCCTCTTTTAATATGGAATCCGGCGTTTTAGCATCGGTGTTATTTATAATCTGTAATTGTTGTTGGGCTAATGAAAAGTCTTGTAATTTAGCAAAAACATTCGCGGCATCGTTATATAACTCATCATCGAGCTCTGATTGCCCTTTCAATGTTGCGATCGTTTCACCTGCTTCCGCAATAAGCCCTAATTCTAATTGCAATTTGGCCAACACTCGTTGTATGCCAAGTGTTTTTGGAAGTTGTTTAGCACTTCTTTCAATTGATGCATATGCTTGTTCTAGTTTTCCTAGTTTTAAAGCGCTTAAACCAAGAATGATGTCGTTTCGTAATTCAAGTAAACCTTCGTTCTTTGCTTTTTGAGAATGCAAAAAGCTATTTTCATAGTCCTTGTTAATAAAGTCGACTGACGCTTTGTAGAAATTGACAATCGGTTGCTCCGAATTTAATGCCATTAAATAATCAATGTTTGTAGTAGCTTGTTCTAATTGATTAGTGCGGATAAGAACATCTATTAATAAAAACCTGACCAAATGATAATTTGGGTGCAGATTCAATAACGCATTGTAGCTAGGAATTGCCTTATCATAATCACGATTAAACTCGTTGATAATAGCGTGGATAAATAAGTATTCTGCATAATTTCCATGGTCTTGTGGAAATTCAGCAATAGCAGTATTTGCCTCTTGAATATCATTTTTTGTAAAAAGAAGGTAAGCGTTAGCTAAAGACTCTTTGTTTTTATCCTCAAAAACAGGTGTTATGAGTTGATTCAGATTTTCTTTGAGTTTAATTTTAGATAAAAAGATGAAAAGTTGGACTGATTCACTAGCAGCCACATCTGAAACTTTATCGACTTCGCCTGACAAAGCTATAACACCGTCAAAATCTTCTTGATAATAAAGGGCTCTGGCAATGTTTGGTAGAACTATCCGCTTTGGAACACCAAGATCATCAGCTCTTCTAAGCTCTTTTTCAGAGGCTGCGTAGTCACCCAACTCTAAATAAATATTGCCTAATAGAAGTCTTGCTTCCGCATTATTTGTGTCTTGGGCTATTAGGGCTTTCAGCTCGACAACTGCAGTTTTTTTATCTCCAGCTTCAATGTTGGCTTTTGCACTGCTCATTAGTTCTTCGGGCGTCTGCTGACCACAAGATATTAATGTTAAGCTTGCGATTATTAATATCCAACGTATGTTCCATTTCATAGAGCCAATTTCCTTAGAGCCTTAAGGCAAATATTTTATTAAATTTAAACTTACAAACCATTTAAAACGCTAGAACGTGCGGAAACTTTATGATTTATTTAAAGCATAGAAGTTCAACGCTATTGTTATAGTAAAAACCTTACTAGCGCACTAACTTAGATTTTGCGATGCGATACTTCAATTGTTGCAAAGGCCCTTTATTACCAAATGCACATTTAGTTTTAACTAACTTGTTCAAATAAGCATCAAAGTGCATAGCGTAGGGAGCTTTGATAATTTCGCCTCTGTTTGTCAAAAATTTTAACACATTACTGGCGACAACTCCTCCACATAATTTAACACCTGCTATTGTCGAAGGTGTCTTCTGTGCTTTGAAGTTAGCTCCTTCGGGATAAACCAGATATTTCATCTGTATTAAGGAGGGGGATAATCCAACCATGAAGAGCACAAGCTTTTCTTCTAATGTCTCCACTGCTGAAAAGTTAAAATACTGGTCGTAAGACATAGAGCCAGGCAAGAAATTTAACATGGCAACGCCCATACCAATAGGTGCAGCAATAAACACCGGAATTCCCTTTTCTTGGCATTTTTGATACACCAATATTCGAGCTTCTAAGGCGAAGAAATCTAAGCCATCGACATAGCAATCAACGCCATCAAGAAAGCTATCTACGTTTTCTGGATTTACGCCATCCTTGAACGACTGGATAGTGCTTTCGGGATTTATATCTAAAGCAACTTGTTCCATCACATCGGCTTTTTGACGACCAACAGTGGACATGAATGCCCCAGCCTGACGATTGAAATTGTGAACTTCATAATCGTCAAAATCTGAAATATTGAATTGCTGAATGCCAAGTCTGGCGAGAGAAACGATATATTCAGCACCAACGCCGCCACAGCCGGCCACTGCTACCTTTTTGCTTCTTAAAAGGTTTTGTTCCTGTGGCGTTAGCCAACCTATATTACGTGAAAAAGCATTTTCATAATTAAAATTAGTCATTATTCACAACTGATTTATTCATGGTTTATTTTTCTTCGTACAATTGGCCTTCAATCATCGCCAACATATTCTTAAATGCAGTTTTAAGTTGTTTCTTAAATATTCTTGCATCAATGTAATAAGGCGCTCTTTTACCATGGTAATTTACGGTATCGCCAATCTGATTAAATTTGATACCGACAAACTTCATGTTTCTAGCAAGCCTTGGCTCCATCATTACAAATACATGATATCTTCCCGTTCTCAGTGCTGCAGCACCAGCTGCCAAATACAGGCCTATCGCGACGAAAGGAAAACATCTTAATTCTTCCTCAGAATATTCATATTCGTTGATGCCACCAGTTGCAGCATTTTTGAATTTATCCATACGTCTTCGGCGAAAGCTCGCTGGCACCGCCAATCGGGAAATTTCACAAATCTGATTTCGCGGAAAAGCGTTTGGATGTAATTTTTCGTTGGTAATGCTGTCTTTGCAGAATTGTTCTATTGGCAATTGCTGCTCATCATTGTCTGTATAGACCAACCTAACAGTACCAGCGAAATGACGACTGTATTTATGTTGAATAATATAATGCTGAGAATGTTCATCGACCGAAGTTTTTTCTAGCTTATCTTCACACAAAGGAAGATAATTCATCTCTTCACAATAAACCTCATGTCTGATTCGATAACACTTATCGAGATCTTCTTGAGATTCGGCGATTTCAGAATGAAAATACTCGCAAAAATGCTGAGCTAACTGCTTCGCTTCTTTCGCCTTGTTATAGGCATCAACAACTTTTTTCACTTTACTTAGGTTATCCGATTTGAAATGTTTTATGGCCACAAATAAAGCATGTGGAATTGTGCTCCAAAAGTCATGAATTTGTTCTGAACGCATTTGGTTATTTACCTTACAATAGTATAGTAATCGTACTGGCTCAATCAAACTTTAGAGAAAAACGTAATAAAGTCTGATCTTTCACCCACCACCCTTTGTATAAATTAAAAGTAAAATATCCATATAGACTCTAATAGCCCGTCTCCGACGAACTATGCGACGCACGCACAATCAAGATGCATGCCAAAAGCAGTCGCTTATTTACGATAAAAAAACGCTTACAAATCAATAGTCGTCTTAAGAAAAAAAACGTATCACCTTCTCTTCATTATGAAAAGTGTCTCAAAAAGGAGACAGTTGAATTTAATACGCATGTAAACTCATCGTTTAATTTGTTAAGTAGTTTCGCTTTTATTGTTAATGTTTATAAATATTGCGAGTTAAAATTAAACCAAAGTCTATTTTTTGACGCTTTTTTTTGCGATTATGAAAATGTGATGAAAAAGAGACACTTTAGGAAGAATTCAAATTTTAATTGGGTTACAGAGCTTGGATTAACCTCATTAAAGAGCAAAGATTTTTCCTAAATTTCTTGAAGTATCATTACCTTATCTAATCATTATTATTATTTTTGCAAACGTCTTATTTATAAAATCACTTTTTTGAACTTTTGAAAAAAAAAGTAATTCTTTATTTTGATTAATATCAAAATCGCTGCAATTTGCAAATTATTTGACGATTAGAACAATATTTAAGCAGTGAGTATTATAATCAGTTATGCTTTAGATGTATTTTCTGACAGTTCATAGCCATTGCGATAAAACAACAGCAACAGTGACGGTAACACAATAAGGTCGATTGCTAGAGCAAGTACTATTATAGTAGCTGTTAATATGCCCATTTCAGAGTTAATTGCGAAATCTGACAACCCAAGAACACTGAATCCGCTGGCGAGTACTATGGTGGTGATAATTAAGGCTTTACTTACGTGCTTAAACGCGTAATTCACTGCTTCTAAGCTGTTTTTGCTTTGTTTAAAGTTTGACTGATATTTAACCAGAAAATGAACAGTATCATCCACTATAATGCCAAGCGGAATGATCATAACCACAGCGAGCGCCATGCTTATGGTGCCAGAGAATAAATACCATATTCCAAAACCAAAAACCGCAGGGAAAATATTAGGTATCAAGCTGATAACACCCAGTTTAACATTCCTTAGCGCAAAAAACAGAACAACTGAAATCAGCAACAAAGCGACTATAGTTCCTTCTAATATACCGTCCATGTTCGATTCACTTATATGGGCAAATATTAAGGGGATGCTTGCCCCACTAATTGTATATCCAGCTCCATTGTCAGCTACCCATAACTTAGCTCTACTTTCAAAATCCGTAAGCGCAATACTGCCTAAGTTTTTTGTGGTAACTATTAATCGAATTCTCGATTTACTGATATCAAGCTGATTATTAACGTCAAGACCGTAGGGTAAGGACATCTCATAAAGTAAGGTGTATTGTGCTGCTAAAGTACGCTTTTCGGGCATGCTATAAAAATCTGGGTTATCTTGATTTAACACCTTGTTCAAACGTTTTAATATATCTGCGTATGATAGAACATGATCCACCTCAGGTTGCTCTCTTAACCAAGATGTAAATTCGTCTAAAAATGCTAAAAACTTTGGATCGAATATGCCGTTTTCTTCGCCGGTATCTATGGCTAAGTCTACCGTAGTAAGTCCTGTTAAATTTTCCTGTTGATAGTCTGCAACTTCTCTAAATTCATTGCCTTTATTGAAATAATCTATAGGAATATCGTTCAACTGATTTTGACTCGCCAAATAACCAAAACAAACAAATAAAGCCGTAACAGACACCAATATTGGCTTGCAATATCGAGTTAAGAACACTGTATATTTGTGCCAGATATTTTCAGAAGGTTCCCCTGCCTTTTGTTCTTGGCTAATCACAGTGAAAGGAAGTTGAACTTTCTTAAGTAGCGCTGGAAGTAAAAAGATTGAAAACCCGCAGGCGAATATCACGCCAATTGCGACTAAATTGCCCATATCATGAAGCACTGGTACTTCGGCGAAATTTAAGGTTAAAAAGCCTAATGCTGTTGTAGTACTTGTGATTAGAACGGCACTCAAGTTGATTTCTAACGATTTACCGATAGCCTCCTGCTGACTATAGCCATCTTCCATAAACTTTCGAGTACTTGAAATTATGTGCACGCAATCGGCAATGGCTAGAGTCATGATGATCACAGGAACATTCACAGTAGCAACGTTAATAAACATGCCTAACCAACCGCCAAGTCCCATTGTTGAGGCTATGCTTACCATCACAATCAAGAGCGTAAATAACGTCCCTTTAAAAGTCTTCATAAAAAGGGTCAGTAGCAAGGCAAAGATAGCAAACATCAATGGGAAAAGGGTCATGGCATCTTTTTGTGCAGCTAAAAAGAACGAATCTGTCATGATTACCAAACCGCTAAGACGAATTTCGTGGGCTTCATTTTCCTCAATAACAGGTTGAATAAGATCCCGTAAAAACGCGCCAATTTGATTAATTTCTTTGGTTTGATCACCGTTTGGTAATTGAACCGTAATATTAATCATGGCCACTGAACCATCTTCAGAAATCAGTTTGTTGATAAGTTCTGGCTCAGACAAACTCACCTGTCGAATGGTTTGTATATCTTCGGTTGAGAGGTTATCGGTGCTAGGTACCAAATCTTCTATGACTAGATCTTCATCATATAAATAGGTCCGCTGGTAATTGGTAATTGAATCGACCCTTAAAGATAATGGTGTTTGCCAGCTTTGCTCGGTGAGTTTTTTAATTAGGGCTAGGCTTTGTTGATTAAATAAATCTCCATTTTTCGCGCTAATAACAATAGATGCACTTTCATTTTTACTAAACGCTTTTTGCATCTGCTCGTAAGCTACTCGTTGGGGGTTATCCGGCTCAAAAAATACCCGATAATCACCTCTAAAATAGAGGTTCTTGGCGCCAATGGAGGTTAAGACAATAATAAGTAAACAACTAAAAATCAGAATGCTTGTTCGTTTGTTGATCAGTGTGATTAGAAAATTATGCATGTTGTCTTTTACTTATTACCCTTGATTGAGAATGTTGTAGAGTACTGACTAAATTTTCGGCCGAATTTTCAAAAAGTTAAATCTACAACCTTGGTCATTAACTGGGCAGTAATCTCTGTGAAATTAATTGCCATTTAAAGTGACGCTCTTTAGCTCAAGTCCTTACCACATAAGATCATCTGGCACTACGTAATCGGCATAAGGATCGTCTTCAATTGGAATTTCTTCTGACGTTTTATTTTCAATCATTACACTGGTATCGCGCTCACTGATTTTTTTACCAACAACATTGGGCACCACTATGTAGCCACCCTCAAATCTTGCGACAGCTAAAAGTCCTTTAACTAACTGTGCACGCGTCGCTTCATCGACGTAAATACTTTTAATAATTGTGCCGTCGGTAAAATTGTATTTGATGTCTCCTTTACCCAATTCAATTTTGTTAGCGACGATCAACTGCTTTATCTGAGCTTGGATTTCTCGTTCCAATTTTTGTTCTTGTTGCTGTTTATTCAGTTCTTTTGCCCGTGTTTGTTCTGCAATTTTTTTTGCCTCTACACTGGCTTTTACTTCTTTAGCTAAGGTTCTCGATTTTTTGGAGCCTTTTTTAGCTTTGTTCGCTTGTTTATTGCTTACTAGACCAGCTTTCAACATTTGTTCTTGAAGGGATAATTTACTCATAACACCGATAT
Source organism: Glaciecola sp. 1036 (assembly GCF_050306235.1). Taxonomy (NCBI): domain Bacteria; kingdom Pseudomonadati; phylum Pseudomonadota; class Gammaproteobacteria; order Alteromonadales; family Alteromonadaceae; genus Glaciecola; species Glaciecola sp. 1036. Next base: position 270,389 of record NZ_JBLWFH010000002.1, on the reverse strand, counting down.
TTAAAACTCAACTTTTAACGCTAATAATAGACGTTATCACTCATTTAAAAAAGCGTACTAAAGGAATTTCCTTTGTCAGCAATCTCAAATTAGACAATTTCCGTATTCTACTTCATAGTTATATCGGAGGACGTTATGAATATCAGCCTAAAAACACTGCTAAGTTTTGATGTAAATGCCACAGATGGAGCACTGGGTCACATACAAGATGTATTGTTTGATGATGATTCCTGGACAATCAGATATGTGAATGTTGATACTCAGCGCTGGAGACCTTTATCCAAAAAAGTACTGGTGACACCAGTTTCACTAAAACTTCTCGATACTCAAGAAGAAACCTTGGATATCAAACTCAGCAAACAGCAAATATTAGATTGCCCTTCAATTGAAGAACACCAGCCTATCTCCCGTAAATACGAACAAATAATGTTCGACTTTTTTGGATACGGATATTATTGGAATGGTTTAGGTCTTTGGGGAGATTTTCATACCCCAACCGCTTTGGCTGAACAATATGTACAAAAAGAAGATATTGAGGCTTTAGAAGATACTGAAGATACCTCGCCTAATCTAAGATCAACCAAAGAATTAAAGCATTATGATTTAGTGGAGTCCGATGGCATGAAAGGCCATGTCACAGACTTTATCGTTGATGCAGACACTTGGTCGATTCTATATATTGTAATTGATACCCGCAATTGGTTACCTGGCGGCAAAAAAGTGATGATTCCTATTAGCCATTTGCAAGATATCAGTTGGAAAGATCAGGCTGTTTACTCTGATATCAAAGTTAAAGATCTAGAACGAATTCCAGCTTTTGATGAAGGAAAAATTAACAATAACGAGTTCCTTACAGAGATCGATCAAGCCCTTAAAAATTAAATAGATAGCCCTTAAAGTTAATATTTTGTTAACTAAATGTGGTTTTATTTGATTTATAAACTACACTAAAGTTGTAAAATTTGTTAGGGCAATCGTTATGAAAACCAGTTTAAGCTTGTTCATCATGGTGTTGTCTCTTGGCCTTGTATCTTGCTCTCAAGATCAAGGACAACCCATGCAAAATCAAACATCAATAGTGTCCTCAGAGACCACCTCCTCTTCTCAAGATGAAGCTACTTCATCCAACAAACAAACCTGTTCACTTACTATTGGTTTCGATGTATGGGCGCCGTATCAGTATGTAGACGTAAATGACAGGGTAAGCGGTCTTGATATTGAGTTGATCTCAGAGGTCACCGATTATATGGGCTGCACGGTAGATTTTCGGCAAGGGACATGGGTGTCGTTGTTGGAAGATTTGCGTAATGGTGAAGTTGATATGCTATTAGGCGCCTCTAAAACTGAGTCTAGAGAATCTTTTGCGTTTTTCAGTGAACCATATCGTACTGAGGAGTTTTCTTTGTATATTCGCAAAGACGACGCTAAAAGGGCAAAGTATGAAGACATAGCTAGTTTCATTGCAAACGGCAGCAAAATTGGCGTAGTAAGCTCTTATTATTATGGCGACAAGATTTCATCCATGTTAGACGATGAAAGTATTCAAGAGCAGTTCGTGTTCGGCATTATGGGCGAATTAAATGTTGCCCGTTTGCTTGATATGGACATTGATGCCTTCTTGGAAGATAACTTTGTCGGGGCCTCTATGATTCGTCGAAAAGCGTTGGGCGATTACATAGTCCCCCACGGCTTCACCGTGAACACGGGCAACATCTATGTGATGTTCAGTAAGGGCTCTGTTGAACCTGAACTAGTTTCACAATTTAACCAAGTGCTAACATCCCTCAAAGCGGGTGAAGAATATTCAGCCATAATGCAAAAATACGCCAATTAACCTTACTAAGCTTTGCTCAATGTCTGAAAAACAGGCATTGGGCAACCTAAGGTTTCGGCGATTGCACGCATTAACTCCTGCTCTGTATGGCAGTATTCGTCATCTTGAGTCATCATGAAGAAAGCTATTTTCAATAGTTGTTCTTTTCTTTTTGGATATAAGCTGCGTAGTTGTATGACAGCGCCTGCAAAGTCTTCTATTAACACAGGGCCTGACGGATCTTTACTTTGACCTGAAACCTCTACTGAAAACAATTCCTTTACTTGTTGTTTTACTGTTTCATGGTGTTCTGGCTTGACACACTGATCCAATATGAGCTGTAAAAAACAATTTAACTCTGTTGCTACCTTGGCAAAATCTTTGTGTCTATGAATTGGTACTCTAGCCGTTTCAAACTCAGTTTTTAAATATTGAGTTGTGATAGAAAAGACTGTCCATTCAAATAAGTCTAGCTGGTTATCAGCATTTATCAGATATTTTAGATTTTCCTCAAATCGATAAAAATTGATTTTCGACATACTTCTTAAATTAGGCAATGCTATTTCTAGCACAGGTAAACGCAAACTTTCCGCTAGATCTTGGAATTCAGGGAGCATGGTTTGGAATTCCTCAAATTGAATCTCAGGCAGTTGTGTCTTTAAATATCCAATTTGATTATCTAGAGCTTTATCTTTAGAGGTCTTGCCTACTAACAATGCATAAATAGCCGACTCTGCTGATTCGGTATTATACAATCTTGGTTTAATTACACTTGGGATACTAGCGATTAAGTTTGTAGCCGTTTGAATATGTTGAGTAGCCAAGTTTCCAATATCAGACGTATTAATTTCACTAGGTTGAGGAGCAAAGCCCGAAGTTTGCTCATTTTGTCCGGAAGATGTCGGGGTATACTCTTTGAATTTGCCTCTAAATAGTGGATCTAACTTTTTAATTCTATCGTTTAGAGGAGGATGGGTTGAAAACAAGCCACCAAATTTTGATTTAATCGCGTCGGCAAAAAAAGCATGACTAAACGAGCGGGCTTCTGAGGTTTCTAGATTGCCGTGAGATTTGATTCCACCAATCTTCTTTAGGGCGTTGGCGATACCTTGATTGTCTCGGGTAAATTGCACTGCTGACGCATCTGCTAAATATTCTCTTTGTCGACTAACAGAAGCCTTTATAATATTCCCGAAAAACACGCCTGTATAACCTATAACAACAAAGCCCAAGCCCATAAGTGCAATGTTGCCGTTGTTTTTGGAGCGACTGGAGTGGCTAGTCGTTTGCATTATTCTATAGCCGATCAGCGCGATAATTAGAATACCGTGCAAGACGCTGACTAAGCGCATATTTAAACGCATATCACCGTTTAAAATATGGCTAAATTCATGGGCAATAACCCCTTGAAGTTCGGCTCTGTCTAAATTATCTAATGCGCCTTGGGTCACACCGATAACAGCATCATCAGTGGAATAACCAGCGGCGAAGGCGTTTATTGCATTTTCATTTTTGAGTAAATAGACTGGCGGCACAGGCGTTCCTGATGCTATCGCCATTTCTTCTACCACGTTTAACAGCACTTTTTGTTGATGATTTTGGGTGTTGTGATCAATTTTTTCACCGCCCAATGACTGCGCCACAACACGCCCACCGGCTGAAAGTGAAGACATTTTATACAGGCTACCGCCTGATATCACAGCTAAGATACCCAGTGAAATCCAAGCAAACATTTCCCAATTGAAGTTTGCCATTATGAGATCAAAAGATAAGGGTTGGCCTTGTAAATCAAAATAGATGAACACGCCCATGATGGAAATATTGGTCACTATAATTAGCGTTACAACCGCCATAGTGAAATAAAACAGCAACCATTTTGTGCTGGTTCGGGCGTTATCTTGTGATTCAAAAAAATTCATAAATTAGAAGCTTACTTTTGGTGCTTCCTGAATTTTGTCACTGTCTTGGAACTCAAGTAGAGCCGCATCTTCAGAATGGCCAAACATATTCGCCAGCATATTCTGGGGGAAACTTTGCTTATAAGTATTGTAGGCTAAGACTTGATCATTATACGCTTGGCGAGAAAAGCTCACTTTATTTTCTGTCGAACTCAATTCTTCGCTTACTTGCATCATATTTTGGTTAGCTTTAAGGTCAGGATAAGCTTCCATGACTACGTTTAATCTTCCTAAAGCACCGGAAAGCATAGCTTCTGCACCTGCAAGATCTTGCATAGCCGCACCACTCATATTGTCTGCGGCTTTAGACAAACCAGCAGATGCTTGATTACGCGCTGCTATCACATTTTCGAGGGTTTCTTTTTCATGCTGCATGTAGGCTTTGGCGGTTTCGACCAAATTAGGGATCAGGTCGTAACGACGCTTTAATTGCACTTCAATTTGCGCAAAGGCATTTTTGTAGCGGTTTTTGAGCGCTACTAATTTGTTGAAGATACTGATTAGATAGAACGCGATAATAACGATAACCACTATGGCAATAATGCTAGTAATGTCCAAAGTACTCTCCTTGTAGGGTACACATTAGAAAATGCAGTATATGAAAATATTCAGGGGCTGCATAGCTTTGCTAGAACGAAAATTGTAACGCAATTTTACAATCTTACTTTTAGACACCAACACAATTGATGAGCAAAGATAAACTCGCTCTAGTTAAAGAGATAAATTTTGTTTAAATGCGTCTTTATAGCGCCTTGATAAATTCAATTGCTGGCCATTTTTTAGTGTGATTTCACCATCGCCGCTAGGCTGATAACTGATGGATTCAATAGCGTCGTGGTTAACCGAATACGATCTGTGAATTCGAGTGAATTTTGATGACAGTTTATCCGTCATCTCAGTTAAGGTGCCGCGTAAGGGATATATGCGATTATTACTATACAAATTGACGTAATTTCCTGAAGACTCCATCCACTCAATTTCATTGGTCTTTAGCAAAAACTCTTTGTCTAATTTTCGAACCAATAAATACTCTGGAAATTTGACTGTTTGTTTTGAGTCATCGCTCGTAGAAGGTGAATCATTGAGAAAATTCGCTTCACCTTTTAATCGGCTATATAGCATTTTAAACAAGGTGAACAACATCAATACAAATAAATAGCCCCAAACATCTTTACGATATTCATAGAAAAATTCACGTAACCAGGGACCAAAGCTATAGTTGCCATTAGCCAATGAATAAATTAACTCACGCAGTAATACCATCAATACAACATGTGAAATGGCGTATAACAAACTTACTAAAATATGTGCTCCAACCTGCTTTAGTGGAGCTTCAAACCTAAGTGGATATGCCCGCCAGAACATCATCAAAAATGGCAACACTATGACATTCGCTATTAAACTTGAATATTCCCAAACAAAGGGTTCCCAAAGGGATATTTGCGCCTCGCCATCCCTAGTAACCTCCATCCAAACAGAAGTTGCATTGATGGTATTGTTGATAAACATGTACACCAATATTGCAACGATGAAATAAAGCGTAGGGCGTTTATCAATACGCTCGATCCATTTGGTTAAAAAGGTATTTTTTTCATCCCTATTTCCCACCGTTTGTCCCTTTTCTTCCACCGTTTCGTCACCTGAGGCTAGTTAGACCAGACATTCTACTACAAGATTTGTTTCGCAAGATTAATGGAGAGCGGAAGTAATGACAATAGTTGAAAGACGAGATGATATTGATTGGTTAAGAGTGTTGGCTTTTTTTATTTTAATCGGCTATCACATCGGTATGTTTTACGTGCTTGATTGGGGATGGCACATTAAAAGCGAACACCAAAGCCAGATCTTGCAAGATATAATGATTTTGTTTAATCAATGGCGAATGTCTTTGCTGTTTTTTATTTCGGCTATGTCCTTGGCGTTATTTCAGCAAAAGTACGGTTTGAAAAATGTATTATCTATTCGAAGTAAACGCTTATTAATACCCTTAGTTTTTGGCATGCTGGTTATAGTGCCTCCTCAGCTGTATATAGAATTGCAGCATAGCATCGGATACGACAAAAATTACCTAAGCTTTCTTTCTGAATACTACAATCTAGATACTCAGCTAGCCCCTGAAAAACAAAGTGTAATAGGCCTTATTACTTGGAATCATCTATGGTTTTTACCCTATTTGTTTGTGTATTCAGTCATACTCTTGCTGATACATAAAGCGATTACTCGATTGGTAGAGTCCAGCTTTATACAAAAGCTTTCATTACCTGTTTTTGTGGCGTTGCTTGTAGTAACAACAACGCTGATATGGCTGGCATTACGCCAAAAATTTCCAACCACTCATGACTTAGTAAATGATTGGTACAGTCATGCTAAATACTTTTGGGTATTTTTGGTAGGATACGGTTTAGTATATACCCCTAAATTATGGGATTCCGTCGTTCACCATCGCTGGCGACTTCTCATGGTAGCAGTTGTGTGTTATGCGTTCATTATTGCAGATAGACACGGTGCTTGGACGTTTTTAGCTGATAGATTTGAAACTTCTCTGTTAGTGAAAAGCTTTTATGGAAGCGTATTTACACTAAATCATTGGACTTGGATACTTGCGCTAGTGGGTTTGGCAGGCCACTATCTTAGATTCACTAACCAGTTTTTAAGATACGCTAACACCGCTATTTTACCTTGGTACATGTTGCACCAAACACTCATTATCATTGTGGCCAATTACTTGGCACCGAATCGATTACCTGTAGTGATTGAACTAAGTTTAATTACCGCAATAACATTAGTGGGATGTTTTGTAGGGTACGAACTCGCCAAGCGTATAAAGCTACTAAGACTTCTTTTCGGCCTAAAACACTAAAAATGGAGCCGTAGTTCATTTTTTTGGAAAAATGAACTACGGCTCCATTATTTCTTATTCGCAAAGGCATAGTAATCACCGCTTGGTATTAGCTCTAGCTGTGTCACATCGCGGTTATAGATATACACCCAAGCCGTTAACACAATTGACTTCGACGTTAGCACTCGGCATAGTTTTCGAACATACTCATGAGGTTTAACATGATGCTCTGAACATTCTTCGTAATCATCTAAGAAAGAAAAAAGCACCTCTCTATTTTTAATTCGATACAACTCCCCTATCACTTGGTCACCTTCTGTATCAGATTCGATTACACCTGGATAATCACCTAGGTTAAACATTAAGCCTTGAAGTGTTGCAAAGCTCGAAAACTCTGCGTTCTGGATAAGTTTTCTGTGTTGGGGGGAATCTATAGATTTTAGAAGAGTACCGTAAACAAACAAATATTCATTGGCCACTGGTAACTCCAAAAATGGAGTCGTAGTTCATTTTTGGGGAGAATGAACTACGGCTCCATTGTTTGTTTTTAGTTGAGGGTGGTGATGCCCATGTTGTATAGGGTGAAGCCGTAGAGATCAGCTACCTCTTCTATGGTTTTGCTGATGGGTTTACCAGCACCGTGGCCCGCATCAGTTTCAATACGGATTAAGGTCGGATTATCACCTGTTTGATGTTCTTGCAGTACCGCTGCGAATTTAAATGAATGAGCTGGAACCACTCTATCATCATGATCTGCTGTTGTGATTAGCGTTGCAGGGTATTCAACACCTGATTTTACATTGTGAACCGGTGAATAACCTAACAAGTACTCAAACATTTCTGGGCTCTGCTCTGAAGTACCATAGTCATACGCCCAACCGGCACCGGCAGTGAAAGTGTGATAACGCAACATGTCCAATACTCCAACCGCAGGCAAGGCTACTTTAGCTAGGTCTGGTCTTTGGGTCATTACCGCACCAACCAGCAGGCCGCCGTTAGATCCGCCTCTTAGCGCTAGATAATCATTGCTAGTGTAGTTATTTTCGATAAGGTATTCAGCTGCTGCAATAAAATCATCAAACACATTTTGCTTTTGCATTTGCGTACCCGCTTTATGCCAAGCTTTACCATACTCACCGCCACCGCGTAAATTAGGCACAGCATAGACGCCACCAAGTTTAAGCCATGCAGCTACAGTAGAACTAAAGCTCGGCGTTAAGCTGATATTAAACCCACCATAACCATATAAAATTGTGGGATTTTTACCATTTAACTCGGTATCTTTGTGATAAGTAATTATCATTGGAACCTTGGTTCCATCTTTAGAAGTGTAAAACACTTGTTTCGATACATAATCTTCGCTGTTGAAGCGTAATTCTGGCTTGTTGAATAATTCGGTTTCACCAGACTCAATATTAAACTCAAAAATAGAAGTTGGTGTCACGTAGTTGGTAAAAGTGTAGTAAGTACTTACAGCATCTTTTTTGCCGCCAAATGAACCAGCAGATCCTAAACCTGGTAATTCGATTTCTCTCACAAGGTTTCCTTGCAAATCATATTGCATTACTTTTGAAATGGCATCGACCATATATTCAGCAAATAGAAATCCACCCGCTGTACTCGGGCTTAATACATTTTCAGTTTCGGCGATTAAATCTTTCCAATTTGCAACATCTGGATTTTTCGCATCAGCCACAATAATCTTAGTGTTAGGTGCGTTCTCGTTGGTCACTAAAAACAATTTGTCGCCGCTACTGGTTAACATATAAACATCTGCATCTATGCTTTGTTTAACCGTTTTCCAACCAGCTGCTTTATCCTCTAAATCCATCAAGTAAGCGCGGTTTCCAGAGGTGGAATTTGCTGCACTTACAAACAAAAATCTATTATCTTCACTGACTTGGGCACCAATATAACGATGTTTTTCGCTATCAATATGACCAAATACCTTTTCATCTTCTGACTGAGGCGTTCCAACTTTATGATAATAAAGTTTGTGCTGATCTGTTTTCTCACTTAGCTCTGACCCTGTGGGTTTGTCGTAGCTGGAATAATAAAATCCATCGTTTTTGTACCAAGATAAACCACTGAATTTGACGTCTTGAAGCGGTTTCCCAATGAATTCTTTGGTTTCAACATCCATGATATACACTTGGCGCCAATCACTACCACCAGTGGAAGTTTGATAGGCGACTTTTGCACCATCTTCAGAAAATGCCATTCCGGCTAGAGACACTGTTCCATCTTCACTGAAGGTATTGGGATCAATAAAAACTTCAGCTTCTGCATCACCTTTCTGACGATATACAACGCTCTGATTTTGTAAGCCATCGTTTTTATAAAAGTAGGTATATTCACCTTCGGTAAATGGTGCTGAAACCCTTTCGTAGTTGATAAGGTCTCGCACCACGTCTTCAATCTCTTCGCGATAAGGAATCTTACCTAAGAATGCTTGAGTTACTTGATTTTGCTGTTTTACCCAATCACCGGTTTCCTCACTCATATCATCTTCTAACCAACGATAGGGGTCTGCTACTTCAGTGCCAAAATAGGTATCAATAACTTCTCCATGTCTACTCACTGGATATTGTGTTTTGCTTGAACTCACTGTTGACTCACTCTCTTTGGGGACTTCTGATGCTTCCTCAGTTTTTGGCTGGCAAGCTACCAATGTGCTCAGCAAAACTAGAGGTATCGCTTTTAAAAGGTGTTTTTTCATGTTTTCTGCCTGTTACTTTTTTGTTTTTATTAAGATTATTCTTTTTCGTAACCCCAAGGTGTTGGGGGTATTTCAATAGGTTTGGTCAAATCGAAATCTACTCTAAATTCTCTTCCTTGGCGAGTTAATCGATAACTGAATTGCTCAGGATATACAAACATTTGCCAAGTATTACCAATGGATTGAGGCAATTGCAATCGGCTGAATAACTGTTTTGAGTATTCGTCAGCAGGGAACGATTGAATATGCGCATAACCAGCGTCTAATGTATGCCCGCCATACATAGTCAATGAATCATCCTCACCATTTTCTAGTCTATGATCATGTTTTAAACTTAATCCACTGCCAGTTTTGGTAATGATCCAAGTACGTGAAGCGTTTTCTCCTACGTAAAAAGGAATTTCCAACCGCGATTCTGTGCACTTGCGAACAAACATCACCAAGGTTTTATCAGTAAATCCATTTGAAGGTGGTGTATCTACACTCAATTTACCTTCAAACGCCTTTCCACAATGTGCCGCAATAGATTGAAAAAATGCATCATGCGTTGGAATAGATACCAATGGCGCGGGTCGTGAAAAGCTAGGCTCACTTAGCAGTAAAAATACAAGGGTGATTGTGGAGATTAGAATCAAACGCATATTTATTCTCGTTTTTTCATTCATGCTATCACAACAAACAACAAGAGCGTGTTTATCTTTGATTTTATTTTATCTCTAAGCTATTTTGTGTCAAAAATTTAGAGATAGGCAAAAATGACAATTTTAGGCACACCTTTTTCTCCGTCATCCACAAAAGTTCTTTTACTCGGTTCTGGCGAGCTTGGCAAAGAAGTTGTAATTGAATTAAAACGCTTAGGGTGCGAAGTGATAGCGCTCGATAGATACGAAAATGCACCGGCAATGCAAGTGGCCGACCGAAGCTATACCTTATCAATGCTTGATGGTGAGGCGCTTGAGAAAATAGTTACCCAAGAACAACCAGATTTTATTGTTCCTGAAATTGAAGCCATAGCTACTGCTAAATTAATTACCCTAGAACAGCGGGGATTTACCGTTGTTCCAAGTGCCAAAGCAGCCCATCTCACCATGAACCGAGAAGGTATTCGAAGACTAGTAGCTGAGGAGCTTTCTTTACCGACTTCAGCCTATAAGTTTGCGGATAATTTAGATGATTTTGAAGATGCCGTTGAAGAAATAGGTTTTCCATGCTTAGTAAAACCCATTATGAGTTCTTCGGGTAAGGGGCAATCGACATTGCGCAGCAAGGACGATGTAAAACAAGCGTGGCAATTAGCTCAAGAAGGTGGTCGCGCCGGCGCAGGCACTGTTATTGTCGAATCATTTATTGATTTCGATTACGAAATTACGCTTCTCACTATTCGCCATAAAGACGGTACTAGCTATTGCGAACCCATTGGACATCGTCAAGAAGACGGTGATTACCGAGAATCTTGGCAGCCACAACAAATGAGCGAAATAGCGCTTAAACACGCAAAATCCATGGCAAATAAGGTCACAGCTGCTCTGGGTGGATATGGCTTATTTGGTGTCGAACTATTCATAAAAGGGGATGAAGTCTATTTTAGCGAAGTCTCACCTCGTCCCCATGACACTGGCATGGTTACCCTTATATCCCAAGATTTATCTGAATTTGCCTTACATGTTCGGGCATTCTTAGGCCTGTCGATCCCAGATATTACCTTTAAGGGACCATCAGCCTCTGTAGCTTTGTTGGTAGAAGGGGAATCTACGAGTATTCAATATCAAGGAATTGACAAAGCCCTTAGCGTTCCTCAAACAGATATTCGTTTGTTTGGTAAGCCAGAAATTAAAGGGCGACGTCGAATGGGTGTGTGTTTAAGTCGAGCAGATTCTCCAGAAGCAGCTGTCGAAAAAGCGTTAGGAATGGCACAACAAATTCAAGTCGAAACTTGATTTAATTTCGATTAAAAATGTTGATCAAACATAATTAAGTTACCGTCTGGATCTTTTAGCATAAAGTGCGTAGGTCCAGATTCTCCGGAGGTCGGCGAATCAATAGTGTAGCCTTTTGCCTTAATTTCAGCTTCAATAGCACGGGCATCCTTAGGATTAAAGGTAAGAATGTTCTGCTCAAACATATCTTGAAACAAACCAATCACCACAGTGTCTTTTTGCATTATCAACCATTTTTCTTCAATGCCGCCGCACTCAGGATGGCATTGAAAACCCAAACTTTCATAAAACTCTTTAGATTTTGCAATATCTTTAACGGTAAGACTTACTGAAAATTGCCCTAACTCCATAACTTTCTCCTTGTACTTTTAAATTAGGTCGCAAGTTTTTAATCAAGGGTTTACTTGATCACAAGATTTTAAGCATAACCTATTTCGTCTTTTTTACTAGCGAACTGACTCAGCTAAATTTTTTCGCAAAAAAAGCTAATTTATAAGGGCATTTCGCCGATAACGAAATGTGCTTTTGGACTTTTAATATAAGGTATCTCTGATGGTTTATCCTTGGATTGAAAAGGGACATAAAGTTTACAAAGGAGTGTTATTTTTTCAGGCGTTTTTAACCCTGTTCATTGGGTATTTTACTGATACCCTAATGCTTGGACTTGTTGCTGGCATTATTATCTTGGCGCTTCCTCTCGCTATGATGCAATTGCAACAACACAGCCGAGTTACTTGTCATGCTGCGGTCATAGCAACTCAATTATTTGCTGCTTTGCATATTCAGCAATACGGCGGTACTACCTACATGCACTTTGAAATTTTTGCAGTGATGGCAATGACCACCTTATATCGTGATTGGACGGTAGTGGTTTCAAGTGTAGCGGTTGTCGCACTCCACCATATCAGTTTTTATATTATGCAATCCAGCGGAATGCCTGTTTTCATCTTTGAAGAGTTATACCTCACCTTCTATGTGCTAATCGTTCACGCATTATTTGCCATCGCAGAAGGTATTGTGCTTGGGTTTATGGCTATTCAATCTAAAAATGATGGTGCGTCTGGTCAAGAGCTAACGGAAGCCGTCAACACCATAATGGCTGAAAAGGGTACTTTCAACTTACATGTGAAAACCTCTGGCTCAACGCCGGCTTTACGCCAATTCGAAGCCTTGATTAATGCATTTTCTGAATTCATTGAGCATACCAAGTCAGTTGCAGGTGTACTTGATCAGGTTTCCCAAGAAGTAGGCACCTTATCTAAAGAAGTGAAACAAGCGAGTACAGATACTACGGGCCAGGTAGCAACCATAGCAGCTGCTACTGAAGAAATGACAGTAAATAACGACTCAGTAGCTTCTAGAGCTAATGAGGTCAACACCCTGTCTTTGAATGCGAGAGATTCCAGCATTGAAGCTAAAACCGTGGTAGTAGAATCCAATGGTGATATTGTTTCGCTACAGCAGGATTTAACCAGTACATCTAGCGCTATTTCTCAGCTATCGGAAAAATGCCAACAAATTGAAGATTTTATGGCGTCAATTAAAGCCATATCTGAACAAACTAACTTACTAGCGCTGAATGCTGCTATTGAATCTGCGCGCGCAGGGGAACACGGTAGAGGTTTTGCGGTAGTTGCTGATGAAGTGCGCCAGTTGGCTATGCGCACCAAAGAAAACACTGAACAAATCAGCGAAATAACCGCGGCCCTGATTCATGAATCTACAGTGTCTGTGCAACAAATGAAGGGCTGTGTAGAAAAATCAGGCAAAGTATCAAATTCATCAGATTCAGCTAAACGCATTATTGATACAGTTGTTAGTAGCATCAGTTCTGTGACCAACAACATGACGTCCGTGGCCGAAGCAATTCGGGAGCAATCTCAAGCTTCTGCTGAGATCTCTAAATCCACCAGCTTGCTGGCGAATACATCAGAAGCACTTTCATTAAGTGCAGACCATACAGAGCAAAGCTTCTCTAGTTTAGGTGGTCAAATAGCGCAACTGCAACACCAATTGTCACGTTTTAAATAAACCTTAGATTTTAACTAAAACAGCTGCTCTTTCTTTATGAATAAGGCAGCTGTTTTTATTTATAAATTTAAAATTATTTATTGAGTTTCAATGGCTGAATTCACAAACTCATCAACGCTATAAAAACTTGTCGCCCATTAAATTCGCATCTAGATGACCAACTTTGACGTAGATTAGCGCGCCTTGCTGTTGAGTAAAGGGTGTGTGTTTACTAAATCTGGGATTTCTTATCCAACTCCCTGCAGGATAACTTCCATATTCGTCGTTAAAGACACCTTCCAAAACCAAGATCTCTTCGCCACCAGGATGTGTGTGATTTGAAAATTCTGTATTTGGCGCCCAACGTACAAGTGCAGTACTGACCCCATCATGATCGTGTAAGGGTAACACAGATAGCCCTTCTACTTGACCTGGTAACCATTTGGCTATCTTGGTATTGACCACCATAGATTGCAAATCATCTTCAGCAAATTGCCATAGTTTAACCAAAATTGTACAACCATCTTTGGAAAAAGGCGTATGTTCACTCCCAGGGGGGTTACGTAAATAAGTACCCGCTGGATAATCTCCATGTTCGTCACTAAAGGTGCCCGACAATACGAAAATTTCTTCACCGCCTCCATGAGTATGGGATGAATAACCAGCGCCTGCAGTGTATTTTACGATGCTGGTAGCCCTCGCAACTTCTTTGCCCACGCGATCTAACATCATGCGGCTCACTCCAGGTAGTGGTGAATCCACAAATTGGTATTGCTCGGGTAAAATGATCACAGGTTGTGTAAAATCACTATTAATTTGCATGTATTTGCTCGCTAAATAATTTGCTTTACTGCTACGAGAATAACATCAATAAAGCCTAATTTTAGTGAAATATTCTTGGCATACAACTGGCTTTTGGGAGGGGATTTTATGTTGAATTTAGATGACACTGGTGTTGTGCTAATTGATATTCAAGGGAAATTGGCGAACTTGGTGTATGAAAGCGATGCCTTAATCAATAACTGTGTCGACTTTGTTGAAGGTGCGAAAATTCTAGGGCTTCCGATTATTTGGTTGGAACAAAATCCTGAACGCTTAGGCCCTACCAGCAAGAAGCTTAATAAAGCGCTGAGCAACTACAAACCGATAACGAAATACACTTTTAACGCATGCGATACACCAGAGTTTATTGACGCAATAGAATTCCATAATAAACAAAACTGGCTATTATGCGGCATTGAATCTCATATTTGTGTTTATCAAACTGCCGTAGGGTTACATGAAAAAGGAGTAAAGGTACAAGTGGTGAATGAATGTGTGTCGTCTCGTACATTGGAGAATAAACAATTAGCCTTACAAAAGCTCATGCAAAAACAGATTGAGATAACAGGTATTGAAACCTGTCTATATGAACTCGTGGGTGATTGCCGTTCACCACATTTCAAAGCAATTTTACAACTGATAAAATAGGTCGTTAAGGCTGTTGAATTTTTTGCATGATATTAACGTAAGAGTCGACCCAATATTTATCTTGATTGTCTGCCAAGAACTGCAACAGCTCTGCGTGAGCTTGTTCAGAAACCGCTAGATGATCACCGCCTATTCCATGAAATAAAATACTCACGATCTTGGTGCCAGGTTTGGCATTTTGCACATAGCTGATGAGCGTTTTACCGTCGACTTCACTAGGCGCATGCAGTATTTCAGTGCCTTGTTCTACGCCTTGCCCCTTCACTCCAACAAACATTTGCTCCACTGCGGGCAACAGTGGCTCTCCTCCCACTAAGAGATCACCGCATGGCAAGGTTAAGGTTCTGTGAGTTTTTCCATCTAAAGATTGTAAAAGACTATTTGCGACCGCTATTTCCATACGCAATTCTTCAACGCTGCGTTTATCAAGGTCTGTAAATGGAATTACCCAGTCGCGATTAGGCTTACTGCCACGACAGCCATGAAACAGTGAATGATTGCCTAATTCATGACCATTTGCAGCCACAGCACGCCATTCTTCGATACGATTAGCAAAAGCTTCGGAACGCGGCAGTAAATAAAAAGATGCTTTAAATTGGTGTTTGTCCAATTGGGGAATGGCTGTATCTAATTGGCTGTTTAGCGCGTCGTCATAACTCAAGCTGACAGCCAATTTTTGTGTATGTTCTAAGGTTCTTTGTTCTTCTGCATTGATCGCACAAGAACAAAGTAAAATGCTAAGAATAAATCCAATACTGTGTTTTTGCATCACTGAGACCCTTTTAAAAAACTACTCTAGCGCTACTAGTTAAATTAAAAGGGTCTTGTAAATTTATTCAGGTTGTTTATAAACTTGCCCTTCTTTCATTACAAAGACAACTTTCTCAAGTAATTCAATATCTTTCAAGGGGTTTCCTTTAACTGCGATAATATCCGCAATCTTTCCTTCGCTCACACTACCTAAGATTTTGTCTTGCTTAAGTAGTTTTGCCGGATTAATAGTCGCTGCTTGAATAGCTTGTAATGGCGTCATACCAAACTTAACCATACGAGCAAATTGCTTGGGATTATCGCCATGAGGATAAACACCAGCATCACTACCAAACACCATATTTACTCCAGCTTTAACTGCACTTTCAAAATTCGCGCGCTGAGTTTTACCTACAGTGCGCTCCTTAGCTAAACTTTCTTCTAAGATCCCTGCTTTTTCGCCTTCACCCAGGATATATTCTGTAACGTAAATATCCATGGATAAATAAGTACCTTTTTCTTTGGCTAATTTAATCGCTTCTTTATCGATAAAACTGGCATGTTCAACTGAATCCACTCCGGCTTTAATGGCAGATTTGATACCTTCTAACCCGTGAGCGTGAGCTGCCACTGTTAATCCGCGCATGTGGGCTTCATCAATTAGGGCTTCCATTTCTTCATAGGTAAACTGTTGCACACCTACTTTCGTGCCTTTAGACAATACGCCGCCTGTAGCGCAGAATTTAATTACCGTAGCGCCGAACTTTATATTTTCTCTTACTTTCTCACGTACAGCCCAAGGACCATCAGCAACACCATCAGACTTTACACCATACTCAAAAGGCAACAAGTTGTTATCACAATGACCACCGGTTACGCCGATTGAACGACCAGCAACAAACATGCGTGGGCCTACTAGCTCACCATCATTGATAGCATCTCTTAATGCCACATCAGCAAATCCGGGGGCGCCAACGTTTCGCACAGTGGTAAAGCCGGCTAATAAGGTTTTCTCGGCAAATCCAACACCTTTCAAAGTAGTACGAGGTAAAGAGGCATTCAAGCGTTTATAGCCGTGCTCATTTGCATCAGAAGTTAGATGCACATGCATATCCATTAGACCTGGCAACAAGGTGTGGCCAGACAAATCAATAACATCTGCGCCTTCTGGAACATCTTTTGATGCAGTAACAGCTACTACTTTGCCTTCACTGATTTCGACTAAAGGCGATTTTATTACTTTGCCATTAGTAACATCTATTAATGCGTCAGCCTTTATATATTGAGGGTTGGCAAATACTGCAGCGCTGAATAACAGGCCAATTAAATTGATAAGAGAAAAAGGGCGCATGGTGAATCCTATTTTTATTTTCTAGTCAGTATAGCAGTCAGTTAGTCGGTGGTGAATAAGCCTTTAGGTATATTGGTGAAAAAATCGCTATGCTTGAAACATTTGCTAGTTATAAAAAACTAGCGATTTCCGTTAAGGATTTTTTCTTACGTGCATGTTCAGGAACGCTCGCATCCTTTGCTGGATAGCCTGCAATAATTAGCATGTAGGCTCGTTCGTTGTCTGGTCGCTGGCACACTTGGGTGAGAAAATTCATGGGTTTTGGGGTGTGAGTCAAGGTGGCAAGTCCAGCGTTATGTAGAGACGTAATTAACATGCCTACCGCAATGCCAACAGATTCGTGAACATAGTAGTTCTGACGTTTCTGTTCTCCTTCGAGCTCACCAGTTTTCTGGCTAAACACAGCTATCAGCCAAGGGGCTGTTTCCAAATATGATTTATTAGCGTCTGTACCTAATGGCTTAAGATCTTTTAGCCATTGCTCACCTGCTCTGCCTTGATAAAACTCTCGCTCGTGAGCTTCGGCTCGCTCTCTGATCTGACGCTTGACTGATTCAGAATGAATGGCTGAAAAATGCCAAGGTTGGTGATTTGCGCCGCTTGGCGCGGAACCTGCGGTTAAAATACAATTTTCAATGACAGTTCGAGATACAGGTCGATCGCTGAAACTTCGCACACTATGGCGACGCCGCATTTGCGCAAGAAAATCTGCACTGCGCTGCTGCATCACTTTTTCGGGGTATTCAATAAAATCGTCTAAAGGGCTGTTTTCATGAGGCTGCATAATTATTTGAGCTCTTTTTATAAATTAATTATGTATTGATCTATTTAATCAGACCTTGCAAATGCCTTGTTTATTTTAGCCTTGTTTTTGCAATGGCAAAGATATTCTTACCTCTAAGCCGGTTTCTGGCCTATTTCTCAGGGCAATTTGACCATGATGAGCATCTACTATTTCCCGACACAAGGCAAGGCCAAGACCTGTGCCAGAAGGTTTGGTGGAATAAAAAGGCAATAACGCGTTGTTTAGCACTGATTCCCCCATCCCTTTACCCTTGTCTTTTACGCTGATCACCACTTGCTGTTCCACATTCCAAGCGCTAACCACAATGTCCTTGATTTGTGAGCCAGACTCATGGGCATTTTTAATCAAATTAATCATGAGTTGCTCTAGCTGAATAGGATCCGCGTAAAGAACTAAATTAGTGTCACCTTCTAGGCTAAATTGCCATTGTTGCCCAAGAGACTGAGTGAAACTCTGCCAGTCAATTGTTTGAAGCTTAGGTTCGGGCAATTTGGCAAACTTGCCATAGCCTTGCACAAAATCACACAAGTGCTGAATACGATCATCTATGGTACTAAAAACTCTTGAGAGCTTTTCATCTTCAACGTTGCCCGCCAGTAACTTTCCACTGTTGAGCATAGAACTTATGGGGCCAAGAGAATTATTTAATTCATGACTGATAACGCGAATGACCTTCTTCCACACTGCCACTTCTTGACGACTCATTTCTCTTGTCATTTGCTTTAGAATATACAATCTATGTGGCTGATTATTTAGATTGAATTCACCTGTCGTAAGATACCAGGTTTGGCTATCTTGTTGTTCCCACGACATGGTGAAAAGACCATCTTGCATACCGTTGAAAATTTCTTTCACCCCAACTGGCGTCCCTTGCACTAAATCATCGATTAGCACGCCTTCTAAGCCAGTTTTGGTTTTAAAAAACTGCTTAGCAGCGTAATTACTAAACACGATTTGGCGTTTGTTATTTAGTAAAATAAGCACTTCCGGCGAGCTTTGGGTAATCTTATCCAGCAGTAATTCTCGTTGATATAGCCAATGTTTCTCGGCGCGTAATTTTTCTGACGTTGCATTGTATAGCGAGCAAAGCTCACCAAATTCATCGTCTTTTTTGTACGCTAAACTCGTGGAGTATTCACCATCTTTGAGATTGAGTAAACCTAACTCTAATGCATCTATGCCACTATTAAGATCCCGCAGAAAATAAGCCGCTAGAGCACTCGAGAAGACAACCACGGCCAGCAGTAATAAAACGCAAATCCATAGATCCAAGGAAGAAATGTATAAAATAGCTACACTAACGATCAGGCTACAAAGAGTAACTGTCATTGTGAGTTTGTGCGCTAGCCTAAGCCCCATTAATACTCGATTCCAAATTTATTTAGCCGTCGATACAGCGCTTGCCGGCTTAGACCAAATTGTCGAGCAACTCGAGCTATAACACCTTGATGTTCACGCATTGCATCTTCCAATGCCTGTTTATCTGGCTCCTGAGCTGGAACTTTATGATGCTCGCTTGTAAGATCCATTAACACGAAATCTGAAGCTTCTATAATCCCTGTAGGCTTCATTACCGCCACTCGCTTGCAAGCATTTTCCAGCTCTCTCACATTTCCCGGCCAAGGATATTCAAGCAATGCTTTTTCTGCCCCTAAACTAATATCCCGTTTGGGCAGGAAAAAGGCGACTAAAGGCATGATATCATCCACCCGCTTAGCCAAAGGTGCTAACGGTATTTCAATCACATTTAAACGGTAGTAGAGATCTTCTCGAAATTTATTCGCTCTGATGTCTTCTGGTAAGTTCGCATTAGTCGCACTTATTACTCTTACTTTTGTTTTCTGGGTCGCAACAGATCCTAAACGCTCGAATTCACCAGTTTGCAACACTCGCAACAGCTTTGTTTGTCCTTCGTAAGATAAATTACCAATTTCATCTAAGAAAAGTGTGCCGCCATTGGCTGCCTCAAAACGCCCGATACGGGTCTTATTTAAGCCTGTATAAGCTCCAGCTTCAGCGCCGAACAATTCAGCTTCAATTAAATCTGCGGGTAATGCACCACAGTTAACTTTGACAAAAGGTCGATTTGCCAAAGAGGATTCAGCATGAATCAATTCTGCGATTTTTTCTTTACCTGCACCGTTAGGGCCTGTAATCAATACCGAAATGTCTGCTTTTGCAACTTGAATTGCCATGTCTACCGTACGTTGCATGGCTGTACTTTGATATATCAAACCAACTGATTGCGCTGCACTTTGGCTATCTTTTACGCCCTCCACCTGACGGAGAATTTTTTCATGCTGCTGTTTGCTTTTACCCAGTTCAACTAGGTTTGCCACTGTGTTGACCAGCTTTTGGTCGTCCCAGGGTTTAGCTATGTAATCCACTGCACCCGCTTTTACTAATTCGACCGCTTGCTCTAAGTCTGTCCAAGCGGTGATTAAAATGATCGGCAAATGAGGGTTGATTTTGCGTAATCGATAAAAGAGTTCACGACCTTCTTCACCAGACGTGGTATCTCGGGTGAAGTTCATATCCTGAATAACCAAGGCAACCCTGAGTTGATCCACTAGTTTTTCCGCTTCACTGGGCGAAGTAGTCGTAATTACATCGTACCCGTGAATCTCAAGCGCCAGCGATAGTGCTTGTAACACCGCTGGCGTGTCATCCACTATGAGAATTTTGTCCATAAAAAGTTAATTCACATCAAATTGTTCGGGTTGCTATGCTTGGCGATATGTTAGCGGCCTTGTTTGCCGGTATTAACACTGACAGTAAACTGATTATAAACACCCCAATAGCAGTCGCAACTACATAATACAAACTTAATTTTGGTAACGAATATTCTGTCATTAAGAAATGACCCAAACCTATAGCGCCAGTAATTCCTACCGCTAATCCAAGTACACAAACCAATGAATTCTCTACTAAAAAATAGCGTACTATGGCTGATTTTCTAGCACCTAAGGCTCTTCTTGTACCAATTTGTTTGGTCCGTTTGCTAATATTAAATACGGTTAAACCAAATATGCCTAGGGCTGTGACCAATACCAGGATTACCATTAGTACTATTAGCATACGCACCATGAGTAAGTCTGCGGCATTGTATCTTGCTTTGGATTCATCCATGCCGCGTAAATTGATAATCACTCTTTCATTATATTGTTCTAACAATAAGTCCTCTATTTTGCCTATAACCTCAGATCTGTCTTGAGCTTTAGTTCGCACAATAAAGTTTTGATACACACTGGCTTCTGCATATGGGATCAAAAGCAAATTATCTGGGCGTGAGTCTTTCAGCCATGGTCCTTTCATCTTTTCTACCACACCTATAATTTGAGCACCCATATTGCCAGTGAAAATATGTTGACCTAAGCCGTCACCTTCAGGAAACATTTCATCTAAAAACGATCGGCTTACAATAGCAACTGGTGGTAAATCTGCTCGAGTATTGGTAACAATCACATCGCTGGGAAGAAAGCCTCGGCCTTCTGCTATTTCCACGCCTAGGGCCTCAAAAATGTGTTCATCTGCGCCTATATAGGCCGCGCGAACTTCACGATAGTTTTCTTGTTCATTTTGGTCGCGTGGTAAGTTAGCAAAAGAGCTAGCGGATCCACTGCCACTTAAAGGCACACTATCCACGTAGACTGCATCTATCACACCGGGCATATTCCGCAGCAGCTGTTCTGTTTGTTCCATTTGTTGCGATAAGTCTTCAACATCTCCAAAGGTATTTAGTGAAAATGAAAACACTTCATCTTCTGGATATCCTGTATCTTGAGAAATATATTGTACGCGGTCATACACGATAAATGACGCGTTACTCACAATGGCAGTTGCAATTGCAATCTGAATCAACAACAAAAAAGCGCCTGCTTTAGAACGTCGTAATGCGCTGATGGTGGGTTTAATATCTAACATTTTTACTTCCTTATTGCGTTTTCAAGCAGTAAGCAGGGTTGGTATTGCAAACCAACCAAGCAGGGTAAAGCCCAGCTATAATACATGCTAAAATAGCGATTAAAGGCGCAGCTAAAAACATACTCAAATCCATAGTAGCCAAAGCGTCATAGTAGCTATAGGTTGACCTCACGCCCCATAATCCGAGTTGAGCGATGGCTATCCCCAAAGTTCCTCCGATAAGCCCTAACAGCGATACCTCTACCAAATGCTGCATAAACACTTGGCGTTTACTGGCGCCTAAGGCTCTGCGCACTCCCACTTCTGGTACGCGTTTTAAAAACTTACCAAGTAACAAGCCAACAATATTTGCCACACAAACTGCCAGAAATAAAAAACTTAAACCCACAACTACTCTATTATCCTCAGTGACTACATTGTTGTAATCCAGCCATTGCATCACATTTTTTAGGTCAAAATGCACGTCTTGGCGTTCGAATCGGCCTAGGGTTGCTTGCTCGGTTAAATAGTTGGTTAAAAAGTTTTTATATGAGGTGACTTCTTCAGGAGAATCTAATTGCACCCAGAATTGTAGCCAAACTAATTCCGAGTTAAGTTTGTCTTGAAAGGATCTTATATCTTCATACTTCCAACCATTGGTATTACCCCAATTGTTAACTTCTAAAGGTTCTATCAGGGAAAAGGGAATAAATACCTGTTCATTTTGATTAAAAGCACCATTGGTTAAGTCGTAAAATTTAACGTGATAATCAAAATCATCAAATACACCCACGATACGAAATGCCACTTTATCGAAAAATACTTGTTTGCCAACGGAGTTTTCTCCACCAAACAATATGTCGTTGAGTTCGGCACTTATTACAGTGACTAACTCGCCACTATTATCACTCTCATCTGACCAAGGACCACCGTAAATAAACCTCATGTCGAACATAGTGAAAAAGTCGTTATCAATCAGTCTCACTGTTTCCATAAAGGGTTTAATTTGGTCATCATTTAGATGCACGCTATAACCGGTTTTCACTGAAGGTGTTTTTAACGCCGGAATATCTGCTTGATATAGGTTTTTCGCGTCTATGTAAGTCAATTGATGAGGCAGATCGTCTTGGGTCCACCAGTTAACCCCTTGATCACGAGTATTTAATTGCGGATGAAATAATTTACTGCTTTTGTGCGGCATTGGGTCCATGGACATCATGTGATACACAGACAAACTTGTCATAGTCACACCAATGCCCAATGCTATTGCAATGATCATCAGTAAAGTGGTCATGGGTGTGCGTTTAAAACTACGAACACTCAAATCCAGATAATGCGCTAGCATATTACACCTCGGCCACAGCAGGCTCAGTACCTGCGAGTTGTTTTTGATAAAGTGAAAAATCGGCAATTTGTCCATCAACTACTTGAATATTTCTAGGTGCACGTCGCGCCAATTCGGGATCATGGGTAACCATAATAATAGTAGCCCCTTCTTGATTGATTTTTTCAAGCAACTCCATTACCTGTCTGGCCATCAAACTATCGAGATTACCTGTAGGTTCATCCGCTAATAAAAAACGAGGACGACCCGCCAAGGCACGAGCAATAGCCACTCGTTGTTGTTGCCCTCCAGACAATTGTTGGGGTAAATGCTTCAATCGGCTGCCAAGACCAACTTGTTCCAAACATTCCATCACTCTTGCTTTACGTTCTGCAGATTTAATTCCTCGATATCGAAGCGGCACTTCTACATTTTCAAAAATATTAAGATCTGGAATAAGGTTAAAGCCTTGAAAGATAAACCCAATTTTTTGATTGCGTAAATCTGCACGTTGATTGTCACTTAATCGCCCAATGTCGATACCGTCCAATAAATATTGCCCTGAGCTGTAGGTTTCTAACATTCCCGCAATATTCAAAAAGGTGGTTTTACCTGAGCCAGAAGGACCAGTAACTGCAATAAATTCACCTTCGTTTACTTCTAAATTAAAATCGCGTAGGGCATGGGTTTGTACTTTTTCCGTGGTGTATACCTTGCTGACGTTTTGCATAGTTAACATAAGTGTTGTTCCTTTTAATTTCTCAGCAGAACAGTGTCTGCGTCGATAAATTCTTGATAATTTGAAATAATAATTTGATCGTTTGCTTGCAGTCCGGTCAAAATCTCCACTTCACGCATGCTCTTAGCGCCAACTTCGATATCGACTTTGTGGGCAATATTGCCCTCAAGCTTATAGGCTATAAAACCACCTGACTGCATGAAGCTACCCCGCTTTACTTTCAATACGTTAGATTTGTTATCTAACAGTACGCGGGCTGTGACTTGCTGATTTTGGCGCAGCATGGTCAAATCTGGCTGGTGTAGCTTAACCCTAGTGGTGACCTCGCGATTTTTTATTTCCGGCGATACGGCGGCCAAAGTACCTTCTAGTATAGAATTCCCAATACGTAGCTCAACTGGCAACCCGATGCTTAGTTCACTTGCATAGCTTTCAGCAACGTTAACTTCTGCTTCATAAGCTGTAAGGTCAACTAAAGTCATCAATGGCATGTTTTTATCTACCAAGGCTCCATGTTGCACCAGCAGATTTCCTACTACGCCAGTAACGCTGGCGGTTACATTGAGCTGCTGAATTTTACGCTCTAGTTCTTCAACGATTAACTTTTGCCTGGAAAGCGTTGAACGAGAAACATCAAGCTCGAACGCTAAGGTATCTTTGGCGAGATCAACTTCTTGTTTGGCATGTTTGAAATTTAATTGTGCGCGAGCAAGATCATCTACCGCTTTTTCTAGGTCTATCTGGCTGATTAAATTGTTGATGATACTTTTTTGTGCCCGTCTGTTTTCTCTTTCAGCTGCTTGCAAGTCTACCTCTGCAAGATCCAGTTGTTTGGTGAGTTGAAGGGTTTGTCGACGAGCGTCTAACTCCTGTCTCGCAAGCTGTCCTTCTAACCTTTGTTGCTCTGAACGCTCTTGCTCAAGTTTATTTTGCAATTCAGGACTTTCCACTACCGCGAGTACCTGACCGTATTCAACACTGTCACCAGCATTTACGGTTAATTCGACAAATCCTTGTTCTGGGGCGTACAACTGAGGCGCGTTAGCGGCAACTATACGGCCATTTGCAATAATGTCCCGTACCAAGTCGCCGGTTTCCAAGGTGGCAATTTGTACTCGAGCCATATCAACCGATTTATTGGCAGAAGGTTTAGCAAACACCAAGCTAAGAACTGCAATAAGCACCAATACTGTAATAACGCCAGCTGCTAACTTAACCTTGTTCACAGAGGATTTTTCTAAAACCACATCCTGACCGCTAGTATCCTTAATCATCACAGAAGTCCTAATCTGGTAGTTTAGGTGTTTCCACCAGACAAATTAGCCATGCAAAAAACAGCACAGAAAGAGGGGATAACAACAAATAAATAGCTAACATAAACGACCTGGCATTAATAAAATGGTAAAAACTTGATATTACCTATGCCAGCTTCGAGCCAACTCTTATCTTATTGAAAATACTATAAAATTAAGAAATATTTGCGATTTTTAAAGTGTCCGCGGACAGCTAAAGTGTCCGCTCCGGACACTTATTTAAGGACAAAAGCAGAAGGAAGGAGTTCGGGGACAGTACAGTGCCAAGCCACATCATCCTGCATGGATTTACTTTCAATCCAAGTACTTGCGTCTGCTGCAAACTCAACGATCACTTGTCGACATGCTCCGCAAGGCGTTAAAGGCGCTTCTTGATTGGACATTAAACGGACAGATGTAATTTTTTTCATGCCCTTTGTCACTGCCGAACAAATTGCATTTCGTTCTGCACATTGAGTGAGCCCGTAAGATACGTTTTCTACGTTTACCCCGTACTCAATGAAAGACTCCCCATCAATTTCATACTCAATTGCAGCGGCCACTTGGACGCCTGAATATGGACTGTAAGCCTTTGTTAATGTTTGTTTTAATTGTTCAAATATTGGGTCTTTCATAATAGTTAGTGTTGTTCCTGACAAATTATCAATACACTTTATTTGGCTGCTTCTTCAATTAGCCATGTTTCATTTTGGATCTTTAACATCACATCTATTCTATTTTGTACATTAAGTTTGGCCAAAATTGAAGATACATGATTTTCTATAGTACGTGTTGAACGGCATAATGTCTCGGCAATTTCGGCGTTGCTGCAGCCTTCTGCAAGCAATACCAAGACTTTTTGTTCTTTACTGGTCAAGCCTAATGGATGCTGTTTAGTTTTACTATAGGGTCCACGCTTTTGTTTAGGTAATTCGTTGATAAACCCCGTTTGGGTAGCATAGCGTCTGAGCCAAGCAATGGCGCCGCTAGCTTCTAATTGTTCAAAGATAGAATAGGCCTTAAGTAATTCCTGTTTGCTGTCTTGTGGTTCTTTATTTGATGCCAAAAACTGCATTGCAGCGTTGTAGGGTACGCCCAGCAACATCCAATCATCGACTGCCTTAGGTAATTGAATTGCCGCCAATGGCTCGGGAGCAGTAATAATAGGCAATTGAATTTTATTCGCAGTATAGATTTCGAGTAAATCCATCCAAAGCCTTAGCTCTTGGTACTGCCATGCGTTGAGCACATTTTCAGGTAACTCAGAAAACCAATGCAAATGGGCAAGGCAATCTTCTGAGCGATGATTGAAAAACGCATGTTCTATTAACCCCAAACGAGCCGGTATCATGTATTGATATTCGTCGGTTGCATTCGCGTTTTGCAAGCCATTCGACAACACTTCCAAAGCCTTGGGATCACCTAATCTTGACAATGCTCGTCCTAAAACTAATAAAGAAGGTAACTTCATCAGCAATGTTTGATTTTCTAATTTTTGTACACCTTGAGAAATGGTAACTGCATCATAAAAGCGTCCTTGTTCCAAACGCAATGCCGATTGGATGCCTACCAAGTAATAGGTCCAGGCATCCAAGTCATGCGAGATATCAAATTGGATACCCTGGGTAATAAAACTATCTGCTTGTTTGAGCTTTTTAAACCTAATGTAGTAGTCAGACAAATTAGTGTAAACCCGCGCCGCATCTTCGTGAAAATCTTGTTTTAAGGCAATATCTAAACTCTCGTGCATCATGCTTTCACCAGAGCTATCGCCTTTCATAATAAGAGCAGTTCCCTTGTTGTTAAGGGCATGAGCTCGAATTAAAGGATTAGGAAACTGCTTTTCAAGTTGCAACGCCTTGTCAGCCCAGTTAATCGCGTCTTTGGTTCTATCATTTAGCATGTCTAATTGGGAACGCATAGAATAAGCCATTGCTAGGTCACTGGAAGCTCCCAAGGTTTCAAATACTTGAATGGCTTGCAAAGAAAATTGCTCGGCTCTGTGCGCCTTTCCTTGATACCAATATAAACGGGCTAAAAACCTGAGGTTTTTGCCGACTTTGTCGGTTCTGCCTAAGGCTTTCCATAAATCCACTGCGTGGCGCACTGCATCGATCACAGATTGTTCCATATGAGCAGTTAAACCCACTTCATAGGCCCAACTCTCATACAATTGCGCTTTTACCTGAGTTTCTGCATTGTCAGAAAAATCAAGGGCTCTTTTAAAGTAAGAAGCTGCTTCTTTGTGCGCTCCCATTACTGCCGCTTTGTTAGCTGCCAATGTGGCATATTGAATCACCTTTTCTGCGTTTAATGCGCCTTCAGCGTGCTGGACCATCCACGCTATATTTTGTGCCTGTTCACTTGCTTCCAATACCGATAAAATCTTCTCGTGAAACTGTTTTTGTGCAGTAATTGGCATGTTGTCTAACACGGCCAATCGGGCGAGTTCATGGCAGAATCGAATCACTTGACTGTTATCCACCATTAGGATTCGATATCTTATGCATTGGCTTAGTAAATCATCTACCGCCTGATCAAAAATATCCTCGATTAGCCATACAGGTATGCCATAGGGCATAACAGATAAAAACTGCACAAAATGTCGGTGTCGATGAGAGAGTTTAGCCACTTTGCTATTCACTGTATCCCGAACAGATGAGGGAATACTATTTTCACTCAGGGGTTGAGCTGAAATAAGTTCAGTTACAAAAAAGGGGTTACCAGAGGTGATTTCAAAAATCCGCTGGGCATCTTTGTTTTGTTCTAAAGCCAGCAGTTTTACTGCATCTAAGCTAAAAGGCGAAAGCTCAATACGCATAGTATGAGCAGAAGGGACTAAATTCAGTACAGCTGCAAGTGGGTGTTCAGGAGAAATTTCATCATCTCTAAAGCTAATGCAAATTAAGCAGGGTAAAAACGAAATACGCCGAGCGATGAACTTTAAAAGATCTAAGGTGGCATTATCAGCCCAATGAACATCTTCTATGACAATAATTGTGCCCTTGTTCAAGTCGAATAAAGTATTAAAAAAGATATTAGCAACTTTGGCTGCAAGGGTATTTTGTTCTAGAACATCGATTAAATCGTTAGAAATTGCGCCGGCGATTTCAAGTATTGGCGCATAGGGTTTTGGGGTGGATAATGGATCGCAACCGCTCCAAATGAATTGTTGTTGTAGTGCCAGACGCATGTGCTCGAGCAACACCGTCTTTCCAACCCCTGCTTCCCCTTTTATTAAAAGCAGCTTACCCGAATGTTTGGATAATTCAGCTGCCTGTTTAAATTGTTGTATAGCAAGGTCGCGCTCTAACAACATGGGGTCTTCGTCCTAGAAGATATAATCACATTGTAAAATAGATGAATTCGAGCGCGAATTAAAGACTTTGAGCCCGATATCTTTACGCGATTTCCGATTTCAAATAATCTAAGCCGCCAATAACAGCCGCAATTTGAGCCTTAATACAAATCTCTGGCGTAGATTTTGGGCTATCTGGATACACCTCTGTGGTAGTGACGTAATCAGCATCGGTAAAACCAGCGCACAAAAATAAAGCTCTTTTATCATACTCAATTACGCCTTCTTGCACCATTTCACTGCCAATAATCTGGTTTTTATCATCGGGCGGCGCAATATGGGTTACCTTTTTAACTGAGTTGATGACCGCTTTTTGGAAGTCGAGTTGAGGGCGTGTACTGTCAGCTACGGTATAGAATCCATCTGGAATTCCCCAATCATGAAATTCACTGCCTATTTTGGCGGCTAGAGCGGGCCGGAATTCTGAATCATCAGTATCTGTTGTTTCATGCAGGTCAAAATGGGCAAAAATAGGAACATCCAAAGAATGGACATAGTCCATGACTTTTTGCGCTTCTTGGGCTGGACTGTCTTGAAAAAACGAGCGGTTAGGATCTATAGTTTCAGGATTCCAGCGATTGATAGTTTCATAACCCCAAGGACTAATGCAGGGGGTAATCACAAAGTTAAAATGCGTATGATAGTCGCTGGCATGATGCAGTAAAAATTCTATTGCACCTTGCACGCCGCTAGTCTCATAACCGTGTACACCGCCGGTTATCAGCACAGTGGGTTTATTCAGTGCCATTTGGGCAGAAGTAAAGGCCAATAATGGATATCGGGTTTTGTTGTACGAAAGCGCACCATATTGAAAACGTGAAAAATGATCGGAAACTGCTTGTAGTTTGTCGACGACTTCTCCTTGATAGCTTCGTTTAACTTCCTGTTTGGATAACCAAAGTCCTTTTTCTTCATCACCCCAAGGTTGCCCTTTGGTACCAATTGGATAGGCTTGCATGCTCTGTCTCTCTTTTATCTTTATAATTTTATTTTGTCGGAACTGGTTGGTTAAAACCAGTATCAGTTAGTCCATTATATTTGGATTAAGAGGCATTCGCGAGTTTGGATTTTATATAATCAGAATGGCGGATATATAACAAATCTGCCACTTTACGAATCAAGGCTTCCTCGTATTTGCTTAACTCGCCGTCAACATAGGCCACCGCCCAAAGTTTGTCGACCAGCGCAACTCTTTGCTCATATTCGTAATGTTCGTTAATAAGCGCAGTAAACGGATGAACTGAAGTTGCTTCAGTTTCGCGGCTGTTTTGAATAAGATCAGTTAGTTTTTCTTCCGTTAAATCAAAGTTTCGCTTTAACAGTTCTCTTACTTTTTGGGTTTCTTCTGACGTCTCTTCGTAATCAGCTTTAGATACTTCCAATAGCAAAATAGCACATGCTTCGTGGAGCTTTTCTGCTTGTGATTTTTGATCGTCATTGTCGTTAGTTTCGAAGAACTTCTTAAATTTTCCTAGCATTTCAATTATAAACTTTTAGTTAAGAGCATAAACTTTGAACGCAAAATTAACGATTAAGTTCATACTTCTTGTTACCTTGTTGAACCATAAACTAAATACGCAAATTCGGAGGTTTTGGGACACTCGTGTATATTATTTAGTTTGAGCTCTATTCAACCGTCAATAAATTTTACACTCGCCTAGTATTTACTTCTTAAATACCACCTAATTCACTGATTTTTTTAATAAATAATATTTGGCCTAATATTTGCGCAGTATTTTTCTGCTGCTAACGCAGTGGTCATGATGTTTGATTAATAAGGAAATTTAGTTATGAATTTAAAAAAGATGTTGGCCGGAGTATGTTTACTTTTAATAACAAATCTTCAAGCATGGGCAACACCAATAGAAATCCTCACTAATGGCGATTTCGCTACTGGGGATCTAAGTAGTTGGACTCAATCGGATCCAATTACGCCTTTAGAATGGGGAGTTACGTCTGCGGCACCTATAGGTGCTTATTTTCTTGAATCTTCAGATGGTAGTTTCTTCGCGTCTCCATGGGAAGAAGGTCCCAACCCACAAACTACAACCTTGTTTCAAAGAGTTGATTTAGCCACTTTATCAGCAACGTTACTGGGTACTTTTACGTTTTCGGCTGAAGCAATTTACGCAAATGATAGAATTACGCTAGGCTACGAGCTTTATGATACAAATTTAAACTTGCTAGCATCGCAAATAGTGTTTACTGGTTTGGGCGGACCTAGCGCTAACAACCAGAGTATTTCGCAAACTTTTTCGCTTGTATCAGATACCCGTTATATCAGCTTTATTGCTACTGGCGAATTGATCAACGGCTCTTATATAGATGCAGGATTTGACAACGCATCCATTTTAATGGAAGTACGACAAGCCTCTGCGGTTTCCTCTCCTCACGCCCTTATGCTATTTGTTTTGGGAATGATTGGGGTGGCTAGCGTTAATCGAATTAAAAAGAGCAAAGACTAAACCGAGTTAATATAGCAACTTAGTTTAAAATCGACGTTGAGTATACTCAACGTCGAACAGTCTTGGGGTATGCCTAATTATTGAAGTGCTTTTATGACGTTTTGGGATGCTTCAAGACTCACTTGTTTCTTAAGCAATGCTAAGCTATCTTCTGGAGATGCAAAAGGATCCGCTATTTCCCCTTGAATATCCTCTTTGCCTTGAGACTTTCTGGCTTCCACCACTTTCATGTTAGTGCCCAGCGCATTCAGACTACGAGGAAATCCTGCATATGCATACAAATGCATTTGCAACTCTTTAATTTTACTTATGGATAGACCATTTTCTAATCCTTGTGTTACTGCTCGTTCAAGGGCGATTAAATCACCACTGGCGGTAAAGGCCGAAATTGTGACTAAAGCTTGTTGTTCAGCAGACAGTGCCTTAATACTTTTTGCTCTTCTTGGTTAACGGAGAAGACTTTCTGATAAACCTCATCTGTTACCTTGTCTTTCCAAATTACATTTTTGCCGTCTTTACTGCCGGTCAGCGCAATATGCGTCATAGCAGCATGTGGCGTAGCACCATGCCAATGATCGATGTCTTTAGGGCACCATACAGTTTCACCAGCATGGAACTCGATGACCCTGCCATCTCTGGTGCCAGTAACTGCTGTCCCCTCTGTTACTACCATATGCTGACCTGCAGGATGTTGATGCCATGCAGTGCGTGCACCTGGTTGAAAGGTAACATTGGCGCCGGAATAGTGTGCGGTGTCATTATCTGGAAACAACATTTGTACGTTTACATCACCGGTAAAATATTCCTCTGGCCCAACAAAAGACTTTTGCTCTTCGTCTGGATAATATTTTTGTTCAGTTTCGCTGGCATTTGCACTAAAGCCAAAAACGACTAAACAACTTTTAGCAAGTACTGACAGTTTTTTCATATTAGGTAACTTCATTATTTCCTCTATAATTGTTTATAGGAATTGATAAACAAGGCGCCAAACTTGTCATCACCAGGGTTACCTATTTGTATGTAGAAATTTGATTTTTGGATAGTTAGATTATTTGCACAATTGTCTAAAATGCATGCCTAAAACTCTTGATTTGATTAAAGAATGCTAAGAATTGACGAAAAAAAGCCATCGCTAGAATGTAAAGTGATGGCTTTGCTATGTGTTTGCTATTCAGGCTACTCTTGTAATAAATCCAAAAGAGCCGTCACTGTGGTTTCAACCGCAAAAGGCACGGATCCATCCGGTTCAATTTTGAATAATGGTGAGTGATGAGAGGGAACCGCAGGTCCACCATTGGCTGCTTTTTCAAAATCAGCTTTAGGTGTTCCACCTACTGACCAGTATACACTTGGTATATTATGTTCATGAACAAAATAAGGAAAATCTTCTGCACCCATTCCTTCAGACGGCTTTTCCATTAAATTACTGGCACCGAGTTGCTGTTTCCACGCCTTTTGTAAACGCGCGGTCAAAGCATCGTCATTAATTTGCGGTAATGTGCCTTCTTCTAAAGACACCCTAACTTCAGGTAATTTATCTTCCGGTAAACCGGCAACTCTTCCCATGTTTTCAGCAATCCGCTTAATTCCATCAAGAAGCTTATCCCGAGTCTCTATTGTTGCACTGCGCACGGTTATTTTTAAATGCGCCTTATCAGAAATAATATTATGTTTGAATCCGCTATTAAAGGCACCTACAGTCACAACGCCAGGCTCTTTGGGTCCTAATTCACGTGACACTAAGGTTTGTAACGCCAAGACAATTTGCGAACCAAGCACCACTGGATCTTTTCCGCCTTGAGGGTAAGCGCCGTGTGTACCTATACCATGTACAATAATATCAACGCTGTTTGAACCTGCCGAAGTAGGTCCAGCAAATACATTAATTTTACCGGTTTCGAAGTTAGAACTGACGTGTAAAGCGAGGGCATAATCTGGCTTTCCATAAGTCTCCCAGATATTTTCTTCCATCATTTTGCGCGCACCCATGATGCGCTCTTCTGCAGGCTGAGCCACCAACATAAGGGTTCCTGACCAATCATCTTTGTGGGTAGTCATATAACGGGCTGTACCAATCAAAGAAGTGATGTGGACGTCATGGCCGCAAGCATGCATAACCGGACGTTCTTCTTTGGTAATAGGATCAAACTGCATGGCTTGTGACGCATAATCCAATCCGCTAGCTTCTTTAACCGGCAATCCGTCCATGTCGGCTCGCATCATTACCGTAGGGCCTTTGCCATTTTTTAACGTTGCAATGATTCCGGTTTCGGCAATACCTTCATGCACAGTAAAACCTAGAGCTTTTAAATCTTTGGCTATGCGAGCAGCCGTTTTAGTTTCAGCCATTGATAGTTCAGGATTCTGGTGAAAATGGATAAAAAGCTCTTTTAAATAAGCTTGATAATCTTTCTCAATTTCCTTTGTTAAGTTGGCAAAACTTGATGCGCTGACCAAGCATAACCAAACAAATACAATGATATTTAGTGTTTTCACAGTTAACCCCTTTTTGTTATTTTAATTTGTTTAAATGCTACCCGACTACATCTTTAATTTTTTGGCGCTAATTTGCTTTCAACCAATGGGTGACCATCGGGAAAGAATACTGATGGCTGGTGTTTCGCAAAAATCTTACCTTTAAGCATGAACCACAATATCTTAGGTAAAAAAGTTTTGGGAAAGGTCGGATGCACATCTTCTGGCACATTCCCGATAGCATGGCGACCGTATGCTTTTAAAATAACAGGTCCCAAACATTGGTCCTTTGTTTGTCCATTCCCAAATTTCATAAATGTGGTTGAAATGCCCACAAAAGGCACTTTGGCTGAACGCAAGGTGTTAGCGATAGGCATATTACAGCAGCTAGTATGCCAACGGAATAAGCCTTTCGGGCTCAATTGCATACAACTAATGTTTTCTTGTCCTTGGGTAATTTGTAAATAGCTAGGATATGTTTGAAACAAATCGGAAGCCCCATGGGCATCTAATACCGCCGACGCAGTACCTAATTCTGTTGCGTACTTTTGACAATCGCAACACAGACATTGAACATGAAAAGCATCCGACTTTACGACTTTGAGTTCGCCTTTTACCGAGCCGCAGGCACATTCTAGAGGAAGGATTTCACTCATATTCAAATCTCCAAGGCAAATTAGAAATTACTCTAAAATCATATTGCACCACTGCAAATATTCTTTATTAGTATCTTTAACTTCAATTTGCGTAATGCAGGGCGTGTCATAGGGATGGATTTCGCTCACAGCTTGAATCAAATCGGCGAATTTCGCCTTGTCATGTTTTAGCAAAAGCAGTGATTCCATTTCCTGTTGAACATCTGTATCCCCTGAAAAAATCGAAATGACTTCGGGAATAATATTGCCACACACTGCCAACTTAGCTTCAATCATCATTTTTGCGATGTATTTCGCTGAAGACGCATTAGCGCAAGGTATATAAGCGATTGCTAGTTCCATAACTTCTCCGAATTATATCGAAGTTTACAGTACTGAAAACTGCATCTGTTGGCAATCTAAGAATTGTGTATTTTTTGTTTACTGCAACCTAGGCCTAATCTTTAGTAGATTGATTTTCTAATTCTGCAATACGGGCTTCTAGTGCTTCTAACTTTTCTCGAGTTCGAATAAGTACTTGGCTTTGAATATCAAATTCTTCTCGACTGACAAAATCTAGCTTAGTTAACTGAGCTTGTATAACTTGTTTTACCTTGGTTTCCGCTTCTTCAGCCATGTTTTTCATGCCTGGGGGAATGGCATTGGTGATATTTCGCGCTATTTCTTCAATTTTTTTGGGATCCAGCATGGTCAGTCCTTCTTCTTGTATGCTTTTATCTATTCTAGAGAAGAGTGAAAGACTTTACTACAAAAGAAATTGTTTGCTTGTGTTTAGAGCGCTTTGGAACTAGGAATTAGGAAGGCTCAATAAACTTAAAACCAGTTAAGAAAATTGAGCCTTACTCTTAAGAAATTATATGGATTCGACGTCAAATTCTACTAGAGGATCAACATCTGCTTCATAGTCAACATCGTCTAACCCAAAACCGAATAGCTTAAGGAATTCGTCTTTGTAAAGTTGATAATCTGTCTCATCAAACAGATTTTCATCTGTGACTTTTGGCCAAAGGTCGCGGCAAGCTTGTTGCACATCGTCACGCAGTTCCCAATCATCTAATCTTAATCGGTTACTGTCATCGGTAAGCTCATCAGGTGAGCATTGGTTGTATAGGCGCTCTGCAAACAAACGATAAATTTGTTCCATGCAGCCTTCATGTAAACCCTTTTCGCGCATTACTTTGAATACCATAGACAAATACAAAGGCATTACAGGTATTGCAGAAGAAGCTTGCGTGACCACAGATTTTAAAACCGCCACATTAGCACCACCACCCATTTGTTTTAAATCACTGTTGATGGCATGAGCAGCGCGATCTAAATCTTCTTTTGCTTTGCCTAATGCTCCATGCCAGTAAATCGGCCAAGTGATATCAGAGCCAATATAGGAATAAGCAACACTTCTAGTACCTTCAGCAAGCACACCAGCCTCAGATAAAGCTTGCATCCACAATTCCCAATCTTGCCCGCCCATTACGGTTACAGTTGCAGCTATTTCTTCTTCTGTTGCCGGCTCAATCTCAGCATCGATGATTACATCTCGATTTGTATCAATTGCGGTAGATTTATAGGGTTGACCGATAGGTTTTAGCACGGAACGCACAACTTCACCTGAGTCAGGCATTTTGCGTACAGGAGAGGCCAAGGAGTACACCACCATATCAATTTGGCCTAGGTCTTGTTTAATCAGCTCTATAACCTTAGCTCTTGCCTCGTGAGAGAAGGCATCGCCGTTAATGCTTTTCGCATACAAGCCTTCCTCTTTCGCTGCTTTGTCGAATGCCGCAGCGTTATACCATCCTGCCGTACCTGGTTTTTTCTCTGTAGCAGGTTTTTCGAAAAATACGCCAATGGTTGCAGCACCACATCCAAATGCCGCCGCTATTCGAGATGACAAGCCATATCCGCTGGACGCCCCTATCACTAATACACGTTTAGGTGCGTTTTCAATGGTCCCTTTAGCCTTTGTTAAAGCAATCTGTTGTCTGACATTTTGCTCACATCCAACCGGATGAGTAGTAGTACAAATGAACCCGCGAATTTTTGGTTTTATAATCATCGAATATGTCCTTTAGGAAAATCTGCGCCCATTGTAATGTCGTGCCAAAAGATAACAACTCGGACAAGCTACAAGGGTAATGTTTTATGGTTTAGAATTTTTGCCTTAGTGTAACAAAAAGGCGCAGTAAAAACCGCGCCTTTCGCATTATGAACTTCTTTTTAAGTTTAGAAGAAACCTAGCGGATTTACATCATAACTGACCAGTAAGTTCTTAGTCTGTTGATAATGTTCAAGGGCAATTTTATGGGTTTCACGACCAACCCCTGATTTTTTATATCCACCGAAAGCTGCGTGTGCAGGATATGCATGGTAACAGTTGGTCCATACGCGACCGGCTTGAATACCACGTCCCATGCGGAAAGATAGATTCATGTCACGAGTCCAAACACCTGCGCCTAAACCAAATTCTGTATCGTTGGCTATATGAAGAGCTTCAGTTTCATCTTTAAAGGTAGTCACACCAACCACAGGCCCAAAAATTTCTTCCTGGAACACGCGCATGGAATTGTCGCCTTTGAGTAACGTAGGTTCTATGTAAAATCCTTTTTCGAAACCTTGCACTAGTTGCTTAGAGCCACCAGTTAAAACTTGCGCACCTTCGTTACGACCTATATCTAAATAATGAAGAATTTTATCAAATTGTTCTTGAGACGCTTGCGCACCTACCTGAACTTCATCATCTAAAGGATTGCCGCGCTTTATTTGTTTCGTTCGAGCAATAACCATTTCGATGAATTTGTCATAAATTGTCTCTTGAACCAGGGCTCGAGATGGACAAGTACAGACTTCACCTTGGTTAAAGAACGCAAGAACGGTACCTTCTACACATTTGCTTAAGAAGGCATCTTCGTGGTCCATGATATCCGCAAAGAATATATTAGGAGACTTACCACCTAATTCCACAGTCGATGGAATGATATTATCAGCAGCATATTTCAGGATTTGCGAGCCAACGGGCGTTGAACCGGTAAACGCGATTTTCGCAATACGTTTGCTCATGGCCAACGCTTGGCCCGCTTCTTTACCATAGCCATTTACTATGTTTAACACACCTGGCGGTAGTAAGTCCTTGATCAAATCGGCAAACACTAAGATTGAAGCAGGTGTTTGCTCCGCTGGTTTTAATACTACGCAGTTGCCCGCGGCAAGTGCAGGACCTAGTTTCCATGCTGCCATTAATAATGGAAAGTTCCACGGTATGATTTGGCCAACTACGCCTAAAGGTTCATGAAAATGATAAGACACTGTGTTGCTATCAATTTCGCCTATACTGCCTTCTTGCGCCCGAACACAACCGGCAAAGTAGCGGAAATGATCAATACATAAGGGAATGTCGGCATTCAGAGTTTCTCTAATCGCTTTACCATTGTCCCAAGTCTCAGCCACTGCCAACATTTCTAGGTTGGCTTCCATGCGAGCAGCTATTTTTAAAAGGATGTTAGAACGTTCGGTTACTGAAGTCTTGCCCCAAGCATCTTTTGCTTTATGCGCGGCATCTAGGGCTAGGTCGATGTCATCACTGGAAGAGCGAGGAATCTCACAAAAAACTTCGTTATTAACGGGTGAAACGTTTTTAAAATATAAACCTTGTTTGGGTGGTACCCATTCGCCACCAATAAAGTTTTCATAACGTGATTTGAAGCTGACTAAGCTGCCAGCTTCACCGGGTGCTGAATAGATCATAGGAATCCTCCTGCTTTTAGTTACCACATAAAAATTTGACCTTTTCATGCAACCCAAAGCACAAATCTAGGTCAATCCGAAGTGCCCCATGTATAGCACATAGAATTAACACCTGTAATTCACTAAGTCTAAAGTCGTAGGGGCTTACTCAAAGCACGAGCGTAAATAATGGAGCCGTAGTTCATTCTAAAAATGGAGCCGTAGTTCATTATCGCCAACTTGGCTTCAGGAGTTTTCAATGTTTACGCTGAGGCGATAATGAACTACGGCTCCATTTTTAGAATGAACTACGTCTCCTTTATTTTAACCTTGCTTTGCTGGCGCTTTTGGCATTCTTCTTGTATTACTTAACGTTAGTTTAACAAAACAAATGTTTGAGAAATGATGTCAATTGCAGATAAATTAGTCCATTTTTGTACCCAAAAACCTAAATTGGTGTACGGAATTTTACTTGTTTTAGCCATCGCTTTTACGGCGCAAATGCCGCGGATAAAAGTGGACACAGACCCAGAGAACATGCTGGATGCAGAGCATCCGGCTAGAGTGTTTCATAACGAGGTAAAGACTCAGTTCGCCATGCATGATGCGATAGTGGTTGGCATAGTGAATACCCAAGATGAAAATGGTGTCTTCACCCAGCAGAGTCTTGCTGACATTTATGACATTACAGAGTCAATTCTGTCAATTGAAGGGGTTATTAATGCTGATTTAATGTCCATTTCCACAGTGGATAACATTTCCCAAGAAGCTCCCGGTACTATTCGATTTGAGTGGATGATGTCTAATCCACCCTCATCTGCTGAAGAAGCAAGTAACATCCGTAGCAACTTAGCAAGACTTCCCCTGCTACAAGAAACTTTGGCCTCGCAAAACGGTAAAGCGGCTGCTATTTACGTGCCCATTGCAGATAAAAATCAAAGTTACAATATTGCTGAGCAAATTCGGGCTGAAATTGATCAACTAGATGGCACATCCAATTGGTATATCACTGGATTGCCCGTCGCTGAAGATCAATTCGGCGTAGAGATGTTTATCCAAATGGGAATTTCAGCACCGCTAGCGGGTTTAACCATTTTCATTCTATTATTCATATTTTTCCGCAATATTCCCTTAATCATTGCGCCTATGGTTGTTGCTATGGCAACCGTTCTAATCACCATGGGCGCCTTAATTGGAATGGGTTTCACTGTCCACATTATGTCGTCAATGATTGCGATCTTTTTAATGCCGATCGCAGTGGTTGACTCAGTGCACATATTGTCGGAATTCAGCGATCGCTATAAGCCAGGTAGAAACTTACAAGAGACCATTGAAGAAGTGGTGGGGCATCTATTCACACCTATGTTGTATACCTCCGTTACTTCCTGTATTGGTTTCTACTCGTTAATGTTAACGCCCATTCCACCAGTACAAATATTTGGTGCTTTTGTCGGCACCGGTATTTTACTGGCGTTTTTAATCACTATTACTTTTATGCCTGCCTATTTATCACGCATGAATGAATCCAGTCTAGACAAACTTCAAGAAGTCATGCACTCCCAACAAGGTGGCAGTAAAATAGCTCGATTTGCCAAAAGTTTAGGCGGTTTTGCGTTAAAATTTAGAGTGGTTTTAGTATTAGGTTTTGCAGCTGTATTCGCGGTTTCAGTTTGGGGTATTACTCAAATTCAAATTAATGACAATCCCGTAAGATGGTTTAAGCAAGACCATGAAATTCGAGTTGCTGATCGCGTGTTAAATGAGCAGTTTGCAGGTACTTATAACGCTTACGTGGTGCTTAGTAGCACAGAAACCTTAGCCCCTTTAAATGACAGATTAAAAAGCGCACCAGAAAGTTTAACCACTTGGGTACAAGATGTGGTCCAGGAATTAGATAGTCAAGTCATTAGTGAGCAATACCAAGAATTATTAATTCGCATAGATGATAAATTATTCTCAGATGTCACCGATGAAGAAGATCAGTATTTATCCATTTTAATCAACGACATGGAGCAGGCTCTAAGTCAATCCAAGGTTTTCCAGTCACCTGAATTATTAGCTTACATAAGTGACATGCAGGATTACCTGCAAGCTTCAGGTTTGGTAGGTAAATCCAATTCTCTTGCGGATGTCACAAAGATAGTGAATCGCGAGTTGCGTTCAGGTGAGGCTAGCGATTATAAAATTCCAAATTCACCTCAAGGTGTTGCCCAAACGCTATTGCAATATCAATCATCGCACCGTCCGGGAGACTTATGGCATTTTGTTACCCCAGATTATCAAAAAACGTTGATTTGGTTACAGCTTACTTCGGGCGACAATCAAGACATGACTCAGGTCATCGAACAAGTTGACAAATTTATTGAAGAGAACCCTTTGCCAGCAAACCTGACTTTGGGCTGGGCAGGTAAAGCATACTTAAACGTAGTCTGGCAAGACAACATGGTAGCTGGCATGTTAGACAGTTTGATCAGTGCCTTTTTCATCGTCTTTATCATGATGGTAGTACTGTTCAGATCCTTTGTGTTCGGCATTCTTGCGATGTTACCTTTGACCATCACAATTACCTTCATTTATGGATTAATTGGCATTGTTGGAAAGGACTACGATATGCCCATTGCTGTGCTTTCAGCATTAACCTTGGGACTTTCAGTAGACTTCGCCATCCACTTCCTTGAACGGGCGAGAGAAACTTATTCACAAACAAAGGATCTAAAACAAACCTTCGCCATTATGTTTGACGAACCAGCGACTGCAATTACGCGAAACGCTTTGGTAATTGCGCTGGGCTTCACACCTTTATTATTTGCCCCTTTGGTGCCATATATAACGGTAGGTATCTTTTTAGCAAGTATTATGGCGATATCTGCGCTGGTCACCTTGTTGATCTTACCAGCGGTAATGACAATGGCGAAACGCCTTGTTTTCGGTAAATAAATTAATTGGAGTACTAAAATGAAAAAACAAATTTTAGGATTAGCTTTAGTTGCATTGTCATTTTCTAGCTTGGCATCCGTTGATGTCGATGCTTTAGTGAAAGAAGCCGAAAAAGTCGCTTATTATGCGGGCGATGATGGTCGCTCCGATGCCAGAATGATGATTGTTGACTCTCAAGGGCGTAAACAGTTGCGCCAGTTTACTATTTTACGTCGTGACTCCCAAGACAACGGCGATCAACAAATGATGGTGTTTTTCTCACGACCTGCTGATGTCAAAGATTTTGTGTTTCGTGTAGAAAAGCATACAGCACTTGATGTTGATGATGACCGTTGGATGTATGCGCCTGGACTTGATTTAGTCAATCGAATCTCCGCTGGAGACAAACGCACTTCCTTCGTGGGTTCTCACTTCTTTTATGAAGATGTATCAGGTCGTGCCATCAGTGAAGATGACTTTACTTTGGCTGAAGAAACCGATACCAGTTATGTATTAAAAGCCGTTCCAAAAGTTCCAGATTCAGTTGAATTTGAATATTACATGGTGACTATAGATAAAGAGACCAAACTGCCTGTATTAATTGATTTTTACAACAAAGGCGACACTAATTACCGTAGAGTAGAAGCCGTAAAAATTGAGACCATTGAGGGCTTCCCAACGGTTGTGCGTTCAAAGGTCAGTGATTTAGCCAACGACGCCTATACCCTGATGGAATTTAGAAATATTAAATATAATGTCGGCTTAGAGGACGATGTATTTTCTGAGCGCAGTCTACGTAACCCTCCAAGAAAATGGTTGGATTAATAAAGCCCATGGGTAAACTTCGTAAATTAAGTGTCTTGGCCCTTTGTTTGGGTCTTAGCTCAACAATGGCTTTTTCTCAAGACGATGATTGGGATATGGGCGATTGGGGAGAGGAAGAAGAGGCTAAAGCCTACCAAATCACCGGCTTTATTGAGGGGGCACTAGGCACAAGATTAAGCTCTGATCCTGTTATTGACAGCGAAGGCACCTTGAGAGATTTAAGAGCGCAAATACAAGTCGACTATGATTTAGCCGCATCGCGTTTACAATTCAGTGCCGATGCTTACTACGACGGTGTATTACAGCAATCTAAACTCCAAGTTCGTGAGGCCTTTTGGCAAGGTAACCTAGATTCGGTAGGAGATTGGGGTAAAAACTTTGATGTTAAAATTGGCCAACAAATTCTCACTTGGGGTACGGGCGATTACATATTTTTAAACGATATGTTCCCAAAAGATTACCAGTCGTTCTTTTCGGGACGTGACGATGAATATTTAAAAGCGCCTTCTTTATCAGCAAAAATCTCCGGCTTTTTCGATTGGGCTAATGTGGATTTTGTGGTAACACCTAAATTCACTCCTGACAACTACATAAACGGAGATTATTTCTCTTTCTTTTCGCCAATGGCAGGACAAAATATAGCGCCAGGATTTGATGTCAAATCACCGCTAAAGCCCGATTCGCCAGAATATGCGATTCGCATTTATAAAAGTGTGGGACCAACGGAATACGCAGCTTATTTTTATGATGGCTTTCATAAGTCACCGAATAGTGCGACTCCTTTAGGCGAGCCTACATTTTCAGAGTTACAGGTAGTGGGTGCCAGTATGATCACTACCCTAGGGCCGGGCCTTTTTAATGCTGAATTTGCTCTATACGACTCAAAAGAAGACAGTGAAGGCACTAATCCTCTTATTCCTAACAGCCAACAACGTTGGTTGATAGGATACAAACAGGAATTAGCCAAGAATTTTACCGGCAGTGTGCAATGGTATTTAGAACGCAATGACGACTACGATGCACTAATAGCGAATAGCCCTGCTCCACAATTTGAAATTGGTCGAAGTAGAATTTGGATCACCCAACGCCTAATGTACAGAGCCTTGCAGCAAACCCTAACCTTAAGTGGATTTAACTTTTTTTCAACCACTGATCAGGATGGGTATTTTAAGTTCTCCGCCGACTATAGCCCAACTGACGACTGGCGACTATCAGGCGGGTTCAACATATTCTACGGTGATGAGCCTTTCACTTTTTTTAATCAATTTGAAGATGCGTCAAACGTCTTTGTTCGTTATCGATACTTTTATTAACTGAGGAGTAATTATGTCATCTGAACGTGCATTAACCGCTTTTGCAGGCTTTATGGTGTTATTGTCAGTAGCGCTCACTGTTTGGGTGCATCCAAATTTTGTGTGGTTTACTGTATTTATTGGTGCCAACCTATTCCAACAAAGCTTTACCGGCTTTTGTCCTGCGACCATAGTGTTGCGTAAAGTCTTTGGCTTTAAAACCGAAAAAGAGTTAGCAACAGGAATTACTGAATAACGATTTTCATATCGAAATTGGGCTGACGTTATTCATATTTCAGCCCGTATTTTTGTAGCTTCCTATAAAGTGTGCGAGTACTTACTT
This sequence comes from Glaciecola sp. 1036, assembly GCF_050306235.1. Lineage (NCBI taxonomy): Bacteria > Pseudomonadati > Pseudomonadota > Gammaproteobacteria > Alteromonadales > Alteromonadaceae > Glaciecola > Glaciecola sp. 1036. The sequence goes on along the minus strand of NZ_JBLWFH010000002.1, from coordinate 227,429 downwards.
CCAATTTAGCTGCTAATTCATCGATTGGTAATTGCTCTGATTCACACAAATGCTGCAAATAGGATTTTTCAGCGTCATCCAAGGACATTAATTTGGTTAAGGCTTGCTTTGCGTTTGTTGTATTAGGTTTAACCTGAGCAGGTAAATCATCTAGCGATATAACATCTTCATTCGCTAACAACGCCGCCTGCTCCACTATATTTTTCAGTTCCCTTATATTTCCCGGGAATCGGTATTCAGACAGTTTTTTAAGGGATTCTGGACTAAATTTTTTATGTCGCATTTCTGATTGACTTAAAAAATGTTTGGCTAACGCAGGTATATCTTCCTCTCTTTGACTCAGAGAAGGTAGATCGATGGGAAAACCAGCAATACGATAATAGAGATCTTGTCGAAACTCCCCTTGGTCGACCAAATCGAGCAAATTCTTGTGGCTGGCACAGATCAAACGAAAATCAGCTTTGCGCTGTTTAATGCCACCAACGGTGCGGTAGCATTGCGTTTCTAATAACCTTAGCAATTTTACCTGCATGCTTAGAGGTACATCGGCTATTTCATCAAAAAATACCGTGCCACCATTGGCAATTTCAATCAACCCTTTTTTTGCATGAGTGGCGCCGGTAAAGGCCCCTTTTTCATGCCCAAAAAGTTCAGACTCAAACAAGTTCTCATTCAACCCTGTACACTCAATAACAACAAAGGGCTTTTCAGCTCTTCGACTAGAAGCATGTAAAGCTTTGGCAACTAATTCTTTACCTGTGCCGGTTTCACCGTGCAAGAGTACTGCAATTTCTGATTTTGCTGCGCGATTTATCTTAGTTAACATTTCCTTAAATGGCGCTGATGTGCCTATCATTTTGTTGTCTTGAGACTCTGCTGAAGCAAAGTTAATGCGGTCTAAAATTTCTAGATAGCCGGTAGTAATGCCATTTTCATCCTTAACCGGTTTCATCAAAATATCGCAGTAGGTTTTACCACCGGCCACATTATGAATGTGAATAACACTTGCTGCTTTTTCAGTTTTAGCACACTGCTGGATTGGACACTCCTCGCCATGCTTATCGCAAGGCTTACTATGTCCATGAGAAATTTCAAAACAACGACTGGTACCTACCTTTACTTCTGTTTCATAGGTGTCTCGATAAGCATCGTTAACAGCCAATATTTCATAATTATTGTTAATAAAAATAGCCGGTTTATCGATAGCGTTGATCATAGATTGCACGATTGACATAAAGAATTACCTAGTTTTTATTCTGTCATTGCTGTCTTTAACTTTGACAAATTTGACATAAAACGCAACGTTAAAACAACTTAATTTTTCCTTAGAGTATTTTTTCTAAAAAATTCAATTAGATAGATGTTTATCATTTTTGGCACGTCTTTTGTTTACATAAGTTTTACAAATTACAAATATTTCGGTGGCAACCGAATGAGAGGATAATTCGATGGCTAAAGTTGTGGTGTTAGGTGCTGGAACAGGTGGAATGCCTGCAGCTTATGAAACAAAAGAAATTTTAGGTAAAGATCACGAAGTCGTTGTTGTTAATGAAAGGCCTGAGTTTAGGTTCGTTCCTTCAAATCCTTGGGTTGCTGTCGGATGGCGACATGCTGAGGCTATTACCTTACCTATTGAAAAATATTTGAGTAAAAAAAATATAGGTTTTGTATGCGGTAAGGTAATCGAAATTGACGCCAAGAATAATCAATTGAAGACCGAACAAGGGGACGTTATCGACTATGATTATTTGATTATAGCTACCGGCCCCAAATTAGCTTTTGACACTATTCCAGGTGCAGGTCCTAAAGGATACACGCAATCAATCTGCACCCTTGATCACGCCGAGCAATGCTACGAAGATTTCGAACGATTGGTAAAAGACCCTGGACCTGTGGTTGTGGGTGCTTTTCAGGGCGCGAGCTGTTTTGGCCCAGCTTATGAATACGCCTTTATATTAGATAAAGCGCTACGTAACGCAAAAATTCGTCACAAAGTACCGATTCATTTTGTTACTAGCGAGCCCTACATAGGTCACCTTGGTTTGGGAGGTGTTGGCGATTCTAAATCAGTATTGGAATCTGAACTGCGTACTCGGGATATCAAGTGGACTTGTAATGCCAGTGTAGACAAAGTCGAAGACGGTACTATGTTTGTGTCGGAATTTAACCGCAAAGGCGAGGCCGAATATCAACATGAATTACCCTTTAATCATTCTATGTTGATACCACCTTTTGCAGGTATAGATGCGGTCGCTAAGGTTGAAGGCTTATGTAACCCCAAAGGCTTTGTGATCACCGATGAGTATCAACGCAATCCAACTTACCCAAACATTTTTTCAGGCGGTGTTTGTGTGGCAATTCCGCCAGTAGAAGTAACGCCAGTGCCAACGGGGACGCCAAAAACAGGTTACATGATCGAAACCATGATGACGGCTATTGCACATAATCTTAAAGCCATCATTGTCGATGGTCAGGCGCCGTCTACAAAAGGCACCTGGCATGCTATATGTCTTGCAGACATGGGGGATACTGGTGCAGCTTTTGTGGCAATGCCGCAAATTCCACCACGTAATATCACTTGGTTTAAAAAAGGAAAATGGGTGCATATTGCCAAAATTGCCTTTGAAAAGTACTTTATGCGAAAAATGAAGACGGGCACCAGCGAGCCAGTTTATGAAAAATACGTACTAAAAGTGCTTGGAATAGAAAGAACAGAACACGAGTAAAAGGATAACAACATGACAGCAAGTCGTTATATTGCGCCAGCTCTTTTATTGGTTTATTTGAATGTGTCAGCTCAACAACCCGCAGAAGGCTCTGACGCAATTTCCTTAGCTGAAAAACCAGCACTGACCGACGCTGAAATTGTCAATGAACAAGAAGCGTTAGCGCTGGAAGGCAAAATGCGAATAAGCAAATTCGCTGAAACCTTAAAGCACACCTTGGTTACAACGATTCAGACGCAAGGTTTAACTGCAGCGGTAGAAGTTTGTCATCAAGAAGCGCCTAAAATAGCGGACAAGTTATCTACCCATGGTTGGCAACTTGCTCGCACTAGTCTAAAAACTCGAAACCAAGCAAATCAGCCTGATGATTGGGAAACTCAGAATCTCATCGCTTTTGATAAGTCCTTTAAGTCGGGCGCCGCACCAGATACTTTGATGGTTACTTCAATTCAAGACAATCAATTTAGGATGATGAAGGCTATTCCTACTGGCCAAGTATGTTTAGCCTGTCATGGCACTTCAATTAGTGAAGAAGTCAGAACTGTCATTCACGAAAAATATCCTAAGGATGCTGCAACAGGGTTTACTTTAGAAGATATTCGAGGCGCTTTTACCCTAACCAAAGATCTTTAACACGCAACTAAATCCGTATTCTATCCTAAAGAAACGACTGACAAATATGTCAGTCGTTTTTGTCATCTCTGACCGAAGCCTGCATAATCAATCACGAAAGAATAAATTTTTTCATATATTTCATATACATAAATTACTTTCTTGGTATGGCACAACCTATGCTAAACGCAAAATAGTTTTTATTGTTTTTATTTAGTTTAGGAGACAAATCATGAATGAGACGCTAGTCGAGCTTTCTCGGTTGCAATTTGCCATGACAGCAATGTTTCATTTCATTTTCGTTCCGCTAACACTAGGGCTCACCTTTATGTTGGCAATAATGGAATCGGTTTATGTAATGACAGGAAAGGAAATCTACAAACAAATGACCAAGTTTTGGGGCAAATTGTTTGGGATTAACTTCGCCATTGGTGTAGCAACTGGTTTAACCATGGAATTCCAGTTTGGCATGAACTGGTCATATTATTCTCATTACGTAGGGGATATTTTCGGCGCCCCTTTAGCCATTGAAGGTTTGATGGCTTTCTTTCTTGAATCAACCTTCGTTGGTCTATTCTTTTTCGGCTGGGATCGCATGTCAAAGGTTAAGCATTTGATGGCAACTTGGTTGGTAGCCTTAGGCTCAAACTTTTCAGCATTGTGGATTCTAATTGCCAACGGTTGGATGCAATATCCAGTAGGCGCGGAATTTAACTTTGAATCTATGCGAATGGAAATGACTAGCTTTACCGAAGTCATGTTCAACCCTGTTGCTCAGGTTAAATTTGTGCACACAGTCTCCGCTGGATATGTAACCGCCGCTATTTTCGTATTGGCCATCTCTTCATATTACTTACTTAAAGGCCGAGATATTGCGTTTGCTCGCCGCTCTTTTGCTATCGCCGCTAGTTTCGGTTTGGCATCTGTATTGTCAGTAATAGTGCTTGGCGATGAAAGTGGCTACGAATTAGGTGATGTTCAGAAAGTCAAACTGGCAGCAGTTGAAGCTGAATATGAAACCCATCCTGCACCTGCACCATTTACTATAGTAGGGCTTCCAAATGACGAAACCCAAACGGTAGATTATGCAATTCAAATCCCTTATGCCATGGGTATCATAGCTACTCGCTCACTAGACGAAGAAGTTACCGGCTTAAAAGACCATAAAATACATCATCGCGAGCGCATTCTTTCCGGTATTCAGGCCTATGAAGTGTTAGATAAAGTGAGAACTAACACAGCAACAGCTGCCGAGAGACAAGTGTTTGAAGATCATAAAGACGATCTTGGTTATGCAATGCTATTGCAACCTTTCACTCAAGACATCACTAACCCAAGTGAAGAAGCTATAGCCAAAGCGGTTGATTACAGCATCCCCAAAGTTGCGCCATTATTTTGGAGTTTCAGGTTGATGGTAGCATCAGGCGTGGCAATGCTAGTGTTATTCGTTTTAGCTTTCTACTACTCAACTAAACATCAGATAACCAAACCTCGCTGGTTACTAAAAGCCGCCGTTTGGAGCTTACCATTACCTTGGATAGCCTCTGAAGCTGGATGGTTTGTTGCCGAGTACGGTCGCCAACCCTGGTCTATCGCCGAGATTTTACCTGTTCACACATCAGTATCTAACTTAACCGTAACTGACGTGGTCATCACCATGGTCGCTTACACTACTTTTTATACGTTGATGTTTATTGCCGCATTTTATTTGATGCAAAAATATGCCAAGAAAGGCCCTTCTGCGACTTTCGCAGAGTCTGAAAAAGCATTGGAAGATGCTTCTACAATTGGCGCAGAACCTCAAGGAGCACAATCATGATCGATTATGAATTTCTTCGCGTTGTTTGGTGGGTGTTAGTTGGCGTGCTGCTAATTGGCTTTGCAATAACTGATGGTTTCGATTTGGGCGTTGGAGCTCTACTCACCTTAGTCGGCAAAACCGATGAAGATCGTCGGGTGATGATTAATACCATAGGTCCTCACTGGGATGGCAATCAAGTTTGGTTTATTACCGCTGGCGGTGCTATTTTTGCTGCTTGGCCAATGATTTACGCTACCGCATTCTCAGGTTTTTATCTCGCTTTGGCGCTTACCTTAATTGCCTTGTGGATGCGACCTTTAGGCTTTGATTATCGCAGTAAATTACCGAATAAGAAGTGGCGTTTAATGTGGGATTGGGCGTTATTTGCTGGCGGTATCATTCCGATTCTTATTTTTGGTGTGGCATTTGGTAATCTGCTTTTAGGTGTGCCTTTTGAACTAGATAACACACTTAAAGCAACGTATACGGGCAGTTTTTTCGGCTTGTTAACTCCCTTTGCTTTGCTTGCGGGCTTAGTTTCTGTCGCCATGTTATTAAACCATGGTGCTACCTGGTTACAACTTAAAACCGATGGATTGCTATTACAACGCGCCAGAGCTGTGTCAGTTATCTTATCTTTGGCCACTGCTGGGTTATTTATCTTAGCGGGTATTTACCTCGCATTAGGTGTTGATGGCTATGCAGTCACTTCTATTATCGACACGCAAGCGACCAGTAACCCGTTAACCAAAACAGTAGAAGTGGTCAGCGGCGGCTGGTTAGCAAATTATGCTAATTATCCGTGGATGTTGATTGCCCCCATTCTTGGTATTGGTGGTGCCTTGGCCTGTGCTTGGATGTCTTATCAAGGCCACAATGGACTTGCCTTCATAACAAGTTCACTGACCATTACCGGCATCATACTAACCGCAGGTTTTTCAATGTTTCCGTTTTTAATGCCAAGTAGCACTATGCCAGAAGCCAGTCTAACCGTTTGGGATGCTACTTCGTCTCTACTGACCTTAAAAACTATGTTTATTGTGGCTTGTATTTTTGTGCCTATCGTTCTGTCCTACACCCTTTATGGTTTCTGGGTCATGCGTGGACGCATTAAACAAGCAGACTTAAATAAGTCTCACGCAATCTATTAATAAGGAGTTCGACTATGTGGTATTTCACTTGGATTTTAGGCGTATTACTAGCTTGTTCATTCGGCATCATCAACGCGATGTGGCTTGAATCTACCGAAGATATGGACCGTCCGGAACAAGAGTAATGCAGAATAATCAATCCCCAATTTCTGTTGAACAAACCCGTGCTTGGCTAAATCAATTAGCCAAGCCGTATCGTCAACGTCAACTGCAAATATTGGGGATTAAAATTTTACAGCTTGTTGCTCAGGTCAGTGCGTTTTGGTTTTTCGCTCACCAAATTCACTTAGTTGTAGTTGAGCAACAAGCTATTTTATTCACTCAATTTACGCCAATGCTAATAGCTATTGGTAGTTGGGCAATCTGTGCATGGGTTGCTGATTTTTTAGCACTAAATACTAAGCACAAGATAGAAGCTGACCTTGAACAGAAAATCCATCAGGTTTTGAATCAGCAACAACTTGCTATTACGCGCCAATATTCAGCTACTTTTTGGCAGCAATTACTGTTAGAAAATGTACCTGATATTGCGCAGTTTTTTACCCAATATAATGTGCAAAAGTGGTTATCCGGCATTGCCCCAATATTGGTCTTAGTGGTGATATTCCCTATTCATTATGTGGTTGGGTTAACCCTAGTTTTTACCCTGCCATTAGTGCCGCTGTTTATGATTTTAGTCGGCAAAGGCGCAGCTAATTTACATAAAAAACATTTTTTGGCGCTCGAGCGCTTGGGGGACATGTTTTCGGATAGACTTAAAGCCATGCCATTGATTACGGCTAGCTTTCAGCATGAACAGCAAACAAAGCGAATCCAAGATGCCAGTGCTATTGTCAATCGTAAAACAATGAGTGTTGTATCAGTGGCATTTCTTTCCAATACTGTACTGGATTTCTTTGCCACTATTTCCATAGCCTTGGTAGCCGTATTTATTGGTTTTACTATGCTAGGCGAAATCAACCTTGGACCTGCGATAAGTTTGCACCATGGCCTTTTTATGTTGCTTGTCAGTCCGTTGTTATTCTCAGAATTGCGCGCATTAGGTAAGTTTTACCACCAAAAAGCTAAAGCCGAAGCTGGCGCTGATCGACTATTAAATGTGCTGGTAGATATCCCACAACCACAGAAACAATCTCACTTTACCGGTATTGCCTGGCTCAACTATCGGGTACATACCCCCACTTTGGTAGCTAACAAATTACAACTATCTGCGGGTGACTGGGTAAGTTTGAATGGAAGATCTGGTGCGGGTAAAACGGCTTTATTAGAAGCCTTAATGGGGTTTAGACAAGCTTCTCACAAACTATCAGGCGATCTTGCGCTGATGACTCAAGAAACCAAAGTACTCAATGCCAGCTTAAGAGATAACTTATCTATGGGACATGCTCTCATTAATGACGGGGAGATTTTGCAGGCATTAGATGAAGTGGAATTGACTCAGTGGTATTCCAAACTCCCCTATGGCCTAGATACTTGTTTAGGAGAGTATCCATTGTTATCTGGCGGCGAAGCTCATCGTCTCGCTCTTGCTAGAATATTGCTTCAAAATAAAGAATGTGTGTTGTTAGACGAACCTACCGCACATTTAACCCAAGATCAGCATCAGCAAATAGCCCATCTAATTCATAAAAAACTCATGCATAAAACAGTTATTTGGGCTTCCCATAAAAGTCTGCCAGAAAGTTGGTTTAACCAATCTTGGCATGTAGAAGATGGGAGGATTTCGAGTCGATGAATAAACACAATACACCCAATGCTACTGTCATAAGTTGGCCAGCTACCATATTGACCCTATTTTTGATTCTGCTACATATGACAACAGGTCTTCTTATACTTATGGTCGCGTCATGGTTTATTGCGGCGAGCAGTATTGCAGGCATGGGATTCAACTATATGTTACCTGCTGTGATCATTAGAGCATTAGCCTTACTGAGAATTGCCTCTGGCTATTTCAGTATGTTATTTGGTCATCACCATCTATTACAAGTGTTGGCGAAATTGAGGCTAATAAGTTTCGCTCAACTAGAAAATAGCATAACGCCGCCAAAAGCCAATTCCCTAGATGCTTTGCAACATCAGACTGAAGAGGTTGCCAGTATTTGGATATCTTGGGTTGGGCAAAATGCGGGATTTATAATGTCTTTAGCCTTGTTAAATGGCTTCGCAATTTTTCTAACCACCGATGCTTGGCCTGTTACGCTTATTTTTACCTTAGTTTTCGTCTGCCTTTATGGGGTTTTATTAACATCTTTGTTGAGCACTAGCGCTAAACTAGTTGAAATAAAAACTCAGTTGCAATATCGCCTATTGGAACATGTGGAAGCTGCCGCTATTTGGCATCTGCATGGAAATCTAAGGGCAGTAACACCCAGCATCAAAAATCTGCAAGTTATTGAACAAAAGATTCAGTTTCGTATTCGTACGGCTGCCTTATGTTTATTCCTGATATCAATATTTGCATTGAGTTATTTTATGCAAGTAAATGCTGAAAATATGCTAGGCAATCCTCTTTTCATTATCTTGCCCATAGCATTATTGTCTATCAACGATTGGCTAACTCCTAGTCTTGCAAATCAACAGCAATTACTTAACTTTTTCAAAGCTAAACAGGCAATAGACAAGGTCGCACAAACGACCAAACAGCTTACTCCTGTGGATTTTTCTGTGGAAATGCTGAGTTTAAAAGGTTTTCAACCGGAACATTCCAATATTCCAAGAATTAATGCCAACTTCCCAATCGGAAAATGCCATTTACTCGAGGGAAGCTCTGGCGTTGGAAAGACACGTATACTTCATGCTATTGCGGGTTTAGCGGCTTTTTCAGGCGCCCGTTTTTGCTCTAAAACATCTACTAATCAAAGCCAAACAGGTCTTTTACGACAAGCTTATTACATTGAACAATTTCCTTATTGTTTAGCAGATACATTGAGAGCCAACCTACTAGTCGCTAATCCACAAGCAAGCGACGCTTTGTTGGAAGATATTTTAGGCAAAGTCGACCTAGCCTACCTTGGCTCACTGGATCAATGGTTAGGCGAGAATGGTCGCAGACTCTCTGGCGGGGAGAAAAAGCGTCTAGGCTTAGCGAGAGCTCTCCTAAGTAATGCAAAAATATTGTTGTTAGACGAACCCTTTGAATCTTTAGATGTGAAAACAATCGACATAGTGACAGAAAATTTAAATGCGCTAGCAATGTCAAAAATTGTGATAGCAACTACACATATTGCACCTCAAAATCTCAATGTGTATCAAAGCATCAATCTAGATTATTCCAAAAATGATTTATTTTCTGGAAAAGGAATCATTCATTATGAATAGACTTTCAATTCAACCTTTTTTTGATGAATCCACTAATACCGTAACCTATGTCGTAACAGATAAAGCCACATGGCAAACTGCAGTGATAGATCCTGTTTTAGATTACGATCCCAATTCTGGAACACTGTCATCGGCAAGTATAGATAAAATTATTGGTTTTATGGATGAAAATAATCTAACACTTGAATGGATCTTAGAAACCCATGCTCACTCAGATCACATTACTGCATCAAAATATTTAAAAGAAAAACGCGGTGGACAAATAGGCATTGGAGAACATATTCGCAAAGTTCAAAATACCTTTAAACGAATGTTCAACTTTAATGGTGAAGTTCCTTGTGATGGCAGCCAATTCGATATGCTATTTGAAGATGGCGAAATCATCAATCTCGGTCATTTAGAAATTGAGGTTATTCATACTCCTGGACACACGCCTGCCTGTGTTAGCTATAAAATTGAGGATAGCATTTTCGTTGGCGATACGCTCTTCATGCCCGACTACGGAACAGCTAGAACCGATTTTCCCAATAGCAGTGCTAAATCCCTTTTTTACTCTATTCAAAAGATATTATCCCTACCAGACCAAACACGCATTTTTGTAGGTCATGATTTTAAAACCACCAACCGCGATTATCACGCTTGTGAAACATCCGTATTTCATCAAAAACGTAGCAACATTCATATAAAACGCGGGATCACTGAAACTGAATTTATTCAAATCTGTAAACAACGAGATGCTAAACTTACTGCACCTCGTTTATTGCTACCAGCTATGCAACTGAATATATGCGGGGGTGAACTACCCGCAGAAGAGTCTAATGGCACTCGTTATTTAAAATTGCCGTTATCGGTTCAATTGAACTAAGCATTATTTTTTACATATAAAAGATTAGATAAATAGGAAAACCAATGACAATAACAGAACTACACGATAATTTTTCTATCTCGGGTGAGTTAACTGAAAGCGATATCGATAAACTAAAAGCAGCGGGCATCACAACGCTTATTAACCTACGACCAGATGGTGAGCAACCAGACCAAACCAACGACGCGCAATGGCAGGCGCTATGTGAAAGTCACGGTATCGAATATGTGCATATTCCTGTGAAACCTTGTCAATACAACGCTACAGATATCGAGAAATTTGCCCACAATCTGCATGATTCGTCCGTGGTGCATGCGTTCTGCAAAACAGGTACAAGAGCTGTTCATCTTTGGGCGTTGGCAAACCGCGAACACCTAAGTCTGGAGCAAATTCGTCAAGTTATAGCCCCTAAGGGTTACAACATTGATATGATTCAAGACCAGTTCTAATTGCGGCCTAAGCTGCTATGTCAGGGATACAATTGAATCTTGGACGCGGCTAGCACCGCGTTGACGGAGAAAACTGGTCATCCCGCAGCCAGCCTCCGACATCCCGCACTTGATGCGGGAGCTTTCCCCCTAAGCTCTAACAATTTAGGCAAATTCAAAATAGTGTCCCTATCTTTTTGCTTTTCGGCTTCGCTTAACTCATTGTATGGAATTAAGCTTGGGGACAAGCGGCGATTGCTGTCTTTTTCACCTGAGGTGTACTGCCAACCAGCAAGTCGTTTTTCAGCAACCCAACGTTGATGTTCCATTTCGGCTAACAGCTCAACATTTTCCTTGGATAGGGTTTGCATCAAGGTTTGTTTATCAGGAGAGGATGTTCCCGTTAAAAAACGACATTTAGTTAGCGAGTGATCCGCTTGATTGCGATTGGCGTCCTTTAATACCTCAGGTAATTCATCCCATGGTACCAAAGCGTTATTATCTTGCACGCTTAGACCTTTGGCTTCTTCTTCCGCTAGGTATGCATTGTGAATGGCCTTGGCGAGAGCGTCCTGCTTTTCTCCGAATATGCTATCGAAATCATGGATAGCATCATATGGGTTGGCAAAAATAAAATTAGTTTGATTGTAAAATTCTTCAGACAACCATGTAAACCCTTGCAAGTTGTCAGTTTCCGTGACAACTACAGGAAAATCGACACTACACCTTTGCAAGTAGTGCAAAGATAAAAGTACGGAATCAAATTCCTTCAGCAAAACATAAAGACAGTCAAATTTAGTGATTTTGGCATTGGTTTGTAAAGACTCAAGGTTGAAATCGGGTAAATGAATGTGATTTATATCCAGCAACTCGTTTAGAACAGAGCTTTGTTCTAATAAATTCTCCTCTGGCACTTTACCAACATGGATTATGCTGACTTTTAATTGGCTATTAGGACAATAAATACCAATTTCTGCTAACCGTTCGACTAATGAATTTAGCAACAAGTTGTCGCCCAAAATACCAATATGCAGATTCTGTCTGCTCGCAAAATCCTTAATCAAAATATCAGGACCTTGGTGCCCGAGTAACCACCGAGCCGTTAACTTTTTATGGTTAATGAGCTTAGTTTCCATGTTCGGATGATTAGTCGAAAAAAGTGAGCAAGAGCTAAGCACATTGATCAATGATATTTGCCGGATTTTACAGACCGCTTTAAGTAATCGGGTTTTCTCGATACTGAGCGCCTGATGCAGAATTTCAAGATTAGTTGAATCAGACGCTGTATTTGCAAATAAATATTTAGCTTGTGCCAGATTGAGTTTTTTCAATAAGGTTTTATCTGCCGGATTAGCAATTAAATAGGGGACTTTTGATTCCGCTAGTATCCCCAAATATTGGTTGTGTTCATCGTCTTCCACTACCACTGGATTTTGTCCATTTTTAAGCATAGAGCAGGCTAGTTTTGCACTATTTTTGTCTAAGCCAAACAGAATGGCATGGTCATGTTTACGACTTAGCTGGTATAAATGAAATTTACTCCTTGCGAGTGCTAAAAATGTTTTCACTATGGTGAATGTAAGCGTTAATGGCGCCAGCCAGCGGGCCATTTCTAATGTCCAAGGAAGTTTTCCTTCCGCTGGAAAATCTAAGAAAAACATTGTCAAAGAGCGATACATTAGATCGAATAGGGTCGCGGATTGGTCTATGGATTTATAGTATTCGTAGTAGCCTAGTACACCTAATACAAAAGCTATAATTACCAGCACAAGCAGGCTTATTTGCTCTTTATTGGTGAAAATGATACCCGAGTGATTAGAATTCACCGTTTTGTCGTCAGCCAAGTTTAATGATTGATGTAGTCTGACAATATACCAAACTGTTGTTTTACAATGCAATTATCTAATTGTCGTTCCATGGTTAACCATCCGTCATTCCGAGGTTAGCTATTCGTCATTCCGAGGTTACCTATTCGTCATTCCGAGGTTACCTATTCGTCATTCCGCACTTGATGCGGAACCACCTTCCTAACCTACAAAAAGATAAAAACACTGTTATGATGAAAGTCTTGCCATCGTCGGCGAGTTAATTCTTCTTAGTAAGGAAACTGATCTGTGAAATTAAAAGTGCTTTTATTGTTGCTGTTGTCTTTTGCATTTTCCAAAACATCGATTGGAAATGAAGATGAGGCGCTTTTCCTAAACAATAATATTAGCAAAGCCTCATATATTACAGTCAGTAATGCAGTAATTTCGGTAGAACAACTTTCTGCATATGATGAAAACTTTGAAATAATTGACGTCAGCGGTGTCTTGGCCAAAGTCGAACCGGACAATGGCTACAAAATTGTAAGTGAATTGAGAAGCAAACTTACAGATTCTTCCAACTACGTTTATTTATATGACACTAATTTTGGCTATCGAGAAGATGAAATCGTTATTTTTGAAGCCAAGGATGATTTAGCTTAACTACAAAGTGTTCGTACTGATGGCATGAATTACAACATAACATCAGACGATGTTTTAAAAAAATATCAACAATGGCATTCTATTTATGGTCTTAGTTTGTTTGGTGCAGGTCAAGATTGGATTGAAGCCAAAGTGACCTTAAATAAGGTAAATTGGAAACAGTTTGCCAAAGAAGTATTTAAATTTTGTCCTGACGTTGTTTGGCAAGGTACGGGCAGTATCGAAGAGTTAGAGCTCGAGATGAAAAATACTAAAACGCTCTATTGTTGGTGGGATTGAATTTCCCTCGAGGATACTTTTTATGGAAAGTATTGTTTTACGTTTTTAAATGTCGTGAATCTTTTTTGGCCTATTGCTGCTCTATTGGTACTTTTTTTAGCATAAATTTTTTTCGCGGAGGGTGATTTCATTCAATTTGTCACCTCAACTTCATTGGAGAAAACTCAGAGATGAAATGGACTATTCCACTTTTGCTGATTTTTACATTACATCATGGATTTGCATCAGATTTTCCCACAAGCCTTAGAGCTGAAAAAGCCATTGAAAGTGTTGAAGAAAAGCTGAATGATTACAAAGAGCATCAATGGTTTAGTTTTTGGAAAAACCTGCAGCAAGGGTATGAGTATTTTGAAGCAAACCGGCAACCGCCGATAGTAACTTACAAAAATAGAGAATACGTTATCGTTAGACAATAAGCTATGCAAGATATCCCCTTGTCATTGTTGCCGCATTTGGAATCCCTCACAAATCTTTTGAGAGTAAAGTTATCTCTCGGGGACATACGGGCACTTAGATTATTTTTTACTTCCCATAAGATAAGTGATTTTCTATTTTAATGGTATTTGAAATACTATTATTTCCGACCTCGTCCCATCAAGCCAAACCAGTTGTACAAAAATTGGGCCCACTGGCCATGAGTACCGCAAAATTTCGGTGGTGCTTTTATTCTGCCAATTTTTATTAACCTTAATGGCAGAGGGCTCGCTTAAACGTTCAACCAATGTGGGACCACTAATACGCACGGGCGTACCGAAGCTTAAACTGCTTTCAGACTCTTCGGTATTGTTTGCGCGTTCCTTTGCTAAAACCTTTTGGCGTCGCTCTTCCATAGTATTTTGAAATGACGTAAAATCTTCATGAATAGAAAGCATATTATTAGCATCTAGCCCAATTAATACATCTTTTATTATGCCTTTACTGGCAACGCCTTCAAATTGGGTAAAATAACAACCATTTACTCCACAAGTAACTATTCTATCGTGCAACTTCTTATATTTTGTTAAAGAAGCTTGTTGTTCAATTACGCTTAAATCTAATTGATATTGAAAGCTCTTTGATTGCCCATTTTTACCTGTCACATTCAATGTGATTTGCTTAATGCTTCGTAACTCTGACGGTTTAATATTGGTTGCAAAAAACCAACCCTGTGAATTCTGCATTTTTCTATTAACCCCAGCATAAATACTCCAACTAACTTTTTGAGTATCTGAGGCTATTAGCGGGACTAATAATTTATTTTGCTGGGAAAAGTCATTCGCTAAAAAAAGAGCTGGCGCTTTAGGATCATCTGAGTTCAATTGAACAGCTCGAAGCGTACTATTTTTTTGCGGAAGCAGGTGAATATTCCCTGTTTCGTCATTAGTAAAATGTACTTGGTAATAAGTGTTTGAGTTTGTAATAGGTATCATGATTGAAAATTTTTGCCGCCTATCAATTATTGCGCTTACTTGCCCTTGTGTACTTAGGGGGGATAAGGATACCCAATCTGACATTTTTTCAGGTGATGATCCAAAGGTAATTTTTTGGATAGAAGTTTGTAATTCGGATAACTGCTTCTCTTGGCCAATCCCACCGAAATAACAGATGGGAAAAGCGGGCACATTAGAAATTGATGAAGTACATTTTAATCCTTTTTCTAACAATTGTTGGGCTTTTGCCTGTGCTTCTGAATTTGAAGATTCCATCATTTCTTTTAACTGAGGTAGGTTAAATTCCAAAGTTTCAGTCTGTTTTTGTCGGCCAAGATCCTCAATGGTCAGGCGTAAATTACTTGCAGGGGATGAAGATGCAGGCACTTTAATTTGTACTAATGCCAGATTACTGATCTCTTCTCCATTATGCCCATTGTCCAGAGAATATTTAAATCTAACTTGTTCTTGCATTAACTCAGGACTGGGACTGAATGTTAAAAGATTGGCTTTTACAGTAATGATAATGGGTCCATTGGCAAAAGATTGATTGACAGAAACAGAAAAATCTTTTCTTTCTATTTGACTGTAACGAGTAACTATTTCTGGTGGTGGGGGCATTGCTTGGCGTTGACTGAAGAAATAGATTGCGAAGCTTACTAAGATAATTGCGGACACAAGTCCAATCGCATTTTTCGTTGAAAAGCGTAACAAGCGTGTTGCTGCACTAGGCCCTTTAATTTGAGCCGAAGAAACTTGCGTATTGGTAATTTCGGCGACTATGCCTTTAAGCCTTTCTGGGTAATCTGAACTCCATTGGTCAACCCAATGAGGTAAACCTAAAAATAACTCTATCGACTTAGGGACTTGGACATCTTGTAACCGAATAGTAAATACTTTTCGTCGATAAGACGTGGCTCGTTCCACTTCTCGTTTAACGAAGTTTGATGATTCTACGTGTTCAGATAACAGTAGAATCAAGCTTTTCGAATTGATTACTCCTTCAATGATTTCTTCACTGTAATCACGACCTACGCGAACATTTCGAGGGGCAATCCAACAGGATAAGCCTTGGTTTTCTAAATATTGGCAAAGCGCAATGGCTTCTTTTCGATTTTCAGACGCATGGCTGATAAAAACATCAAATATTTGAGGGCTTTCATTTACTGGTGACATCGCTAGATTCCCTTCTATATCATACCTTATCAGTTAAAACAGCACGCACTGATATACAAATCATATCGTTATCAATTGATTATAATATCACCAAAAACGAAAATACAAATGTAGATGTCTTAAAAGTTAGGGAGCTCAAATATTCGAGCCTCTTGCGATACATACTTCTCATCCGAATTCACATGGTGTTGGATAAAAGTTTATTTTCTACTTTAAATGAAATCGGGCCATTCGGCCTTAAAACGTGATTATCGTTAAGAAGAGTCAAACCGTTTTTGTGGTGCTTTTATTCCAAAGATTCTGAAATCGTTTTTCACTAAAAAAGTCATAAACATTCCAACAATGAGGCAATAATTCCCGCTCTCCACCATGTTTTGATTCTTTGTAAAGGAGGCTAAGAATCTCCTCTAAACGTTCTTTACTGATTTTAGATAGCAAATCTCTAGCACTTGGAAAATACAAATTCGCATCTGTTGTTACCACTAAATTAGTGCCTGAACTGGTAAATTGAAGACTACGTGTCACCGCTCGACACAAGGGTTCCCGCAATTTTTCTGGATTTAGTTGATTGACTATTGCGTATTCATATTTATCAGGGGGATTATCCGCGTGATCAGGTTGACAATACACAACGCCAAAGCCTTGAGGGAATTGCCCTACAATTTTGATAAAGGTTTTTGCCGCCTCAGCATCTACGCTGCCTGATTTTGCTAACTGATCAATAAGAAAAATGGCTTTGGGTAGATCCATCAAATCCATTTTTGCTTTTGTTGATAACACTACCGAGGTATAAACCTGAGGTATCTTTATTAAATTTCCTACTCCATCTTTAGGAGATAACGCCCCTTTGAGCAAATCTTCCATAAATTCCATTTGCTCGTCTTGCTGCTGATTAAAGACTATTCGTTCTTGTTTAGAGTTACCTATATATTTTTCTTTTCCAAGCCCTTTGGTCAAGTAATCCATAGTGGCTTTATAGTTTAGGCGTAGCAGCAATATGCGATCTTCTTTATCCAACACTCTAAATTCATCTTGGTCACCTGACTTTCCATATAAAATCTCGCGACATTTGGGATGAAATAAGCCGACGTCTTGAATCAGATTCGCAATAATCATGGGCAGCACCACAAATTGCTGAAACTCGGTATATTCAGTTTCAGGCGAAAAATACCGCTGTTTGGAATCAAAGTGCTTCAAAATATACGGATGTGTAATTTTATCTTTTGCTAGTAAGCCATCAAGTAATCTTACAGATAAAACGGCTTTGTAAATAGGTTTCATTCTTTGATGTAAGCGACGCGCCTTTGGCCCATCATAAGAACTAAGCAGAAATAATGTGCCTAACAATCTAGAGGATTGGACCTGTGTTTCTTTCCAATTTTTACCTTCGGTTAATTTTAGTAGTTGAGTGGCAATATAAATAATATTTGCCAAGCGAGCGATGCGAAGCTTTTCACCTTCCCCCGTATTCGCTTCGTTCGACATTTTAGCTTTGGATTCACCTTCTAACTCATTGAAGTATGCCAATGCAACGCCTATGGCAGAATCTTCAGCGTCAGAGGGATCGTGAAAATCTCTTAAAAGATTTTTTACTGAATTTGTAAAAACGGATTCTTGCGAGTCGCTGGGCATGTAAAACCTATATTTTCCCTAATGGATGCCAAAATAGTTTTGGATTATCTAATAATATTAGCCGAAGAAGGGTATGCCCGCTATGCTAATTGTATGAAAACATGTACTTAATTATTTTAATTTTAGGTCTTGTGGTAATATCTCAGGCACAATATTTGAGATTGCGCGCGTCAAAATACCCTAGGGAAAGGCCCATGAAACCGGCACAAACGACAAATCAAAGTAAACGTCAAAGATTCATATTTGTCGCTCGCATTACAGCCTTAATAATAGGCGTTGTCTGCACTATTGTTTTTCCACCTTGGCGCTTAGTTTTTGCTAATTTAATGCCGCTACCTGATACTATTGAAGAATATGTTAAACAAGGGACTGAACGAGGTTTTGATGGCATTATTCTGTACATAGATCGAGCCGGTGAACCACCCGCTTTTTATAGCGCAGGTTGGCATGATCGAGATAAAAAAATTCCAGCAAATCCGCATGCTTTATTTAAGTTGGCAAGTATTAGTAAGTTATATGACGCGCTCGCTATCACTAAACTAGTGAGCAATAATCAGCTTTCTTTGGATGCAAGTTTAGCTCAGTTGTTTCCAAACTTAGTGGGGAGAATTGAGAATGCAGAAGAAATCACACTGCGCATGTTGGTTCAGCATCGCTCTGGTATACCCAACATCACCGACGTAGAAAACTTTTGGGTAAAACCTCCGATAACCCAACAAGAAGCCCTTGCATTGATTCTGGATAAAGCTGCCAATTTTCCGCCCAATCAAGAGTTTGAGTATTCCAATACCAATTATCTATTACTTTCAATGTTGATTGAAAAAACCACTGGTATGGCTAAATTTGAGTATATCAAACAGGCGATTTTAGTGCCTAATGAGTTACACAACACTTATGGCTCATTATCGGAAGTTGACACTGATAAGGTCATGAGCGGTTACTATGTGGGAATCGAGCATGATATAAAAATGTCGGATTACGGCACTGAACTAACGGCAATGATAGGCACCGCCGAAGATGTAGGCAAATTTATTCGAGCATTAAACGACGGCTCTATTTTTACTGACGAAAAAGAACAGGCTATTTATTCTGAGTTATATTTTTATGGTCACACCGGTCTTATGCCAGGCTATCAAAGTATTGCCCGTTATCATCCTGATATAGACACTGTCATGGTACAGTTTGCGAACACAGCAAACTTCAGTGACTATCAGCATTGGGGGCTGTTTGAAATTCAATACAATCGTACCCTTGAGATTTTGCGACAATAATAAAACGCTGATCTTTTGTGCTAATGAATCCTTAGATTTGGAAATATGAAGTAAATTGTGAAATCTCGATATAACCTTACTCAACTAGGCGTTTTACTTGCCGTATTATCAGCGACGGGCTTTTCGTTAAAAGCTATATTTGTTAAGCAAGCCTACATGATAGCTCCCATTGAACCTATTACGCTATTAAGTCTGCGTATGATTTTTGCTCTGCCATTTTTCTTATTGATTAGCTTACATGGCTTGAAAAGTTTCCACCGACTGAGTTTCAAAGAAGTATTTCTACTTAGTTGTTTAGGAGTGGCAGGGTATTACGCAGCATCCATATTGGATTTCATGGGGCTAGAGTATATTTCCGCTGGTTTAGAAAGGATCATTTTGTTTTCTTACCCCATTCTGACTATTTTCATGGGGGTAATTTTTCTTGGTCAATCGTTTGAAAAACGATTGATTCCCCCTATTCTACTTACAACACTGGGCGTACTTTTTGCCTGTATAAGCGATTTGTCCGTGAACGAGAACAATCAGGAGATTATTTGGGGAATTTTCTTAATCGCAGGCTCAGCAATTAGTTACGCTTTTTACCAAGCATTTTCCGAACCTATGATTAAAAAACTGGGATCTAAGCAGTTTTCAGTACTGGCCATGTTGGTATCTATACTGGCTGTTGAATTACACTTTTTTATTCAATTACCGGTTTCGAATTTAGTGCAACCCATGGAGATATACACGCTTTGTTTTATGATGGCGCTGTTCTCTACTGTGCTTCCAGTGTTTTTACAATCCAGTGCTATAAAGTATATTGGTGCAGCCAGAGTCGTGCTAATAAGTACAATTGGTCCAGCGCTTACGATAATTTTTGGCTGGTTGATCTTAGATGAACCCATCACCATGTTACAGATCATTGGTATGGTTTTGGTTTTGGCGGGAGTGTTAACACTCAAGGCAAAACGCAAAGTTGTCGCCGCCGAGTCTAAAGTTGTAAACGCAAAACCATAGAGTTAATCTCAAAATATCTAGTGTAGGTTTGACTTATTTTTTGGCTAAAACCAATAATAAAAATGAATGAATAGTTTCGATACTTTTAGATTAAACACCTTAGGCGTGCCTTTGGCGCTAGTTTCTACTGGGTTAATGCTAGCGATAATCGCCGCATATCAAATATTTTATGTAGTACCGTTAGACTACCAAATGGGTGTTTATGTCAGGTGGCTTTTTCCTCATGTTGCAGCGGCATTTTCAGCAGGCATATTGTTTTTCATACTAGCCTTCATTAGCTTTAAGAAATTCGGTTCAGCAAATACCTTGCTTCTCCTATTTTTCCGAGCAATGGCCGCTTGCATAGTATTTTTAACTCTAATGACTCTATTAACAGGGGCTATATGGGCTGTTCCAGTATGGGGAGATTTCTGGGTATGGGACGCTAGATCAGGATTTACAGTATTATTTCTTGTTGTGTGTTTTGGAATATACGTTGGCACTACAAAAGTGTTAAATAACCCAAAACTTTACTTTATTTATCTACTTTTAGTTGCGGTCGCAGCAATCGTCTTATTTTTATCACACCAGTCTCCCGAATGGTGGAACACTATGCACCAAGAATCCCGCCTATCTAACTTTAAATTTGATGGCTATGCCCCAGAATATTTAAAAACAATTGCCTTTTCTTTAGGGGCTGTTTTGTTTATATCCGTTGGTTATATTCTTTCAAGTGTACGCAGGAGAATTTAGGTGAATTTGGAGAAGTCCCCGCTTTCGCGGGGCTGTCTCGCGCTGCTAGCAATTACTTAGTTACACTGCGTCTAAGGTAGATACTAACCAGTAATAACATAAACCAAACAATGCTTGTGGAACCACCGCCACTTTCACTGCCACCATTTCCACCCGAGGGCGGTGCTGGCGTCGGTGGCGCGGGTTGTTCAGACCTGTTGGGATCTAATGGATAGGCATCTTGAGCATCTGGCACACCGTCGTTGTCATCATCGGTGTCAGCATTGTTACCAATACCATCGCCGTCGGTATCAACTGATTCGGCAGGATCTAAAGGAAATGCGTCTTCAGAATCGCTAACACCGTCTCCATCATCATCTGTATCCCCATTGTTTCCAATACCATCACCATCCGTATCAATCCACTCATTTGGATCGTTAGGGAAGGCATCTTCTATGTCGGGCACGCCATCATTGTCACTATCGGTGTCATCGGTACTATCACAAAGATCACCAATGCCGTCGCCATCCATATCCGCTTGATCGGTATTCACAACACTTGGACAATTATCAAAGCCATCTGCGATATTATCGAAGTCAGAATCTAATTGCTGACCAGTGGCGCCGCCATAATAGATAAAGACATCACCCTGTCCGCCACCAAACAGATAAGGCGCACCAACACCAAAATCTGCCTGTTGGTCTGCATTTAAATCTCCAAGATAAGCAATAGCATAACCAAAATGCGACTGTTCTTCTCCTGTCCAACTGTGATAGGCGTTTGCTAAAAGCGCATCGGAATATAAGGTCACTTTGCCATGATTTTCAGTATCCGGTGCTTCATCTGTTGGCGCATTAAACTGGCTTGAACCCACCAATAACGAGGGCTGGTCTGTAAACGCCATATTTGGCATTAATTCAACCGCGAGACCAAACTGCTCAGCCTCCTGATCACCGTAGAGCACATAACTTGCTACTGGGTTTTGCGCCCCAGACCAAGGATTATCGCTACTTTGATATAAATAAACCGCGCCTTTGCCAAGATGACGATATGCGCCAATGACCAAATCTGCAATGCCATCTCCATCCACATCCTGTCCGCTGGATAGGCTATAGCCAAAGTAATCAGATTCAGCTTCACCATAGAGCGTAATGTCAGACAAAATAAAATCATCAGTGCCTTCAGTGCTTTGCGACCAGTCAATATTTCCACCTAAATAAATATCAACGCGGCCGCTATTCATATTGGGTGCACCAACGATGATATCTAAGATGTCATCGCCATCAATATCTGCGACTACCATGCTTGCGCCTGACTGATCCGAATCAGTTATGGATAGGGTTTCTGTTGGCACTGGATTCGCGTCTCGCCAGAAATCAGTGCGCCCTAGGTAAACATGCACAGCACCTGATGTATCAACACCATTGTTGCTGTAAAAAAGTGATCCAACCAACAAGTCATTCAGCTCGTCGCCATCTATATCAGCTATAGCTAATGAGGTTCCATAGGTAGCC
Organism: Glaciecola sp. 1036; assembly: GCF_050306235.1. Classification (NCBI taxonomy): domain Bacteria; kingdom Pseudomonadati; phylum Pseudomonadota; class Gammaproteobacteria; order Alteromonadales; family Alteromonadaceae; genus Glaciecola; species Glaciecola sp. 1036. The sequence continues at coordinate 205,069 of NZ_JBLWFH010000002.1, read as the reverse complement.
ACATTGCCTTGGCTTTCTATTTCAAAGGGAGATAAAAACCCGTTTTCAGTGCCTAAAAACACATTAACATGTAAATAGGATTGAGTGACAATATCATCAATGCCATCGTTATTAATGTCGCCTGCAGCAAGGTTTTCTCGAATAAAACCATACTCTATCATCAATACTTCGGTGGTGTTGGTTAATCCTGATTCGCTACCGTATTGCACTAGTACATATCCAAAACCGCCATCCAAATTGCTGGAATTAGGTGCCGAAGCCACTACGTCCATGTAGCCATCGCCATTAAAATCACCTGCCGCTATATTAGAGCCAAGATAACCTGAATATTCCCGATTAATATTTGCCGCAGCTGAGGTAATACGCGCAGCAGCATGAGCGGCATCGGCAATCAAAGGCGCGGTGCGGTTCTGAAACTCTGTTAGGTTAGTCGCTCCGTCTCCATCACTGTCGAGGTTGGCATCGCTGCCATCATTGGGGTTAAGTCCGTATTCGGTTTCCCATTCATCGGCTATACCATCTCCATCGGTATCATTGGCATAAACTGGATTATTGGGAAAGGCGTCTAGGTAGTTAATAGTGCCATCATCGTCGTCATCTGCCATGGATACTGTCATCTTAACTGTTCTAGACGATTCTAAACTTGGCCCAGCATCAGAATGTTGTACTTCAAAGGTGAAATGTTTTTCATCTTGGCCTACTTGAGGGTCGAAGCGAACTTTAAACTCTAATAATTTTTCTTCTTCAACCGCCAAATTACCTAGTACACAAGTCACTTGTTTGCCAGCACGAACACATCGGTTGTCTCTTTGCGTCATTTCAACGCCGTCAGGCAAATCAAAACTTACGAGATTATTTTCTGCCGTATATCCTGCCCAAGTTGAAGGTTTTTGGTTTACCACTAGCATATTCAAATCGAAATCTGCGGCTGGCTCTGCAATATCTTGCGATTCGTTGCTCAAAATGACTTGAGTAACTGAAATGGCTTTTATTGGTGGCGTTGTTTGACATAACAATTCTGTTGGATCAGGCATGTCATAGGCGGAAAAGTCAGTAATACACAAACTTATTCCCGCAGAGTCTTGATCAAAGGCTCTGGCCACTGAGACTATACCTTGACCGGGTAAGGTGTTGGTTTGCGGATCAACGGGTTCGTCATCATCGTCGTAAACACCAATATTCTGCCAACCTTCGGTTCTTTTTGAAGAGGTACCATCACCAAAAATGACTTCATCTGCCCGAGGTTGCGCTGATGATTCCCTATCAGGGTCGTTAAATTCAAACACATAAGCTTGAGAAAAACCCCGTGCAACACGAATTTCTTCATCATGTGGCAGAGTGAACTCTAATAGATCTGCTGTAGGTTCAACCTCATATTCTAAGATGAATACTTCTGAATATTTATCACCATCGGTTGCTCTAAAGCTAAAGGTATCAATTCCAAAGAAGTCTGTTGATGCATCGAGTCGATAATCAGCACGGTCAACTTGAGTATCAAGTAGCGTGAGAGTGGTATTTTCTGGTGCTTGAGTAATCTCGAACGTTAACTGATCTAAACCGCCGTAACCAATAAAGCCATCTTTATCATCTGCGAAAAAGCGTACCCAGATCGAACCTGCTTCACTTGTTTTGTCACAAGCTGTTGGTATTGTAAAATTACTATCATTGAAACATTCTACGCGCAGATTTTCAGGTGCTCGGTAAGCCCTTGACACATCGACACTAACGGTAGCTACATCGCTTAAATCAATGCCATCATCGACCAAATAAGTAAAAGTGTCTGTGCCTTGGAAATTGATATCAGAAACATAATCAACTTTTGCGCTATCAGTCGTAATATCGTAAAAGGGTAGCGTTTTAAAAATATGTAAGAAGTAGTCAGCATTTTGTGGATCTGCCTCTAACACATGAAACTCGGTACTGTTAACCGAGACATTTTCTGGACTGCCCATGTTACCTAATACAAAACTGCCGTCTTGAGTAACGCCCTCACCGGTTGATTTAGCTTCGCCAGCAAAAGTACCGTCTGCTGAAAATCGTTGTATACGTTGGTTGCCGCTGTCTACAATGTAGAGCACATCGTTAGGATCTATATCCAAATGACGAGCAAAACTAAATTGGCCAGGATTAGCGCCGTGTAAGTCTAAGTTGTCTGTTGGCCTTTCGCAGGTTTCATCTGTACATTGGAAGCCTTTTGAGACTTGATTATCAACATCACAGTAGTTATAAGGAACTCCGGTTTCTGGGTGTTGTTTGTTGCCCGTACACTTACCCATCCAGCCGATGTATTCGCCGATGTGTAGCTCGCCATCAATCATCTGAGGCGGTCCGATTTTATGGATTTCAGTAGAACAGATTTGATACAAGCTACCTTGGGTATCAGTTACCATCCAATAACCATCTCGCGAACCCGCGCCAGCTGACAAACAATTTTCTAAGAATCGCTCTTCATTTTTGGCTGCCCCTAAAAAGCGTTCAGGATCTTGCGCATCAAACATGTAAATACGGTGTTTGTCGTTGACATAAACAACACCTCTTTCGCTGTCTACATGGGTTCGGACCAAATTACCTGCATCAAATTCTAAACCGTCTTCGCTCATTTTTAACGTGGCGCGACTATATTTTGCACCTGCAGGACTAGTGGTAATGGGCTGAAGATTGGCGTTTAAGCCATTAATAAAGAGCTCTTTATCGCCACCACCGGTTAAATAGCGATACCAAATACGTTGCTCTTTATCCATTTGGAAAATATCCAAATTGCTTGGGATATTGGTATTTTCCGCCAGTAATTCGTCATCTTTGAATTTAGCAATTCGATTGCCTCGGCGGGCATCATGATTACCATCATAACAACCCCAACGCTGATCAGTGACATACAAGATGCCATCGTCGGTGATATGCATAAACTGAGGGTTGAAAATAAAGTCACCGGGAATTTGCTTGTCGCCACCTGTGCCGTCGCAATAGCACTTTTCCATGTACTCATCTTGATACTGGTAATGTAGCAGCGCTAAACTTGCCTCTAACGTTTTACCATCCATAGGGTCGCTTGGACATGCTAAGGTCTCATAGCTGATATCACCATTAATAGGGATTTCAGGTTGCAGTCGATAATCTTCGATAAAGTAAGGATATAGGGGCGCGACAAACTCACCATTAGCAGGTCTATCAACTATCCCAAAAGCCAATGGATCTGGTATGCCATCCAAAATATCGTTATCCATACCCGTTAAGGTTATCGCCACTGGCACAGAGGTGTTGGTTGAGGCTTGTTGGGCAGTCGCTGAAGGAGCCGTGTTAGTGCCAGGACTTTTAATCGTGATTATTTGTGAATATGCATCAGGATTGTTTTCGTCAGCGGCCGTGACATTACCTGTTGCATCAACGGCACTGTAATTCACCACATATCGTCGGTTTAACGCCAAGGTATCTGGTAAGTTACTACTTACTACCGGATTAGGGTTAGCTAAATCTGCCACCAGTGGAACACCAGCGTTAAAGTTCTGATCACTGGTATCCACAGGTGCTTCTGCATATTGGGAGAATCCCGCAGGCGGAACAAGTATAGGCCCTTGGGTATCCTCTACTCTGACTGTTTGAGTAATCGACATGGTCGGCGCAACATTAGGAGCATATATTCCACCGTCACTCACGGTCCAGGTAATTTCAATATTTTCGCCAATAGGCAAAAATTCTGGTGCGTTGTTGGTTAAGGTCACAGGGCGCTTACAAGGATCTGCATAAGTTAGGGTGTCGATTAAATCTGATTCAATACTTTCGAAATAGGAACCGCCAAAGTTACGCGCTTCTGCCACTACGCTTTGCTGTGAAGTAGATATTTGCGGCGTATGAATATCAAGAATCGTAATGGTTTGGGTAGCCGCATTCGAATGGGTTGGTATAGTGTCAGTCAGCATACCAATGATAAAGTTGTCATCGTAGACACCTAGTTCATTGTTCACTACATAGTCGGCGAATGAAATAGAAGCGGCTTCAGCAATGGACTTAGCTGATTTTTGCAAATAATAGCGAAATCCACGGGCCGCTTTTGAACTTTTCCCTGCCGCTTTCATTGTGACAGAAGCGCCATAACGGGTTTCGACCGATAGGTTTGGCCAAATTAGCGCAACGGGAAGAGCGATATCCCAAAAGGGTGATAAGTGACTGGTAGCTCGCCATTTAACGTCGTAGCGCCCTTCTCTTAAGGTAATTAGATCCGGTAAATCGTTGACATCACCGTACAATGTCATCGAAAGTTTTACACCTGTATTCGCGTGGCGAACCTCAGGGGTTCCAAAATCAAACCATTCGTTGTCGCCAGGTAGCGGAATAATGTCCCAAAAACCAAACCAGTTTTCGTAATCATAAGTGTAGGTATCACCTTCTTTTGTAAAATTCTGCGGAAGATGGAAATTTCGGTAGCAATCCTTGCCATAGGTGTCTAGATCGTCGGTAATACTTGCGTCTGGCAGTAAAGTTAAGTCATTGGGAATATAAAGTGCTGGCGCAACTGCTTTTAATGTTAAGTTAGTAGAGAGATCCAATAATTCCGCTGGTTTGCTTACTGGTTCAAAAGGCACGAAGCCAGCAACAATTGCTGTATCGAGCGCGCCGATTAAAAAAGATTGTTGATCGATTAAATCAGAGTTATCTGCTGGTGTTTTATCTTCCGCCAATACGCTAGGGGTAATGACTAGTAAGCCAGAAAGTACCGCCGCGCCTACTCGCGACAGGTGACTGGGAAATATCTGTTTCATTGTGTTCTCCAACTCCATGGAAAAAGTAGATATGCTTTTTTGGCTTGTTTACCAAATGCCATTGACTACCTCCAATGGGATAAAATTTTTGCCTTAATAAGGTAAAGCGCAAAGCGTAGGGAAAACCCGTCAAAAAAGTTTGAAGAGTTTACTTGGAGTCATTTAGTAGGGTGGCGAGCTTAAAAACAATGGAGCCGTAGTTCAAACAATGGAGCCGTAGTTCATTCTTTCTTAGCCGGGGATAGCAGAATCAAGATACATTTTAGAAAGAATGAACTACGGCTCCATTGTTTGAACTACGGCTCCATTATTTATGATTCTGAACTGTCTTGTTGTTTTCTGATGTGTTTCGAACCTAAATATCGTAGCTTTCGATATAGCGTGTAGATATCGCCACGAATTTTTTTCCATTGCACGATTATTTTGTACAGATAATAGAAAGTTAAAAATAGGTAGATCACCGAGACTAAAACATATTCAGCCTTTAATGCTTCTTCGCTTCCTGAGACTAGTTTCCAAGTTTCAGTAAAAAATGTGGATGCAAATTGCGTCGCTTGTTGAATATCGGAAAATGGAATGGCTAGCAATACGCCAAACCCTATGACTGAAAACCATCCTGCAAACGTCCATCGTGGAAGAAATATATTGTTTACGCTCGGTAATACAGTATCAAAAATACCGATTAAAATAGGAATTAAGGTGGCGAGCGTTAGCAGCATTACAAAAGAAATTTCTTCTTCGACTTCATCATTTAAAATTTCTAGTGCGAAGATAAACATCAAAGAAATACCAATGACTCTTAGATGTCGAATCAAATTGTTCTGTAGGGTCTTATTTACCTCACTTTGGTCTTGGAGCGGAGAACTTTCGCCTATGAGTCTGACTATACTGACGCAAAACGATATCAGCCAAAAAACCAATACTATTCCTATAAGCAGATACACCATTGGAATGATAAAGGTAAAAACAGTTTCGGAGTAGTTCCCCAGAAATCTCCACCGAGATTCGGTTAACATAACAAAGGTGAACAAATAGAGTATGAAAACTATAGAACCACTCACCAGCGCTAAAGTATTATTAAATTTCCCTGTTTTCATATCTCCTCCTACAAATGAAGTCGTAGTTTAAATAATGTAGTAGAAAAATGGAGCCGTAGTTCATTATTTCAGGAATTTTCCAGAGGTCTTATCAAATCGCGGAGAAATAATGAACTACGGCTCCTTTATTAGTCTACGGTTCCAACGTTGAAGTGGGGCACTATTTTTTAGTGTTTTCTCCGCGGCTTTGGAATTTGCGTTCTTCGATATTAATTTTTATCCATTCACCTGTGCTGATATATTCTGGTACTTGCACAACTAGCCCTGTTGATAAGGTGGCTGGCTTGGTGCGAGATGTTGCTGAAGCGCCTTTAATAGAGGGATCAGTTTCAACAACCTCAAGTTCTACACTTATTGGCAAGTCTAGCGCCACAGGAGAATCACTCACTATCAACACCTGAATACCGTCTGTCTCTTCATTAAAAAATAAAATTTCTTCCGCAATGCTGTCTTTGTTCAAGTGATAAGGCGTGTAGTCTTCTTTATCTAAAAACACATAATCATCGCCGTCAATATAGGAGAACATAGCTGGGCGTCTAACCAAATCAGCCATTTCTAGCATGTCAGAATCTTTAAAGGTTTCATCAAATTTTGCACCGCTAACTACGTCATACATACGCATGCGATATATACTGCCTCCTGCTCGTCCTTGGGGAACTGAGCGTTCGATATCTCTAACAATGCAGGTTTTACCGTTAAATACGATAGTGTTGTTCTTTTTAATTTCACTTGCCTTAGGCATAAGTCTTTCCATTTGTAAGCATGCGGGGCTGGTCAATAACACCCCAATAATTGAAGATGGTTATTCTCCGCGATTTTGACTTTATGGGGAAGTCTGAATAACATGTATTTTATCTATTGTTCTCTACAAACTAGGTAGAATAGTCGCTAACTCCCTAAACTTTTTATTCATTTACTGTCCATCAAACAAGATGTTATGATGAATTTTTAGGCAGTCTAATGAGTTCAATGCTTCTTGCTTAAGCGGTGCAAAAAATGAATCAAGCGGTAAACTTTACCCAACTGTTGCTGTCTCACAGTGGTGGTAAGAAAAATCTGGAAAAAGAACTGACCCCCATGATTTGGCAAGAGTTACATTCTCTTGCCAGCCGCTATATGAAAGGTGAAGTTGACAGCCATACTCTTCAACCAACCGCTTTGATAAATGAAGCTTACATTAAGTTAGTTGTCGGCGATGTTAGCTATCAAGATAGACGCCATTTTTTTGCGCTTGCTGCTCGCCAAATGCGACACATTTTAGTTGATCATGCTAGAGCAAAAAACGCTTCCAAACGTGGGGTAGAATTCGACCAAGTGGAATTCGAAGAAAATATCATTGGACAAGATAATCATGCAACAAGCACAGATATTCTGACGTTGGATAAATTACTCAATGCTTTCAAAACCATAGATGAGCGAGGAGCTCGCTTGCTCGAATTACGCTTATTTTGCGGTTTAACCAACGAAGAAATTGCGGAATATGAGGCTATTTCAACCTCAACGGTTGAAAGGGAATTTAGAGCAGCAAAAGCTTGGTTGCAACTGCAAATACAACAAGACGCTAGCCCGCATTAATTAAATCTGACGACAAGGTGTTAAATGGATAAGGCGCAATGGCAACTAAGTAAGGATATTTTTTATAAAATTGCTGACTTACCGCAACAAGAACAAGAAAAACTCCTACTCTCGCAAACCCAAGATCAAGAAATTATTAGCATGGTCAAGCAAATGCTTGAGCAAGACCAATATGGCATGACGCAAGTAAACAATGCTGTTGTTTCAAGCGTTGAAAATGTGATTAATAGCAATTTTGATTTACCAGCAGGGAGCCGCGTTGGGGCCTTTAAAATTACCAAACTTTTAGGTAAAGGCGGCATGGGAGCCGTTTATTTAGGCGAGCGAGATGACGCAGAGTTTCGTCAACTTGTGGCGATTAAAATAATCCACAAACATCTTTTAACTGAACAATTACTGGAACAATTTAAACAAGAGCGCCAAATTCTCGCGGATTTGAACCATCCCAATATCGCGAATTTACTAGATGGCGGCACTGTAAATGATCAAAGTGAGCACCCCATTCCATATCTAGTAATGGAATATATCGAAGGCCAACCTTTAATTGAGTATTGTCGTTCTCATAATCTCCCATTGGAACCAAGGCTTACACTGTTTTTGAACGTTTGTGATGCAATTGAATATGCGCATCAACATCTTATTATTCATCGTGATATCAAGCCTAGCAATGTAATTGTCGACAGCCAAGGAAGAGCGAAAATTTTGGATTTTGGTATTGCCAGAATCCTTAATAATTCTACTACCGAAGTAAGTTCACCTGATCACAAGGTACTGTCTTTAGAATGCGCCGCACCTGAACAGATAAAAGGAAACACTGTTACCACCGCAACTGATGTTTATGGCCTAGGGACATTGTTATACCAACTATTAACTGAATGTCCTCCTTTTATCGATAGCAAATCAAGCAGAGACAAAACCCTCGAGCGCATTTGCCATTCACCGTTAACGCCGCCTAGCAAAATTGAAAATGACAATCTCAGCTCAGCAGCTTTTAAATTTGTTTCCAAACTTAAAGGGGATTTGGACGCTATCGTAATTAAGGCAATGAACAAAGAGCCTAATCAACGCTATACAACCGTGACCGAATTACGCCAAGACGTGAAAAATTTCCTCTTGAGATATCCAGTTGCCGCAAAGAAACCGACCATAGGGTATCGCCTCACACGCTATTTACAGCGCAACGCAATTGTTTCGGCTTTAACCATTTTAATCGTTATCTCTTTAGGCGTATTTTCAGCCACTTTATATAAGCAATCAATTGCTTTAGAAAAGCAGCGTGTAGCCGCAGTGGAAGAAGCGCAAATATCAGGTTCAATGAATGATTTCTTATTATCAATTTTTGACAGTGCCGATCCCATGGAGAACTCAGGTGAGAAACTATCAGCGTTAGATTTACTAGAGAAAGCTGGCACTGATATTAAAAATATGGAAAGTACCAATACTGTAAAAATGCGGCTTTTAAACGCAATTGCGTCTGCAAATGTTAACCTCAACCAAACTGAACAAGCACGAGGTTTGCTACGTGAAGCCCAAGCGCTAGTAGACAAAAGTGAAAGCCCTCAAGTCATTATGCAAGCCAATTTATGGATAAATTGGGCCAATATTTTCCTGCAACAGGGTGAATATGAAAGCGCGATAGAAAAAGCCCAACAGACCATAGAACTGCTAGAGCATGAGTTTTCGCAAAAAGATACCAGTATTCGAAATGAAGACATGTTAGAGCTACTACGCTCAGCGCTAGCTAGCAAAGCCACCACTCACAGTGAACTTAGGCAAAATCAAATTGCTCTAGAGGATGGTCGAAAACACATGCAAGTTACCAAGCAATTATACTCGAATGACTCCAAAGAAATTGCAGACGCTCATGCTTTATTGGCTCACCTTGAAAGAAGAGTAGATAATCTTCAAGCCGCCACTGAACATATGAAAATAGCGCTTCCGATATTTAAACGAGTAAAAGGCGCTAACGATTTAGAGTATGGTTTAGCCCTTAATCAGCAAGCTCGGAATCTTTTCAAATTAGAGCGATATGAAGAGGCTTTACCACTCACCCAAGAAAGCATTGAAGTCATACGGCATAATTTTGAAGAACCCACGCCTGAGGAAGCCGCAAGCTTGGGTAATCAAAGTTCTATATTGGCTGCTTTGGGAAGATTTGAAGAAGCCATTGAAGCACGTCAAAAAGTATTCGATATTTTGGTCGCCACTGTCGGCGCAAATCACCCTTACGTGGGTATTACGCTTTCTTCTCAAGCAAAAATATATGAACAAGCTGGTGATTCAGACATTGCCGTTGAATACTTCAATAAATCAATCAAAGTATTCGATGACATTGGTGAAAATGCGGATTACTACAAAGCTGATGCTTATCTAAATTTAGGTGAGGTATATGTTGCTCAAGAACAATACGAACGGGCTCTGGAAACTTTTTTGAAGAGCTATGAAATAGCAAATTCACATTTTTCTGGCCCGGACAGACGAATTGCATTAAGCGCAAGCCATATTGGCGATACATATTGGACACTAGAGCAACCAGAACTAGCAAAACAATACTGGCAACGGGCCTTAGAAGTTTATAAAGAAAGCTCTCCATCAGATGAACAGACAATTCTAGAGTTACAATCCAAACTCTCACAAATCGCCCCCTAATACCCCCTGAAATAACTCACAAAACAATCTAGCTTGCTTGGCATAATGTCAAGCTTTAGCGATTTTATGTAAAGTATGCTTGACTTTTTAAATGATGCGCGTATAGTTTACAAAAAGTAAAGTACACTATACATTTTAAGTGAGGTTAATAATGCAACATGAAAATGCGAATCTGACACAACGATTGAATAAATCCTCTCATACTATTTTTATTTGGACAGCATCTTGGGTATTAAGCTTAGCGTTACTTGCCTTTGGTCCTAAGTTTCTCTGGGATTATTCAGTGGTCATTTCCTTAATTGTCATTCTTGTAAACTTGAGCTGTGGATACAAAATGATCATGGCAAATAAAGCACACCTTATGGCAATGGACGAGTTACAGCGAAGAGTGCACATGAATGCAATGGCCATATCCTTGGGAATCAGTATGATTTTTGGTGCGGTTTACGGATTACTTGAAGGTATTCGTTTAATCGAATCGACACCTAATCCTGCCAATATTTTGTTCGTAATGGGCATTAGCTACTTAGTCAGTGTTTTTGTTGGCTTTAGGAAGTACGAATGAAAAATAGACTTAAAGTACTCCGAGCTGAACGGGATTGGACTCAAGCGGATTTAGCAGAAGCCTTAGATGTCACTCGCCAGACCGTTAATGCCATAGAAAAGGGTAAATTTGATCCCAGTTTACCCTTAGCGTTTAAAGCAGCCAGGGTGTTCAACATGAAAATTGAAGAAATTTTCGATGATGAACACCAAAGTTAATCAGTAAATCTGTTACCTCAGAGCGACTTCCACAGGTTCCCTGACCTGGGAGGTCGCCTTTTTATAGTAAGTAAAGTCGCTTATTTTTTGGGTCAATAAGCACTTTATATTGAGCAAGAAAATCTCCACCGACAATACCTACTACTCCCAAATCTGCAAGTACTGATAAGTCTTGTTCATATTTAGCTACCTTAACAACTTGGTTATTGACGGTAAATTGCACATCATCTACAGCTGATATATCTGCTTTGCTTGGATCAAAAACCGATACTGGAGAACCAGTATCCAACATAAGGTTCACTTCTTTATTATTTAACGTAGCGCTGAAAATTAGCGGTCCAGCATCTGTGTTAAATCGAACCCCGCTTAATGTTTCTGTACTCTCTGGACTTGTTTTGTATAAATTGAAGACGCCATTTTGATAGTCAATTTCTGTAAAGTAATGACTAAAGTATCCCCACCCTACGACAGCATTAAATTCGGTGCCTATTTGCTCGGAAACAGATTCCATCTCACCTTATTTGAGTCATGGCCTTTGTCGCGATACTCTTACTTAGTTAATTATCTTCTTTGTGGAACACATGTAAGGTTTTTAACGCCAAAGCAAAAACATCTGCAGAATCATCACCATTGACATTTTTAACAACAGTCACAGCCCGCTTGTGGTCAGTGCACATGATCAACATAGTAATACCGCCCATACTGCCACCTGAATGCATCACCGCATTTGGCATTGATTCCATCATCGCGAGAACTTCTTCATTGTCCTTGTAGCTGTCGCGGTTTTTATAGCTGTTAAAGCCGACCATCCAGCCAATACCAAAATTAACCCCGTCGCCATTATTAAGCTTGGCGGGGGTGAACATGAGATTGACCGTTTCCGGTTTTAAATAGTCATTTTGCAGATGTGCTACTGCAAACCTTACCACATCAGATGGCGTTGAGATAAACCCGCCACCGGCCCATTTATAACTGTGATCCGTTTGCGGAGAATTAAACAATTTGTCTTGATAGACACTGTAAGGTTGCGCTCGATGACTGATAATTTCGTATTGGTCGTCAAAGCTAGTGTCCTTTAAACCTAGAGGTTCAAACACTTCTTGTTGAATGATCTGAGTAAAATTGCGCTTGTTATCCGCCCCTTCCATAGCCGCGCTTACTAAAGTCCATGCAAATGTAGAATAGGTAAATTTTTCGCCTGGAGTGAATAGCAGGGGATCATCTTTAAAAAGAGTTAGGGATTCATTAATGCTAGTAAAGTTTTTATTCAGTAAAAACTCATCTGCCCCAGCTTTATAATGACGAATGCCCGCAGTGTGTGATGTAAGTTGTCGTAGAGATAACGCTGGTTTATCTTGTGACCAGGCTGGCGCATATTCAATAACAGGTTTATCCAAATCTACCTTGCCTTGGTCATACAGTCGCATCAGACCGGCAGTCGCTATCAATTTGGATACACTTCCAATGCGAACCTTGTGTTCAGTGGTCATGGGTAATGAATTTTCTAAATCAGCAAATCCAAAGCCTTTAGCATAGACAACACCTTCAGGGCCACCAACAGCGACCGTAATACCAGGCACATGCTCATGCGTTACAGCAGTTTCAAACCACTTATCAATTTCTTGGTCGGGTAAACCTTTGGCCAAAGTTCCGCTTGAATACAGTGTTGCAAATAATAAAACGATTAAATAATTTCGCATTGATAACTCTTTTTTCGATAAGGTTATTTGTATAATTCCCATATACACTAACCTAAAAAACTATCTTCGACTAATTCTATTCCCAAGTCTCTTGGTAAACATAAAGCTCGTTAAATTTATCCATTTTATTGACCAAGATCCAACTTATAGCAGGTTCTGCATTTCAGTTCCTTCAACCAATGTAAACTAAAGACAATTCAATTAGTTACTTTCCATATTTTGGAATAAATAAACAGACAGGAATTTCAATGACTCAACGTAATGCCCTTGTGACAGGTGGCGCTCGTGGTTGAGCTATTTAGCAAGTGAAGCAAGTTCACATATTACGGGCACTTACAATCCTGTTTGTGGCGGAGCCTACATGGCGTAGATAACATTTTCTTAGTAGCCGAGTATACTGAAATCTTATTTTGCTCATTCAGTAAACTTGGCTCTATTTTTATGCTCATTACGGATAATTTAGCTCTTTGCCGCCCCTATGCTCGAACTCTTTGTAATGCCTATACTCATCGCTTTTATTGAGGTCTGCTGCACATCACCTTTCTCTAGTTCTATACCTCCAACTTTTAGTTTAAGCACATTGGGTAGGTAGATACCTGCAGTCAAAAAGATTAATGAGGAAAATGTCAGCACTACATAGACTTCTTGGGAAAGCCTAGATTGATATAGTATGCTCCCCTGTTCAGCCCCGATGCTTCCTGCAACAAAAAAATCGACTTGAGCAAGTATAAATACAATTACAGATAGCAGACTTATAAGTAGAGGACCGAGAGTATCAACAAGCTTGGATTTAATTTGTTGATTAAGTGTTTTGTTCAATTTGTAGATCGCAGCATCAGCTTTGAAATTTTTATCGTCGTGCTTTTTACACTGTTTAAAATCTTTTACTGCTGTTGCTAAAGAAACATTATTGCCACTAAATGAGTCTGTTTCACAAATTCTAACCCGTGCATAACCGCGCAAATAGTATACTTCTGAAAGCTCTCTATCTTTCAATAATTTAGATCCGCGTTCAGTACTGTAGCCAACATTGATAGCTTTGGTTAAATTCTCTTCTGCTACGCAGTAGCGATCTACCTCGCCATTATCGGCTAACTCAATACACAATGAGGCGTACCCTGTTAACGCATCAATATTATTAGGCGCTAGTTGAAGCAATTTTAAATATTCGGATTCGGCAGCTTCAAAACGTTCCATTTTGAAAAGTGCATCAGATAAGTGAGTTTTAGCTTCAATGTTTGAAGGTTCATATCTCAATGCTTCAGAAAAACTATTTTTAGCCCTTTTATAGCGCTCTAAATTTAAGTGTATTAAGCCTTCAATGATTTTAAAAACGACCTTTTTTTCAGGAGAATCATATATATAGGATCTGCATTTTTCTAACACTTTTTCACTGTCTATAAATGCACCCGTTTTCAGATAGAAATCAGCTAATTCAATCTGATCCTTCCAATTGTCGTCTTTGGTAATTCTTGCGTTATATATAGCGATAGTTTTCTTTACATAACAATCTAAACCAATTCCAGCGGCTGGTACAGGTGCATTTGAATTTAAGGATTCGTAATATAGTTGCGCCAAACCAGACAATGCATTTAGATTAGTATTATCATGTTCTAAAACGTCTAAATATAAAGCTTCAGCGCCAGCATAATCAGCGTCTAGCATGGTAATCAGTTGTGCTAGGGTATTTTGGTCAGATAAGCTGTAATAATCTATTTTGTCAGACTTAGCTTCATTGTATCTGGCAATTGCTGCACGCCAATTCTTCCATCCCTCTTCATATTTTCCAATTTTAAATTGGTAATGGGCAAGATTATGATAAGGAAAAGGCGAACTATTGTTCACTTTTACTGCTTTTTCGAAATAGTCAAACGCGCTTGTATACTCACCTTTTTTTGCATGTAAAACTCCCAGATTACCATAAGGAAAAAATGCTTGGTCTGGAAGGGTTTTTATGTACCAGTGTATAGACTTTTCGTAGTATTCTTGCGCTTCCTCAAAACGCTCAATGCCTTGTTCTTCTAAGCATAGTCCCAAATCATTATAGGCTTGAGCATAGGTCTCATCTACATTAATCGCTTCGAGTAGAGCTTCTTCTGCTTCCTTTAAATCTCCTTGAACTCGAAGTAAATTGCCTAAATTGCGTAAGGGGTACCGCTTATCGCCATTGTGCCCGTTGATATCATATTGGAGACAAGACTTTCTATATTCTTCTATCGCATCATCGAAATGCTCTTCTCCTTGGACTTCAAAACAAATGCCTATGTCGTTATAAACGTCTGCATAAGTAGAATCTTCAGATAATGCTTCCCGGAACTTCTCTTCTGCAGCTTGATAATCTCCTAAGTAACTTAATACGAGCCCCCAATTCCTTAGAGAATATTTCTTATCTTTTAAACCTTGCTCAGTATAAAGCTCAGTGGATTTTTTGTAATATTCTAATGCTTCTTTGATCCGAGACTCATCTTGCCTTTCTATACATATACCTAATGTATTAAATGCATCAGCATAGGTATCATCTATAGTAACAACTTCACGTAACTTTTCTTCAGCTGCTTTATAATCACCTTTTAACCTCAAAGTATTTCCCCAATTCCTCAGAGGATATATTCTGTCGCTTGAAGCTAATGAATCGTAAAGTTCACTTGATATTTTATAATTTTCAATTGCCTCATCAAACTTACTATCTCCTTGGTTTTGGAGACAAATACCTAAACCATTATACAAATAAGCCTGCATAGATTTATCGCCGAATTTAAGTCCTTCTCGATACAGACTTTCTGCTTCTCGATATTCCCCAATTTTACGAAGCAACTCTGCACAATTTTTTAAAGGATAGACTCTGTCGGGTGAAGCTAATGAATCATATAGCTGACTTGATATTCGATATTCTTCAATTGCTTCATCAAATCCCTGTTCACCTTGGTTTTCGAGACATAAACCCAGACCATTGTGCAAAAAAGCTTGCATAGGTATATCGCCAAATTTAAGTCCTTGTCGATACAGACTTTCCGCTTCTTGGAATTCCCCAATATTACGAAGCAACTCTGCACAATTCTTTAAAGGATACTGTCTGTCATTTGAATCCACTAATTCATATAATTCTATAGATCTTTTATAATCGTATTTGGCTTCGGTGTATCGATTTTCGCCTTGCTGCGTTCGGCAAAATCCTAGTTGATTGTAAACCTCAGCGCTGTCGGGGGAAGCTTCCAAATACGCTATGAATTTGGTTTCAGCCTCTTGGTATTTTCGTTGTTCGACTAATAGCTTTCCATGTTCGAGCAGTGGTATAAGGAAATCATTTGAGTTGGCTTTTTTATACAGAGCTTGGGCGTCTTCAAAATATTCAATGGCTCGCATTTGGTCATCGTCAGATCCAAACATAAGCTCATAGCCCTTGATGTATTTTGAGTAGGCTTTTTGAATTAAATCTTCATTTGGAGAGGTTGGCTGTTCTTCCATGGTGCCTCGCAAGTTGTTTTTTAGTTATTTAACCTTAAACAAACTTCGTTCATTGTTAGAATAGTGTGAATCTCTACACAATTCAATATGACCTACTGTTGGCATGATCAGAGTTTTATATGCAAAAAAATGCCGCTCTTATTTGAACGGCATTAATGATTTTGACTTTTTTCAGATTTCTAATCTGAAAATAATGATTACTTTGCCACTTCCGTACCATTCAGCCAGATAGTGTCGAGCTCAAGTTTGTCATTGACTAATAACAGATTTGCTTTCTGACCCACAGCAATACTACCAAGACTATTTTCAAGTGACATGAATTTAGCCGGCGTTTGACTCGCCATACGGCTACAATCAATAAGGGAAAAACCTAAGTCTTTGTGAGTGTTTACCACCGCTAGGTGCATATCTAAGCAGGAGCCAGCTAGGGTTCCATCTGGAGTAGTTAGTTTTCCGTCCGCACGTTTAATTACGGTATCGAAAAATTCCAGTTCGGTAAGTTCGCAACCTACGTGGGCCATTGCATCTGTAACCAACATTATATGTTCTGCACCTTTAGCTTTAATGGCTAAGGCGGCACTGCTTGGATGCACATGATGATGATCAACGATTAAACCACAGTAGGCAGAAGTGTTGTTTAGTGCCGCTCCAACCATACCCGGCGCTCGTGATTGCAATGCAGACATGGCATTGTATAGATGGGTAAAACCTGTGGCGCCAGCATCAAGCGCGGCTTGGGTTTGTTCATAGGTAGCATTACTGTGTCCAAGGGCAACCACTACGCCTTCGGCAACCAATTCTTGAATAAAACTTAAGGGCACATTGTCCGGCGCAACAGTGACCAAGACTTTACCTAAGTCTTTACGACTTAATATTGCCAATTCAGAATCTTTAGGCGTACGTATAAACTGTTTATCGTGTACACCACGTTTTAGTTCATTTATAAAAGGACCTTCATAATGCACACCAACAATTGTAGGGTGATTGGCGTCAATGGCTTCAGCGATTGCATCTGCTGCTTTCGCCATTACCTGCTCACAATCAGTGATTAACGTCGGAAGCATCGATGTGGTACCGTATTGCAAATGCGCTTTAGCAAGAACATCTAGACTTTTATAATCGAGGTGTTGATTAAACAAAACACCTCCACCACCGTTGACTTGCGTATCTACATAGCCAGGAAGTAAAGTGCCTGAAAGCACGGGTAGATCTACCGATGCTTCAATCTGAGTTATTACTCCATTTTCGATTGAAATTGCCGCGTTGTTTACAATTCCTGCTGGCGTGATTGCGCGCTCAACACAAAGCTTCATTTACACCGTCTCCGTGACTTTGTTTAATCCAGGAGGTGCATCTGGATTTAATCCCATATCTGCCGCAACCTGTTCTATATCTAAATAAAACCTTTGCATTAAAAGCAAAGGCAAGACTCTAGGGTGAAAATCGTTTGACACATTAGCAAGTTTTACCAGCTTTGCACGACGTCGACCAATATCTTCAATCATAGCACGATGATAGCTATGGGATTCATCTTGAATTTCTAAATCGATAATAGATAAAGGTTTTTCAGCCAATGTCACTGGACCATGGATAAACTCTGCGCTGCTAAAAGCCTCGGCATGAATGCCTAACACTTCTTTTAATTTCAAGGCGACCTCTCGAGCTATGGCGTAACCAAAAGCTCGGCCTAATACGATACAGTTGTGCATGGCGGTTAAATGCTCTAAGCGTAACTGCTGAGTTTGCTCGCAAACCGTATTCAAAGCGGCTGGTAATTTATCCAAAGAAGCAAGCAAATCGTCATTTTCAGACCAAACGGCGCAAAGCTGTAAAAGAGCAGATAAACTGGCGAGATAGCTTTTTGTTGCCGCAACCGCTTTTTCTTCTCCTGCTCGAATAGGCAGAACTTCATCACATAATTGAGCCAATGGCGAAGATTCGTCATTCACTAAAGCCACAGTGTAAGCTCCACCGGCTTTGGCGTCTTTGGCTTGTCTTAAAATATCCGGGCTTCGGCCTGATTGAGAAATCACAATCACCAATGCATTGGAAAGTTTTAATTGTTTATTGAACACCCCGGAAACTGAAGGCGCAGCTGCACACACTGGAATACCCAGTTCAACTTCAAAAAGGTACTTGGCAAATACGCCAGCATGATCTGAAGAACCTCGCGCTATCATCATTATCATATTGATGGGACGGTTTTTTATATTGGCTACTATTTTCTCGCACACTGATTTGTTGTGCGTTAGTTGCCCTGCTATAGCGCTGCCAGCTTGTCTAGCTTCTTTGGCCATAATGCTATTGGTCATGAAAAATCTCCTGTCTGTTTGGCCAATAAAATAGCGCCTTGTTCTGGGCTTAGCTGACAGTCTTTTATTCGTTTCTGCACAGCGTTACTTAACATTGGACGATAAATTTGAGTTAAACCACCGATTAAACAAAGACGCATATCTTCAGTAATTAATACTTCGTCAGCTAGACGTTGAATATATCCAAGCCCTTCATTTATAAATCCTGTCACCACTGCGTTTTTTTCCTCAAATAGAGGCAATAGTGGCAAAACGATCTCGGCATAATTATTGGAATTAAAATCTGCACATTTACGTACAATATCTTCTGCAGATGTTGCATTAAGATGACGACAGACTGCATGAAAAGTTGCCTCTTTCGGCCTTAAATTATCGAAAGCCTGTAGGCAAAATTGAATTGCTTGTAAACCTAACCAAGCACCGCTGGCTTTATCTCCAATAGGAAATCCATAGCCACCATAATCGGTAAACTGTCCATCAAGGTAACGGGTTGCTGATGAGCCTGTACCGCAAACGATAACAGCACCATTTTCTCCAGCATGAGCGCCTGCACAAGCTGCATGAAGATCACTGATTAACTGCACTTTTTGAAAAGGTAAATGCTGATCTAAAAACGCTTTTTTAGCAGACGAAATATTGGCACCTGCTAATCCAGCACAAAGTACAATTTGTTCGCTAGACATTTTCTGTCCAGAAAGCTTAATGGCTTGTTCAGTCGCATCCATTATAGATTTACATGCCGTTTCCAGGCTTCGCATTATATTGGCTGGGCCGCTTTCCGCGCTTGCCAGTAATTTACCGTCGTCAGACTCTAAGCGAACTCGACAGCGACTACCACCACCATCAACGCCTATGAAAAAATGTTTGCTACTCATTGTATTATTTCTCAATAATTAGTCTGAATTTAGGATTACTATTGTTGCCAAGATTGAAACCTTACTTGTCTTTTCTAAAGGCTTGATACGAAAACTACACTACAGATGTTTAAAATTGTGGTGTTGTGGTTAAAAAGCAGCTCATTGAAATGCCAATAAGCTGCCGTTTGTTTACACATTACCTGTTTTGACTTTAATTAAAAGCTATAACTAGCGCCCACAAAGATTCTACGACCGTTGGCACTTTGTGTACCGCCTAATCGAGCACCGTCGCTGGATCTTACATAGTAATTTTCCCAAATTTCATCTGTAAGGTTCAAGGCTTCGGCTTTGAAGGTTAAGTTATCGTTGAAATGCCAGCTAAATTGCGCGTCTAACTGTGATTGATCATCACGGTATGTATCGCCAATTTCAGCTTGAGCAAGGAAATATTCAGAACGATAGTTGTAATTTAAACGAGCGCTGTACACATCATTCTCGTAATAAACCCCAATATTATATGAATTTTTCGAAGTTCTTGGGAAACTCACTGTACGAGTCGCCAAAGTTGCACCAATGATATTTCCAGCATCATCCAGTACCGGAGCTGCTTCATCAATTTCTGCATCGTCAATTTCAGTGTAGGTATAGTTAAAGTAACCACCAAAACCATTTTCAAATGCATGCTGAATCTGGAATTCAAAGCCTTCAAGCGAAGTAGAACCTCCATTTTCAGGCGTGCTTAACTGGTTAATTTGTTGGCCGTTGATTTCTCTTGAAACCGTTTTAGTAAAGATAAAGTCGCTGATATCTTTCTTAAACAAGGTTACCGACGCCAAAGAAGAAGAATCAAAATACCATTCCACACCCGCTTCAAACTGATTTGCAGTTAATGGGTTAAGGGCTGGGTTACCCGCTGTTCCAGAACTGGTTTCTGGGGTTAGGTTCACTGCAGGCGCTAGTTGGAAAGGTGCAGGACGCGTAATAACGCGTGCCGCCGCGAAACGTAAAACTACGTCTTCCGATACATCATAGGCAATGTTCGCGCTAGGTAACCATTCGTTATAGTCGCCGTCAAAAGAAACAGCATCACCACTATTTAAGTCAAAACCCATAGAAGTTGTATCTGTTTCTACGTAACGTAAACCTAAATTACCTCGCAACCCTTCTGTGTCGAATTTAGCCATCACGTAAAGTGCAGTGATATCTTCTTCAATATCAAATGATGCGTCTTTTAAATATACATCGGTAGTGCGACAAAGACTTGCTGCATTGGCATCATTACACTCGGACACAGCGTAAAGGGCGTTATACATGCTATCTTTATCTGGCATGAAGTAACTAGCAGCAACGCCGTTGGTTTGCGAATGTTCAACATGGACCATATCACCTGTCCAAAAATCACTTGCTGGCCCTAAACTGCCATCACCTGTTGGCGCAAGGTTAGCTAAATCAGTACGATATCTATGTTGACCAAAGCTTCTATCTCGAATTTTAAAGCCTGACTTGATTTCAGTAATCGCACCCCACTCTACAAAATGCGAATAGTCGATTTGCAGATAGTTTTCTTCATCTTCGGTAAGGTTTGCTTGATCGAAAATACCGCCTAACCACATTTCATCATCTGGGTTAGCCAACCAAGGACTTGCGGTAGTGAAATCAATATAAGGACTTGCTCCACCAGGATTATAAAAATCAAAATTTGCGCGTTCGTCATCCGGTGTTACCCAAAATTCAGTAAAGAAGTCTCGGTTGGTGCCTTCACCCGTAGTGGTACCTAGTTGGAAATGTAGTTCACCGCTTTCTAAGGTATATTTACCTTCCAAATCCAAAATTTCAGTCGACATTTCAGAGCCATCTCGGAAGATATTGTCATAGGCCATGTGGCGCGCCCAAGCAGGACGTTGCGCCAAGCCTGTTACTGCCAAGGATTCAACGATATTATTGCTGACAGTTCCCGAGTTAGTATCGGTTCCCATGTAAGCAACGCCTCTAAATGGAATACCTATTAGGTTGGAGTTGACGTTATCTGCTTCCATTTTTGATGACAAATAGTGCACTGAGATGTCGAGGTCGTCAGTTGGTAACCATTGTGCTGTTACATCTATACCCTGACGTTTACGGTCTTGCTTGAACAAAGCTGAGCCCATGCCCCAAGGAATCGCACCTTTTTCACTGGCGCCTTGAGGAGCTTCGACTAAAGGATCGATACGCGGAATGCTTGGACCAAACCAACCAAAGTCTTCGTTTGTTTCACGATGTACTGTACGCTGCTGATAACTACCTGACACTAAAATACCGAATGTGCCTTCATCATTTTTCCAACTGTATAGGCCAGAAAGGGAAGGATCCGTTTCTTCTGCGATATCATTGTATTGTGCTTCTACCGAAACTTGAGCAGTATTCGCATCCAACTCTAAAGGCTTGCGTGTGCGCAGAATAACGGTTCCGCCTAAGGCTCCTTCGTCTAAATCTGCTTGTGACGATTTGTATACTTCAAGACCAGCGACCATTTCCGACGCTAAAATCTCAAAGTTAAAGTTACGCGTTGCATCCGACAATACAAACCATTGCGCTGTCCCTACTGCTTGGCCGTTCACTAAGGTTAAGTTTTGATCCGGTTGAACACCACGAATAGTAACCCCTTGACCTTCACCAAAATCACGGTCGATTGTGATCCCTGGAATACGAGACAAGGATTCAGCGACGTTTTTATCTGGGAATTTCCCAATATCTTCAGCAGTAATAGCGTCCACTATAGAATTGGAAAAGCGCTTGGTATTAATGTTGGCTTCTTGGCTTGCTCGAATACCGCTAATTTCGATGATTTCTGTTTCTGAGGTGCTTTCTTGTGCAACTGCGAAAGGCGCGGTAGTGGCAGTGATTGCACCTACGGCAAATGCTAACCTCAAACCACGCGTTAAATTGTTTAATTTATGTTGTTTCATCACTGAAGTCCTTGTTCTCCGAAGAAATGACAGCGCTGTCATTTATTTCAAAAATAAAATGACAGTGGTGCCTAAATTTAGCGCAAAAACTAAATGACAACGCTATCATTGAGTGTTAACGTTACAGCAACAAAATTACTTTTGTAAACATAAAATTAAAAAATAAATTTTGATTTAGTTTTAATTTATTGATTTTATTGAATATTTTTTAACATAAATTTTTAGATTGGAGGCACAGTGTCTGCCACAATTAAAAGTGTTGCTGAACATGCAGGGGTTTCGATAAAAACCGTTTCCCGTGTTATCAACAACGAAGGAACCGTAAAACCAGAAACGCTGGCGAAAGTGCAAGAAGCCATAGAAAAACTGAACTACAAACCAAACAAAGCGGCTCGAGATCTTGCAGGACGAGAAAATTTTGTCCTTGGCTACGTATACGACAACCCAAATGCCTATTACATCATTGATATGCAAAAAGGTATTTTAAACGAATGTCGTGCGAAAGGTTACGAACTCCTGATCCACCCTTGTGATGCAAGTAGCAAAAATATCATTGATGAAATTATTGGTATGGTGGAAAGCGCGAGACTAGCGGGTTTAATTTTGTCACCACCGCTATCAGAAATGCCCGATGTGTTGTCAGCACTCGATACCAAAGGCGTGCGTTATGTCCGCATATTGTCTGGTAGCAAAGCTGATAAAGATTCCCAACCTTGTGTATTGGTGGATGACTTTGAAGCCGCCTATCAAATTACCGAACATTTGATTAACCAAGGGCACAAAGACATTGCTTTTATTGCGGGTGAAGAGCAGCACAACTCAACTATTGAACGTCAAAAAGGGTTCTCCGCCGCCCTTCAAGCTCATAACATCGCTCAACATCCCGAGTTTATGATGAAAGGCACCTATTCTTTTGGCACAGGTGTTCAAAGCATAGAACAATTGCTTAACCTTACTCAACCCCCTACGGCTGTGTTTGCCTGTAACGACGAAATTGCGGCCGGGGCGCTTTTTGGAGCTCGGATGCGAGGTATAGATGTTCCAAAACAATTGGCCATTGCCGGGTTTGAAAACAGCCCCTTTTCTCGACAAACATTTCCACCATTAACCACAGCTTCTCAGCCGACGGCCCAAATTGCAGAACGAGCCACAGCAACGCTTATCCAGTCGCTAAAAGCGCGTAAATTGGGACAGGACAAAGCCAGTATACCCGCTCATGTATTTGTGCCTGAGTTAGTGGTGCGCGAATCTACTAATCAGTAATTCAACTATGATGGTGCAACTTCCAAAATCCATTGTAATTGTCGGCGGAGGAATCGCAGGTTGGATGACCGCGGCTTATCTAGCGAAAAAATGGGGGCAGAAAACCCAAATATCACTGATAGAATCTTCGCAAATTGGTACAGTGGGTGTGGGAGAAGGCTCTACTCCTTTTTTAAAGCAATTTTTTGCAGACCTTGGCTGGCATGAAGAAGACTGGATGCCTCAATGTAATGCCACTTACAAAACAGGGATTGAGTTTTCCCAGTGGACCAATAGTGAGCGGTTTGCCTCTTATTTCCACCCGTTTTTTACGCCTTTGGATTTATCCACTGGTGATGCCTTTTTCGAGCATTGCAACCGACTTAGAACCGGAAGAGGTGATGCAGATGTTAAGCCTGAACATTACTTCAGCGCGGCAGAATTAGTTCGCCAACGGCTTTCTCCATCCAGTGTCAAATTACCAGGTGATATAGATTACGCGTACCATTTTGACGCCATTAAACTCGCAGCTTTACTAAAGAATTTCGCTTTGAATTTAGGGGTGTATCATATTGAAGGTAAAATTAATGAGGTATTTACTCAGAATTCACAAATTCAATCCTTGCTCTTGGAATCAGGTGAGACACTTACCGCCGATCTTTATGTTGATTGCTCTGGATTTAGCGGCCTGTTGATGAAACAAGCCTTAAAGGCAAACTTTATAAGCTACAGCGATACCTTGTTTAATAATGCTGCTGTGGCCATTGGCACCCTGCACAGTGATCAAGCGCCTTTAGTTCCCCAAACCAAATCTATTGGATTGAAAAATGGCTGGATGTGGCAAATCCCACTAACCAGCCGTATTGGTAACGGCTATGTGTATAGTACGGAATTTTGTAGTCCTGAAGAAGCTGAAACGGAAGTTCGCCAAGCATTAAATGTTGACGAATCTGTACCTGCTCGTCATTTGAAAATGCAGGTAGGAAGATTAGAGAACCACTGGCAGGGAAATTGTGTTGCTATCGGCTTGGCAGAAGGTTTTATCGAACCTCTTGAAGCGACAGCCTTGATGTTGGTGCAATATGCGATTTATGAACTAGAAAAAGGTTTTACATCCAATCATCCATTGCAAACCGCCCAGCAAAACTATAACAACGAAATCAATCGAATGTTTGATGGCATCCGTGATTACATCGCCGCGCATTATTATTTGAACACTCGTGAAGATACAGCCTATTGGCGAGCATGTCGCGAACAAATAAAAGTTCCGGACAATTTAGCTTATCTGCTTGATGCATGGGATTCAGGCGCCTGTTTTGAAACTGCGCTGGATCATCTGGATACACAGTTGGTCTATTTGCGTCCCTCTTGGTATTGCATTTTAGCAGGTATGGGACGATTTAAAGGCACTCAGCCAAACCCTGTAGCACCTAAAAATGAGGAGTCTTTGGCGCTATTACAGAAAGCGGTAAATCATTACTTTTACAAACAACAATTTCCGATTGTTTAATTAACATAAAGATGCAAGTATGTAATCACTTACACACCTATATCTTCATTCCACAATTCTGGCTTATCAGCAATAAAGTTCTTCATCAAATCGATACAAGTCTGGTTCTGTAGCACGCTCAACTCTACTCCTCTCGAAGCAAGCAATGCTTCTTCTCCCAAAAATGTCTTATTTTCACCAATTACAATTTTGGGGATCTCATATAGCAAAATAGCACCACTGCACATGGAACAAGGAGAAAGCGTTGTGTAGAGAGTACACTCTCGATAAACCGCTGCGCTTCTGCGGCCTGCGTTTTCGAACGCGTCCATTTCGCCATGCAGAATTGGGCTACCCGACTGAACTCGTCTATTGTGCCCTCGTCCTATGATTTCATCACGGTATACGATAACAGAACCAATCGGAATTCCACCTTCTGCTAGCCCTTTTTCAGCCTCTTCTATCGCGGCTTGCATAAATTTGTCCAATGCTCTACTCCAACATTCGCTAATGCTATTAGCATACACAAAAATCTATTGATTTTACTAGTGTTTATAGAGGCGCCGATAATAAGAAATCAACAACAAAAATAGCACAAAAAGACCTAGCGACCCGCCACCGCTGTCCGATTCAGGTTCTGGCGTAGGAGGTTCTGGCTCAACATTTGTTGACGTCACCACTAAGGTTACAGCAGTAGCCGTTGCCTCCAATGATACATTCAAATTTGAGTTTGAGGTTTCGGGTAATTGAACATTATCAAATTCACCACTGATTTGTCCGGCAGTTAGTAAGTCAAATCGATCGCCAGCAGTCAAATTCATGCTATCGCTCAGTGAAATATTTAGCGTCCCAGTTAATTCAACCGCCCCACCAACATCAACAGCATCGTACTGAGTACCTCGCTCTGTACCTTGAATACGTAATTGAACATTAGCATTTGTCTGTAGCCTTAGATCTCCAGCGACCTGGATTAAATTTGGGTTTTCACCTAAATCTACGCTTCCATTTAACGAAACCAGCCCCTGCCCCAGTATGTGCTCACTACCGCTGTAATCACCGTTAATAATAAGTTGAGAGCCAGATTCAACAGAAATTTCGCCAGTATTTATTAGGTTACCAAGAACCGTCAATATTTGGTCTTGAGGTACACTGATACTGCCATCATTTTCTATTGTTGCCTCAAGATTGCCATATCCACTTAGTATGGAACCTGTTTGAATGACAATGGGTTCATTAACTGTGAATTGACTTCCTACCAAATCTAGCTGTATTTGACCTGCTCCGCCGCCGATTTCAAGTGAATTCAAACTAGTATCTGCAGATGGCCCTTGAATAATGATATCTTGATCAAAAGCGAACACTAGGTCACTAGAAGCATCAGGGAAGCCAGCAAAATTCCAATTCGTAATATCGTCCCAACTCCCTGTTGAGGCATCGTTTCGCCAACCAAAGTCAGGCTTCCAAACATGTATGCCATAAGTGAAATCCTCGTACTGAACTCTATATGCCACTGAACCTTTGTCACTAAACGCGTTTGCTGTGCCATAAGATTGATAATTTATGGTGATATCTTTTATAACTTTCCCATTAACCTCATCCCCTTGACGTGCAACGGTCTGGTAATGCACACCATCAGTGATGATTAGGATATCGTCGGTAATAAAATAACTCCCCTCATCTCCTATCACCTCTTGTGTGGCTAAATCTGCTTGGAAAAGTACTAAACCATTATTGTTGATCAAAGGATCTTGGAAATATTGCAACGTACCGTCATCGTAAATGTCATGCCTTCGAGCAACTTCAATAATCTCATCTGTTGATGCTAAAAATATCCCTTGGAGTTGGTGCCCATCCTCAGTCAAAATTGTGATATCAAATGCAGTTTGGTCGAGATCATTAAAGGCTGGGGAAATGTTACTACCGCCAGATAATTGGACAAAAGCTCCGAAGGTTGCCGCGCCATCTGGGGTGGATTGACCCTCCATGACGACAGGGCTAATTGACATGCCATTATAAAAAAATAAACCCGTACCATTTGTGACAGCAAATCCATCGGAATCAGCAATTCTGCTTACAAATGCAACATTATTTTGGTTATTAACTCTGGCTTCACTTAATCTTGAAAAAATTCTAGGCTCTGCTGATTCTACTGGCGCTGAATCGCCTTCATACACTACTTGGCCATATCCATTTCCTTGTGCCAGATAGATTCCCGTTGTATGTCCTGAATTAATGATGCCGTGATAACCAAAAAATACTGAATTTCCAATATCGTTTGAATAAGCGCCCGCAATATGACTGAAAATGCCATGAAAAGAACTATCTCCTTTTCTCACTAGTTCGACCACAGAATTGTCATTAAAACGCTTAAAGTATGCCGTATTATCAACATCACCATTTTCAGTTTCGTTTAATGCAGAAAAAAATGTCACTTCGTTGTTGTTACTCATGCCGATCAAACTGAAAACGCTGAAACCACGGTAAACACCATTTCCCGACTCCACCGGCGCTAGAGCTTCTGCTACTAGCTCAAAATTACTACCTGACTCAGCAACTATAATTGAATTGCCAAAATCTCCAGAAAAAGGCACCAAGGGCAGCATTAAAGCAAGGTTGTTAAATTCTCCTACTGCGCCCATTACTAAAATAGGATAGTCCTGCAACAAATAGTCGCTATTAAGGAAAAGATCAGCTAATTCAAACGACTTACCACCCGCATTAAAATCCGTAAATTCTCTAGCAATTTGCTCAATAGTATAAACCCCAGGTCCTATTGTAGAAGGCAATGCTACTTGGTAAATACCACTGTCATCGAAAATACCATTTGCTGTATCTGCTAATCGCGCCGTAAACACTATATTGTTGCTACGATTGATAGTCGGAACGGTAAAATTTGAAAAGGTCCCATTTCCATCCGATACACTAAAACCTGTCTGCACTACAGCCAAAGTTTGATTTGCACTTGTAAAATTACAAAACGAGAAATAGGTTAACGCGGTCAATGCCGCGACTTTTGGTGTTATTTGTGTCCTTAAAATTTTTTGCATCGTCATCGTCCTTTTTTGCACTTACTAAAGTGTAAAAACAATGACAATTAAGTGTTAGTGATGGACTACCTAATTTTTACGCATTTACTACGCAATTTTTGAAAAACGATAAACGCGCTTTAGTTTAACTTCGAATATCGCAATATAGATTCATCATCCAAACCGATACGTTTCAATAAGGTCAGGTACCTAGGATCATCTCTCAAAGGTGCTAAGCGAGGGTCTTGTCTGGTAAATACTAAACAGTTAGAGCGAGCATCAACTGCGTCTTGTAGATCTGAAAATGCCTGATCAATGTCATCTAGTAGAATATGATTTATCGCCTTTTCGTAGGGACAAACGTAACTGTCGAATGTATCAGCCCGTTTAAGTAGATCGTTAATTTTTTCTGGTTGCCCCGCATAGCCGTAGACTTGCGCTAGTGCCAAATAGGAGTATGGTGATTCTGGATCGAGTAAAATTCCCTGTTCCGCCAGTCTAATCGCATCTGAATGCTCATTTCTAAGGGAGGCTGACATACTGGCACCGCTAAAAATCATCCCTACATTCGGATAAAGCTTTGTTTTCTCTTCACTCCACTGCTTAGCAGCTTCTAATTCACCAACCACAGCCAATATCCAGTGTCCCCAATCAGCAATTTCAACATTCAAAGGATCTAACTTGTCAGCAAGTGTGATTGAATTGACAACGTTTTGAGTATCCCCCAATCCAGAATAATAAATAGCTAACCCCAATTCCGTTTGTGCAAGTCTCGGATTAAGGTCTTTAGCTGCGGATAAGGTTTGTATTGCATCTTCCCATCGCCACGCAAAGGCGTAAGCCAAACCAAGGGATGATAAAGCGTCGGCCGTGTCTACTTTATGATTAAGCGCTTCTTCGACAGCTTTGATCACTTCAGGTAATATTTTTGCCGGCGTATCGAAATACGCCATTATATTGCGATAGGCATCTGCTTTTGCTAGATAAGCCAATGCGAACTCAGGATCTAAGCTAATGGCTTGATCAAATAGAGAGATTGCATGAATTAACGCTTCATGATTTAGCTTGCTCGCTTCATATTGACCATTCACGTATAGCTCATATGCGGCTAAGTTTGATGTTGGAAAACTTGATAATGCATGCTGTTCTGCCTGACCTAACACTAGTTTCAATGAGTTAGTAACTGAACGTGCTATATCCTCTTGTACAGAGAAAAAGTTAGTATTGTCGATTGCGGTTTCATAGGCTTTATTCCAAATAAATTGTTGTTGGTCTACCTCTAACAAATCCGTTGTAATACGCACCTTGTTGTCGCCTGCAACATTCACCACAGCCGTTAAAATTAAGTTCACTTGCGGTAAATTCTCTTCAATGCTGCGGTTATTATTTTGTTGATTCAGTGAAAAGGCTGAAGTAGCTGGTACGACTTTTAACGAAGAAACTTGGCTAAGTTTGCGTATGACTTCTCGCGTCATTTGATCAGCAAAGGGCTGCCAATATTGATCGTCAGAACTTGAGATTTCAAAGGGCATAACCAAAATATGCGGATTTTGCCTTTTTGTTGGTGTTGAGGAAAAAAACCATAAAAACCCGATTAAGAAACAAATGATTATTCCATAAACTAGATAACTAAAATCCAGTGAAGACCAATTTTTAGTAGATTTTATATTACCGGAGAATCCTGATTGTTGGCTATTAACTTGTAACTCTGTATGCGTTGATATTTCTTCTACATTACCAATGAATTGGTAGCCTCTCCCCCTAATGGTTTTGATGATTTTTTGAAGCTCACCATCATCTCCCAGAATTTTCCGGGCTGACTTTATATGATTACTGAGGGTTGTATCTGAGACCGATCTATCTTTCCATATCTGGGAAAATAATTCATCTCTAGTAATAACTAAACCACGATGATTTATTAAGTAGACTATCAAATCGAATACTTTGGGCTCTACAGATATAGCCTTGCCATCTACCGAAACAGTAAATTGCAATGTATCAATCTGAATATTACCCAAATGGTAAATCATGATGAGGTTAAATCCTTATCGTTAAACATCCTTATATGAGCCCCTAATATTAACCATGATATAGAGCCTATTTCTATGGGTAATACAGCGATTTAGTTAAACAAACGAAATCATTATCTAATAATTATCTAAATATTATCTATTGATGTGTTCTTCTTCATGTTTATTATTTTCCACCGCGCATAATTTGCAGACCATTTACACCAACATCCTAGGAGCAATTATGCCAACACCAATAGAAATATTACTCGACCCAATCTCTTTGGGACTTTTAGCCATGTTCAGTACACTTTTTATATTAGAACATTTATTTCCAGCAAAACAATTGCAGCGACCGAAAGCCTGGTATGTAAAGTGTGCTATCGCCTTTATTTGTTACTTTTACTTAGCCAGTTACTTACCCCTGCTTTGGGACTCTCATTTAGCCAGTTATCAACTATTTGATCTAACCCAAGCAAATCCTTGGCTCAGTGCTATCACCGCATTTTTTACATTTGAGTTTTTATTATACGTATGGCACAGAGCTATGCATGAATCCAAATGGTTATGGCGGATATTCCACCAAATGCACCACAGTGCTGAAACCGTCGATGCAATGGGCGCCTTTTATTTTAGTCCCTTCGATATGCTTGGGTTTACAATGCTTGGCAGTTTAAGTTTAGTCGTTATTGTGGGTGTGTCACCTGAAGCCGCCACATACTTTCTTTTTATCACGCAATTTTTAGCTGTTTTCCAACATTGTAATGTGAAAACTCCTTATTGGTTGGGTTTTGTAATTCAACGACCTGAAAGTCATAGAATTCATCATGGACGCGGAATTCATAAGTATAACTATAGCGATCTTCCCATTTTCGATATCATTTTTGGCACATTTAGAAATCCCAAAACAGATGAAGTTGACACTGGGTTTTATCAAGGAGCCTCAGATCGCATCATCGAAATGTTGTGTTTTAAAGATGTATACACACCTAAGTTAAAATCATCACCTAATGACATGCAGAAGGAACCAGACACAGGGCTTAGTTAATAAAAGCTTAACTAAAAGTGGCGAGAGAAATTACAGTATTTGATGCTTTATCTTATTGTAGATACGCCCAAACTTTAAATTGCCCCTAGTGATTGGAAATTCCAATTATTGGGGCTTTTTTTATAAGTGTAGTTCAAAGTCCAGCACACTTGCTGACGATTTGCTATTTACTCCAATAATGTGCATAAAAAAATAAAAATACGCGAGTCTGTTTGCTGATATTTAAGATTAATTAATCAAGTTATTGATTTAAATGCTTTAGACCTGAACAAAATTTCTATAAGCTCTACCTTTAGTTCACGAGCAATATCTATAAGTTTATTAATAACACTTTAAATTTAATGATTAGCATATTAATATTATGACCGAAATTTTATCTACTGCCGAACGCCTTACTGAAATCAGAGCGGATTTAAAACTGTCTCAAAAGGCCTTCGCGTCGCAGATAGGAATAACACAAGGTGCGTTATCTCAACTTGAAGCAGGTAAGTCCACTCTATCTCTGCAAACGATACAGAAACTCTGTGACGTATTTAGCATAGACAGTAATTGGTTATTGCTTGGTTTAGGAACTGTGCCTTTTCGAAATAATGTTAGAAGTAATGATATGTCTGTAGACGGAACTAACCAAAACCAACAAAAGCCTTCCCACGCTTTTTATCTTGATGCTCTCATACCACTTATTAATGAAGAAGCGCATGCCGGATATGTAAAAAACTACGAAACACCTGATTACATCTCCACTTTGGATGTGTACAGAATTCCCGGCTTTGACAATGGGGATTTTAGGATGTTTGAAATTATCGGTGACAGTATGCTGCCGACGATTCACCCCAGAGAAATTGTTGTGACAGAAAAGGTTTCTCCTATCACAGCTATACAGGATGGCTCTTTATATATTGTGATCACTGCTGAAGGAATTGTTGCTAAACGCGTGTATCTGCATGAAGAAAACCACTTTATATTCAAAAGCGACAATGCTGAATTTAAATCTTACTCATTACCAAAAGAAGAAGTACTGCAAATTTGGGCAATAAGAGCCAAAATTACCACTGAGCTTGCTGCAGAGAAAAGCTCTCATGTCGCTAGGTTTGAATCGATAGAATCTGAAATAAAAGGGCTCAGAGAACAACTTTCCCAGTTAGCAAAAAATGACAATAAGTAGAGCTTTTGCATTATACGACGGGATCTGAAGCTCTTACTTACCGATCTCATTCCTTTTAATAGTGTCCGCGTGGTTAAAATATTCTATTTTTACTCAGCCGCTATCCTATGAAGACTCGCCACGACAAATTCTAACAAGAGCCCTTTAAATATAAGTAATACTTATTTATATCGCCAAAATAGTAAGTTAAAGCTCTTTATTTCAGTTGAATTAAGCCTCGGGAGTATGATAGCCTGATGAAATATTAGCTAGCTAATAAAATTAGAATTCTAATTCTAGTCTTTTGATTCTTATTTCCTTTAGCACTTGACTCCCCTTAGAGGAAATCACATGACAACAACCGAATCTCTTCAGAAATTATCTCTACACAAGGGGTATATTTTCGTTGTTGACGATGACATTGACGATCGCGAATTAATTTCTGATGCCTTAATGGAAAATAAGTTGAACAAAGATCAGATTCAGCTCGCTGCCAATGGTTTTGATTTAATCGAAAAATTACAACAAAACAATACCTTGCCCAGATTTATATTATTAGACTTGAATATGCCCAAAATGGACGGCAAAGAAGTACTAGCAACCTTAAAGAAAAGCGATACCTTTCGTCATATTCCTGTGATCATTTTTTCTACGTCTGATGCTGACAAAGACATCCAGGATTGTTATCAACTTGGATGCAGCGCATACTTGTCAAAACCTTTGGATTACACAAGTTTGCTCGATGTAATGCAGGTGACTTTAGGCTTCTGGAACAATGTGTTAACTAAACTGCTTTCTCATCCGTTATCAGTGTCTATGGAACCGAAATTAAATAGCTAGACACGCTAATTTTTACCATCTTCAGTAGTAATGTTCAGGGGGAATGAAATTATTCAGAAAATCTCACTGCGTCAGTTTTACATACATTTGAACCCCCAATGTGCCATGGGCATCTTGAGACAAATTGCGGCCTAAAAGTTAACTACGAAGAATCGTCATCGTGGCGCAGGCCACGACCTCCTTGGAAATTAATGCAGTTGGTTAATTCACAAGTAAAGCTTCATACAAATCGTCCCAATCCGGATTCTCTGTATTGATCAATTTATCTTTCCATTCTCTATGCCAGTTTTTTAAGCGCTTTTCTCTTAATATTGCATCCTCCATA
The DNA here is from genome assembly GCF_050306235.1 of Glaciecola sp. 1036. Classification (NCBI taxonomy): domain Bacteria; kingdom Pseudomonadati; phylum Pseudomonadota; class Gammaproteobacteria; order Alteromonadales; family Alteromonadaceae; genus Glaciecola; species Glaciecola sp. 1036. The sequence goes on along the minus strand of NZ_JBLWFH010000002.1, from coordinate 171,827 downwards.
AGGACAAACTGTTCAAAGTACACCAGCTTTTGCAAGTTGTACTTTTTGCTAAAGCCATCTACTTGCTTGTTTTTGTGTTGATGAATACGTTGAATTAGATTAATCGTTACGCCGATATATAGTGTTGTATTGTGCGTATTGGTAATAATGTAAACACAAGGTTGCTTCACTACTGGAATGCCCTGTAATCAAATAAAGCAAGCTTAGCGAATTTTCATTTTATTTAGACTGTTCTTTGTATCGGTTTTAATTAAATTTACTATGTTCCAAGGAGGTCGTGGCCTGCGCCACGATGACGATTCTTCGTAGTTAGCTCTGTGTTGCTTACTTCCGCTTAACGTACATTTGCGCCGTTCAGTATGATAGTTTTTTGTTTAACAAAATTTATGTGCAAACTTTAAGGGAAGCGTGCAAACTAAATTGTAAATACACAAATTCAAACCACCTGCCCTGCTACCCAGCCACTGGACCAAGCCCATTGGAAATTGTAGCCTCCTAGCCAGCCAGTGACATCTATGACTTCACCAATAAAGTACAAGCCTTTATGTTGGGTGGATTCCATGGTTTTAGAGGATAAGTACTTGGTATCAACGCCACCCAAGGTGACCTCTGCGGTTCTGTATCCTTCGGTGCCATTGGGTTTTATACGCCATTGCGTAAAGGCATCAATTACCTGTTGTAACTCTCTTAGATTGAACTGTTTAAGCGGTTTATTGCTAATACCAAAATAAGGTAGCAGTGCTTGCACCATTCGTTTTGGGTAATGATTCGACAATGCTGTAGACACCAATGCGTCTGGCGTTTTTTGTTGAGATTGGCTTAGATAATCAGCTAAATCCACCTGCGGTGATAAATTGAATTCTACTTCTTGGCCGGGCAGCCAATAGGATGATATTTGCAGCACCGCTGGGCCGCTTAAACCACGGTGTGTGAATAGAATATTTTCATTGAAATGGGTGTTATTGCACTCGGCGCTGGCATCAACAGAAACCCCACTCAAGGTGGATAACACTTCTTTATCTTGCTCGTGCAGAGTAAAAGGAACCAGCCCTGCTCTGGTAGGCACTATTTGCATACCAAATTGTTCTGCAATCTTATAACCAACGGGCGTTGCCCCTAGCTTTGGCATACTCAATCCACCGGTTGCAACAACAAAACTTTGCGCTAAGAATTGACCTTTAGCAGTATCCACCTGATACCCCGAACCAAGCTTAACAACAGCGTTAAAGTCACACCGGTTTAAGATAATAACGCCGGCTTTCTTACATTCGGCTAATAGCATGTCCACTATATATTTTGCAGTATCATCGCAAAATAATTGGCCGAGGGTCTTTTCATGGTAAGGAATTTTATACTGGCAAACCAAATCAATAAAATCCCACTGGGTATAACGACTTAGTGCGGACTTACAAAAGTGTGGGTTTTCAGAAATGTAATTTTCAGGGCTGGTGTACATGTTGGTAAAATTACAGCGACCACCTCCTGACATTAAAATTTTACCGCCAAGGCGCTTCGCATGGTCAATCACTACCACTTTTCGACCGCGCTTTCCGGCTTCAATGGCGCAAAAAAGTCCTGCCGCACCCGCGCCTAACACAACTACATCATAATCGGTTATCAAAGACATAAGAGATTAAAGCCAACGCCGCACTTTGTTTGAATATTCGATGTAGTCATCGCCGAAGATTTGCTGCAAAGCAATTTCTTCTCGTTTAATCTGTAGATAGGTCATGGATAGCATAAACAATGGCACAATGATCAACGAAAACGCGCTTCCCAACCAAAGCGCCCATGCAATCAATACAAATACCATTCCGACATACATGGGATTGCGTGTATAGGCATAAATGCCCCAAGTAACTAAGGTCGAGCTTTTTTCAGGGGAGACTGGATTCACCGTGGTGCGATGTTTTTTGAATTGCCATACACCTATAACGGCTATCGCCATACCAATAAACGCCAATCCAACGGCAATACCTCTTAACATTCCACTGTATTGCCTATCAATGATAGCCACTGTAGACATTAAAATGGCCGCAACTAGCGCTTGTACTACCGGAGGGACATTTATCATTGTTGTTGTTCTTCGAAGTCTGTTCCAAAAGTAGTATAAATGATCAAGACTGGGTTTTTAAGTGGACTTTTTCAATGAATGACGTTTTTCTACTGCGCAATTAAGTTCTATTTAGTATGCTAGGATTTTAGTTCATATAGTGTAGAAACATGTTCGAAGGTCTCGCCGCTTTTCCTCTCACCCCCTTCAAAAATGATGAAGTTGATTTTGCTGCCTTTGAAGTATTGATAGAAAGGTTGGTGTCAGCGAACGTTGACTCTATTTGCCCTCTTGGTTCAACTGGTTTATACCCTTACATGAACCATGACGAATATGCTCAAGTGACGAAAAGAGCCGTGGAACTCGCCGGTAATACACCTGTGATGGTGGGCATTGGTGCAGTGCGAACCAAAGAGGTACTCAAAAAGGCTGAAATAGCTCAGAAAGCCGGGGTTGATGCCCTTTTACTAGCGCCAGTTTCCTATCATAGATTACATGATCATGAGGTCATTTCTTTATATGAGACTGTTTGTTCTCAAATATCAGTGCCACTTTGCATTTATGAAAACCCCGGCGTCACAGGTTTTGAATTTAGTGATTCGGTATATGGATCCCTAAGCAAATTACCCAATATAGGCGCGGTCAAGATTCCCGGCATGCCTTTCGAAAATGATTCAGGAAAGCAACGGCTAGAACGCTTGAGAAACCTGTTTCCAGAACATGTAGCCATTGGCGTCAGCGGTGACAAATTTGGTGTGGCTGGAATGGCACAAGGCTGTGATTTATGGTTATCGGTGGTGGGTGGACTTTTTCCAACAACCATAAAAAAATGGATATCAATGGTAGCCGACAACCGCGCTGATGACGCCCAAACGGAATCTGATGACTATGCTGTTCTTTGGGAGTTATTTGCTAAAAATAAAGGCGGTTTACGAGTTATGGCTAGTGCTGCAAACATTTTAGGCATTACCCAAGAGTCAAACCTTCCTTCGCCATTAAAAGCCTTGGATTCTGAAGACCGAGCACAGCTTGAGTCATTTATTCGTAGCAAACAGCTTTAGGTAAGCGCATATTCAGGCGCAACAGCAAAAATCCAACCTTCAATTTGGGTTGATTCTTCAGGCAACAACTCGGTGTTCAAAGGAGTTTCATTTTCAAACACCCATCGCATGCCGGCGGCGGCGATGATTGCATCAGTGAGATGGTCATTAATACTATCAGAAGTAAAATAAGGGCGTGTATTGAAGTACGCTAATGCTTGATTTAAGTCTTCTAAAGTGCGCAGTTTTTGATTGCCCATTCCCGCTTTACGAATGAAAGTTCGTGGAAAATTTTCAGACACTACAACGGTCGCCGAGTTTATTAATCCAGCTTCAAATGGCCAAATGGCAATTTTATCGCCAAATTCTGATTTCAATTTATGCATGACTCGCATACCTGCAAGACCGCCTTTCCCTACTTGCTTCGCACCAATGAGTTTAAATGGGCTTTCAGGATCACCAAACCCTTGGCTCACTGCGGCATGTTCGGTTTTTCTGCGAAGTAATTTAGTATCAAACCAGTCAGGTTTTTTCCCTTGTGTCCAAAAGGTTTCACCATAGACTTCATGGGTCCAAAATTTACCGGCAAAAAAATTACCCTCAGCACTGCATATATTTTCAATTTCTGACCAAAGTTGCCAATAATTCATGTGATTGCCAAATTGGTTCTTAACTACATTAGCGGCGTAACCTAAATTGCAATCTATACCCACTAAGGTTTTTTTATGGTTAACAATTTGCTCGCTAATCCAATGATAAATATCTGTTCGTGACATTTTATTGGGAATTGCAACAGGGGCGTCCGTGGAATTAGCTTGGCACACAGCTAAAGACACAGCAAAGCTTCGTTGCGGCGATTTTGCGCCAGACCAATCAATTGCGGCAACTTGTTCAAACATGATCTACGCCTTTGAGTCTTAAACTAATGCTGGTTTACAACGGAATCTATTTATAACGGAATGATAAGGCGAGAATCTTCAAACAGCCCTATCAAGCTTTTGTCTTTTTCATTCAATAGTATTTGGTTAGCTTTTTTGTTTAGTTGATAGGAAAACATTAATCGGCCAGTATTTGGATCCCATAGATTTAAGATGCCGTCCAAGCCAAAACTGAGTAGGCGTGAATCTTCTGCAAGCCAAATAATGTTAACTACACCATCGTTATGGCCAGCTAATTCTAACCTGAGTTTTCCTGTCTGAACATCAAAGATACGCACCAAGCGATCAGAGGTTCCTAGGGCTAATAAAGCACCATTGTTAGAAAAATTAGCTGACAATAGTTCACCAGAAAGACTCTTGATGGTGTGAAGTTTTTTGCCATCGGACGACCAAATGCCGCTTTGTTGTCCATCTTCCGTGACAAATACTAGCTTTTGATCCTGACTGACAGCATGTACATAGTTTCCGTTGGGTTTGTAGTCTTCCAACCATGGCATTGATTTACCGGTCGCAAGATCGAGTAAACGAGCCCCTCGCCTATAGCTGGTCTTTTTCCAAGGATTATACTCATCGTATTCGTCATAAAAATCAAAGCTCCCTCTTTCATAACCGTATTCAAATAACAGCTTGTTTTGCTCAACCGAGAATAATGGCAGAATCGGCAAACTGGTATCCGTATTCAAATCCACTATTGAGTCATCAGACGTGGAAGTGTTCAATAACGTATGGATGATTTGCCCTTCAGCTACATTATAAATCGCCGTGATGCGCAAGCTATCCACCAGCAAGTTATCAGCATCTAACCAAGTACAATTATCAACGAGTTCTGGAAAATTAAATTCGCGTTCTGTGTTGCGCGGAGCATGGGTTATTTTTACGCTATTTTTTGCATAGCTAGCAGAACTGCCCGTCGTGGTATTTAAACAAGCGCCTTGCACAGTCTCAGTTTCGGAAACCACTTCTTCGGCACTAAAACGTTGCAGATTAAATGAATAAAGTTGGTCATCTTTAGTAAGCAGAACTGTACCGTCATCATAAAAAATTGGCTCCCATTCACCCAAACTAGAGGTGTAACTATCTTGCTCTTCAAAGGTGGCGGCTTGCACTGTTATTGTTTCTGAGCCTCGGCTTTGGGTTGGCATATGCCACTGTCGAATAATTTGATTTTTAGTAATATCAAATTCCAAAAAGTATTCGCCCGATGTTTGTAGTAATAGCCGCTCATTGGTTAAAAAGTTCGATTCGGCTATTCGATCGTTATTACTTAACTGAAACCAGTCAGTTTTAGGCGGATCATAGGAATTGCAGTCGAGTAAGGTAAAGATCTCATTGCTACCACTTTGACGCGCGCTAATACAAAGTCCTTGTTGATTCATAAAGGGATAGTCAATTTCTTGGGCGGTTTCTGCATTGCTTTTTTGAACTTCATTAGTAGTTTCAACCTCAGTGGTGTAAGCCCCAAGGATGTTATTTTCTTTGTCTTTAAGCCAATGCACCTGTTTGCCTTCAAATGTCTGGGTAAACCAGACACCAGACGCTACTAGTTCTCCGCTGGCATCAATTATCCCGTCATTTGTATAGTCTAGACTCGGCGTTGATAGCCTTAGATTATGTTTAGGTTTTGCTTGAAAAGCACCTAGTTGATTAGACTTATTCCATCTTTGAAACTGTCCATTTTTGGCTCCCATATAAATTTCGTTCCCTTGTTCAGAGACGAATAAGGAGGTAATGGGTTCTCCTTCAATAAACAGGGTTTTGTGATTGGTAAACTTTTCACCTGTGTACAAATGCAGACCTGAAACGCCATGTACTAAAATTTCATGGGCATTTAATCGGTGTACTTGGTAGATGGGATAATCATCCCAATCATAACCATTTTCATCGCCTAAGGTTAGCCAAGTTTCATCCTGCCAATTAAGGATTTTGACTGTATTATCGTTGCCGGCGGATAATAGGGTTTGATCGTTAATAAAACTAAGGGCATTAATTTTTGTTGACGGGCCATAGCGATCCCGAGAACTAAACGAATGTAGGCGTTTTGAGAATACTCTTTCTCCGCTTTGGGTATCATAAATTGCTACTCGATTTAGATACTCCAGCGCTAGTTTACTTGCATCAGAATTGAACGGGCTTTCTTCATCTGCATAATTACCTACCAGATCGCCGCCATCGAAGTGTTGTTGAAACTGCCACTGAGTATCCAGCATAAAAGTATCACCCATGCCAGTGAGCAATATTTTATTATGTTGACCATCTACATAAACCTCAGTGAAAGTAGCATATTCAGGTACACCTGAAGGTTGATGAAAAGCCTGTTCAAAACTGGATAAATCGATACTTGTAATTTGGTTATTCTCTAATACTAAATAGAGTTTTTCGTTATGCTCCTGGGGTTTTTGATAAATTGAAACGCCTTTGACAACAAATTGATGAAGTACTTCACCCGTTTTATAGTTTTGTACGAGCAATAAATTGCCATCGGAATATCGGTGCTGCAATCCAATCACCAAGGATTGCGCTTGATTAATTTTCCAAAGGTTATCAATTGAGATGTCATAGCGACCTTGGATATTACCAGTAGATTTATCGACCTCAATTAATGACTTCTCATTAACAACAAATATACTGCTAGTGCCATCGATGCTCTTACCTACGCCACCGAGATCCACCGTCCAAGGACGAGTATTGGATAACTTATCGAACCAATGCCATTCAATGTTACGATATTTTTCTGCGGTTTCGTGAATCACGTTGCGTACTTCGTCAATTTCGCCCCGAGAAAATAAATCCCGCGCCGCGAGCATAGACACTTTATAGAGTTCTTGCTCGGCTTTGTCTTTTTGCTGTTCTGCAATGACAGTCTGAGCTTCTGCGATCTTAGTTTGCGCTTGGGCAACCTCTCGCTGCTCCACTGCTTCTTGCTGCTTAAAGTAAGCAAAAGCGCCAGCGACAATGGCAACGGTAGCAAGACCTGCGGTTAACCCTAACCAGCGCCGAAGTTTTTTCGCTCTTTGTCGCTCTAACGCCAGCTGATATTCTTTGTCCCGCTGAGTTAAATCACTTAACGGCACACCTAAAATACCGGCAATAATTTTTAGCAGCATTAGATGCAATTGCTTTTCGTAGTCAGCCACTAGTTCGGCTATTTTTTCGTTGGCGACACCTTGATGCTTTAATTCCTCTCGTAAAGCTTGAGGGCTGGTCCAGCCTTGTTGTGCAATATTGTCTAGTGTTACTCGAAAATCAGCGGCAATGGGTTCGGCTCGTTTATCAGTTCTTGCGCCGTCCACATATTCGTATTGTAGCGGAATTGGAAAACATTCATCTTCAGCCGAGAATTGGCTAGATTGTTTGCCCGCATCCAAGCTAGCATTAGGTTCGCCATCGATAATTGCTGCGATAATGCGATCTGAACGTCCGAGTTTCTTAAAGTAATCAATTTCATCAGCAACATAAGTACTTTGCACGGCACGCGGAGAACAAAGTACGATGAGCAGGTTACTTCTATCCAATGCTTTAGTGATAGCCCCGCCTAGATCAGCATCAGCGGGTAACTCATCTTCGTCTCTAAAAATAGGATATATTCGGGATGGAATGGGTTCGCCATTAGGTAATTTGCGAGATAATAAATCTTCTGGAACTTCATAGGTTTCTATAGCTTGATGAAGCCAGGTCGCCCACTTTCTGCCTTCTTGTTTATTATCTGCATGACGGTAAGAAATAAACGCGTGATATTGCTTTTGTTTAGGTACCATGCTGTTTAATTTATCCTATTTTTGAAACTAGCAACTGCATACAACATCAAATTCCCATGGCTAAAAATAGCGAATAGATTCCCTGAACAATGTTGTGTCCCGTGTTTAATTATATCGACTACCTTTAACGACTTATTAGTCCAAGCAACCTAGGATCTTTCTTGGCATAGTTTTCCATCTCCAAGAAAATCAAATTAAAATAAAAGGTAAATCAGATTCATTTAAGCATACTTTGATAACTTGTAGAATCTGCCGCGCTAGTTTTAAATAGCTGTGATAAAATTAAGCCGATTTATTTATTCAAGGTTAATACACAATGTTGTCGGTTGAACAAAAACAATTATATGAAAATCAAGGCTATTTAGTACTACCTGAACTTTTTAATGCTAATCAAATTAGTGCATTAAAAACAGCCGCAATGAGAATTGTAGATGAGTTCGATCCCGAATCTACCAGATCCATCTTTTCAACGGAAAATGCAGACACTAATCGCGATCAATATTTCTTAACTTCTGATGATAAAGTGAGATGTTTTTTTGAAGAAGATGCGTTTAACGCTGATGGTGAACTTTGCCAAGAAAAGCAGTTAAGTATCAATAAAATTGGCCATGCTTTACATATGTTGGTGCCCGAATTTAAGCAGTTTGCTAGCGCAGATATCATTAAACAGATTGCTATGGATCTGGGTGTTGAATCACCGGAAATACGCCAATCTATGTATATTTTTAAACAACCCAAGATTGGTGGCGTAGTGCGTTGGCATCAAGATGCCACCTATTTCTACACCAGCCCTCTATCCGTAGTGACGTTTTGGTTTGCCATTGAAGATGCCACCTTAGAAAATGGTTGTCTGCAAGTTGCTCCTGATGGTGCTAATTTTCCTTTAAAAGAACAATTTAAGCGTTATCCAGATGACACAACTGGATTAGAGCAATTAGAAGATATTGAATGGCCAGATGAATCTGTGGCAACGCCAGTAGAAGTCAAAGCTGGCTCATTGGTTGTGTTTAATGGTGTGTTACCGCACTTTAGTGCAGCTAATCGCTCAGCTAAATCTCGTCATGCATTTACCTTGCATATCACTTCGGCAAACACTCACTACAGCGAATTTAACTGGCTTAAAGCTGCACCCCTTAGTTTGTAGACCTAGAGAGATTTCAGCATGGACTCAGCGTCGCTTACTTCAAAGCGACCTGGATCTTCAAGGTTAAGCGCTTTTACGATGCCATCTTCAACTAGCATGCTGTATCGTTGAGAGCGAATACCGCCAAAGTTGTCTGTATCCATGTCTAAGCCAATAGCAGAAGTAAATGCCCCTTTGCCATCTGCTAACATAAGAATTTCTTCTGCATTGGATGCTTTACCCCAAGCATCCATTACAAATGCGTCGTTAACTGACAAACAAATAATGCTATCTACGCCTTTAGCTTTGATTTTATCAGCGAGTGCAACATAGCCTGGTAAATGGGCTTGAGAACAGGTCGGTGTGAATGCGCCCGGTACAGCAAAAAGAACCACTTTTTTGCCAGCAAATAGATCATTGGTGTGTGGATTTTGCATTTCGCCGTCTTGGAGAGTCGCGAAAGTAATTTCCGGTAATGCTGCGCCTACTTCTATCATAAATACTGTCCTTTATTTAAATTAAATACACATCAAATCGATGCTTTTTAGATTTGATTGCCATGTCAGGTTTTCGGCCTGAGGCAACATGAATTGGCTCTGCTTGATTAGGTCTTTTTACCACCACTCGTTGACTTGCGCAATCCAGCGCTAGTGACATCAATTTATCACTATCAGTATCTGGCCCCAATAATCGTTGAAAAGCCTGCATTTCTTTTTTCACCATAGCTGATTTTTTCTTATGTGGAAACATAGGATCCAAATAGATAACCTCAGGTTGGATTAATTTTTCGGCTAAAACCTCACTAGCATCTTTATTAATAAGAGATAATCGACTCGCGATATCTATATTGTCATTCGTTGCTCGTATCAATGCATCTTCAAGCAAAGCGCCGACAATAGGACTTCGCTCGGCCATAGTGACATGAGCACCTACACTTGCCATGACAAAACTATCCTTGCCCATGCCCGCTGTGCAATCTAGTACATTTAAGGATGTTTTGCCTTTAATTCCAATGGCTTTAGCTAGAGGCTCATTTCTTCCACCGCCGTGCTGTTTTCGATAAGCCAAGGCTGCAGAGGCAAAATCAACACGAATGTCTCCCCAACTGGGCTCTGAAGATAAACGTAAAGATAAACCTTTTTCGGTGTACACCAGTTGCCATTGTTCTTGATTAAAGGTGCGCTTTTTATTTTCACCTTTGATCTGAAATACGGGGAAACCGGTTTTTTTAGATAGCTTTTCAGCCGATTCAAATGCACTGATGCTACCAATATCTTCGATTAAAATGACAATATTATGCGTTGCTGTAGTCATCTTTATATGCCAACCATCGATCAATTAACGCCAATGCATTTTTTCTATGCTGTTGCCAAACTACCTCAGCAATGTGTTTTACCTCAGAGACTAAAGCTGTATCTCGAACTAAATCTGCAATCTTAAGATCGGCCACACCGGTTTGTTTTGTTCCCAATAGCTCACCAGGTCCCCGAATTTCTAAATCCATTTCTGCAATGTAAAACCCGTCGTTTGATTCTCGCAATACGCCGAGGCGTTTACTCGCGGTTTTTGACAGAGGATTTTGATACATCAATACACAATGACTTTCTACTGAGCCTCTACCAACCCTTCCTCTTAATTGATGCAATTGTGCCAATCCTAGACGCTCAGGATTTTCGATAATCATCAGGCTTGCATTTGGCACATCTACACCTACTTCAATCACAGTGGTCGCCACTAAGAGATCGAGTTCTCCTTGTTTAAATTCGTCCATTATAGCTTGTTTTTCAGCAGGTTTGAGGCGTCCGTGAACTAAACCAACGTTGAGATCAGGTAATGCGGTGCGCAAACTGATTGCAGTATCTTCTGCGGCCTGACATTGCAGTACTTCAGATTCTTCGATCAGGGTACAAACCCAATAGATTTGACGTTTATCTTCCAACGCAGACTTTCTAACTCTTTCGATAATTTCAGAACGTCTGGAATCTGGCAAAACTACGGTTTTTACAGGAGTTCGTCCTGGTGGCAGTTCGTCAATAATAGAGGTATCTAAATCTGCGTAAGCTGTCATTGCCAAGGTTCTGGGAATTGGTGTTGCAGTCATTATCAATTGATGAGGATAACGTCCTTGCACCTCTCCTTTTTGCCTCAGCGCCAAGCGCTGATGAACACCAAACCTGTGTTGTTCGTCCACAATCACTAAGGCTAAATTATGATACTCAACTGCGTCTTGAAATATAGCATGAGTACCTACAAGTACTTGAGTTTCGCCACTTTTTAGCGATTCAAGAACATTAGTTCTTGTTTTCCCTTTAAGCTTTCCAGCTAGCCAACCCACGTTAATACCCAAAGGAGTGAGCCAATCAGTGAAATTTTTTGCATGCTGTTCTGCTAATAATTCAGTGGGCGCCATTAGTGCCACCTGATAACCGGCACTAATGACAGACAAAGTAGCCAAGGCTGCCACCAAAGTTTTCCCTGAACCCACATCCCCTTGCACAAGGCGCATCATGGGTAAGCCCTTGACCAAATCCGCTTCTATTTCTTGCACCACTCTTACTTGTGCTCCCGTAGGTGCAAAAGGTAATGTGCTAAGAAATTTCTGTTTTAATCCAGTATCAGGAGAAATCGAGAAACCTGGATCTTGTTTACTCTGCGCTCTAACTTTCAGCATACTTAAATGATGTGCCAACAACTCTTCGATTATTAAACGTTGTTGAGCCGGATGTTTACCTTCAGTTAGCATTTCTAAATCGACATCTGGCGGTGGTCGATGCACTAAATGCAACGCCTCGGATAACGACATTTGATTGTTATACAAACCCTGAGGTAGTAAGTCTAATAACGCACCTTTGTTCAATTGCGTTAGTGCTTGAGACGATAACTTTCGCAAGGTTAATTGATTAACGCCTTCTGTCGTCGGATATATTGGCGTCAGGGATTCTTCCATGCCTGCCGCACTGCCGTCTGAAACAACTTTATATTCTGGATGCATCATCTCCAGACCCGAAGGACCCGTCCTTACCTCACCAAAAGCCCGCACTGTAGTACCCGTGGTAAATCCTTTTAACTGCGCAGCAGAGAAATGAAAAAAACGCAAATTAATCCCACCCGTGCCGTCAGCTAATTTGACCACCAGCATCCGCTTTCGACCATATTTAATATCAGCAGAAACAACCTCCCCTTGAACGGTTACATTTAAGTATCCATAGAGGTCAGCGATAGGATAAAGTCGAGTACGATCTTCATAACGCAAAGGCAGGTGAAATATCACATCCTGTAGCGTTTTAATGCCTAATTTTGATAATTTTTCTGCTACTTTTGCCCCTACACCTTTTAAGCTAGTAACAGAAGTATCAGCAAGGGATTGCATCAATTCTTTTTCTTATTAATTGTTTTGCTACAGATTAACAAAGAATTCCGTTATCCACACCTTTTCTATACTGCAAAGTTAGTGGGTTTTGTCGAAGGGTAGTTTACTCACCACCTGAACAAAATAGCCTTTGTTGCCCTCTTCGTCGTCATCATCCATCATATCATCATCAAAATCCTGATCTAGCACATGGGTTATAATTGGCGCTCCACTTTCTATCATTTCTTTACACAGTGGACACCCACAATCAGCGAATTCTTGAATATCTTTTACCGACCTTTCCAGTTCAATCAATGCGCCGACATATTCTTCTATGGTTTTAAAGGGAGTATCAGATAAATTTTTGTTTAACCATTTTTTAGTTGAAGCAGTGACTGGCACTTTTATATTAGACATGAGTAATTTCCTTATTATCAAACGTCTCCTAAATGTAAGCTAAATGAGGAAAATATCACCTGTACTTTGTGTTGGTTTTGCGACTATCAGCATTCTAGGATTGAAAACCTTTTATTCGGCTAGTGTTCTTCTTGTGCAGTTGACATTCAACAACTGCTAAGGCTTAAGCAACGTAATATTGATGCCGCCGCATACCCCTAATCACCTAAACCAACGCATAGTAAATATGCCACGCGTTGCGAATCACCCTTAAACAGTTTGTATGTGCGTGCTAATTCAGGTACTTTTGCCAATGTTGCTGACCTTTCAAAACTACTCTGTAATCTTCGTAGTCCAATGAACTATAGAGCTTTTTAGCTGCAACATTATCATCACCGACCTCAAGTGTGATTTTGACGTAATTATTATCACGACAATACTGTTCGATACCTCTCAGTTGCGCCTTGCCAACACCTTTTCTACGAAAGCTATCAGATACCATAAAGTCATGGATATTCATCACTCTTTGCGCACGATAAGTTGAGAAAGATTCAAAACAAACCGCAAACCCGGCAGGCTTGTTGTCTACAAAACTGATAATTCCATGGAAATAAGGCAGCGCAAACAACTGATCAATAACAGAAGGATCTAATTCAACCGATAACCCAGATAGGTACTCTTTGAACAAAGTCTCGAATGTACTTTTATCCTCAATGCTTTCTATTTCGATTCGTCTAATTGTGATTTCCATATTCGTTTCCACCAAAGCACACAACGCCAGATTTGGCAGTCCGTTGCTACGCCTTGTTAGCCGCGCTCATGCCAATATCCCGGCTTTCTGTGGTTGTGCATAATAGCAACCACGATTATTTCTTTATCCTTGATGATTTTGTAAACTATCGAATACGGAAAACGACTTAAGACAAATCGCCGATGAGATTGTCCGACTTTTGCCCAAGAAGATGGCAAGGAGCGAATAGAATTTATCGATTCCTTTAATTCCTGAGAAAACTCATAACCCAACCCAAGCGATTGCTCTTGATACCAGTCGAAAGAATTTTTGATTTCAGTCTTAACTTCCGGGTGAAAAGAAACTGGTAGCATCTCTTATCTAAGATCTCTTTCAATTTCTTCCCATGAGATACTCTTAACTTTACCGGACTCTATTTCAGCGCTACGAGACTCAGCGAGTTTCAGCCATTCAGACTCTACATCGCTATCAATTTTTGCGTCCATTGCGGTCAGCAAGCAATGAGCGGCAAGAGCTTTTTCTTTAGTGCTAAGCTGATCGATTGTTTCCAGCATGACTTTTAAGGCATCGGACATAAGAAGGCTCCTAAATAGTATAATGTGATGTTACCACTAAAAAAGAAAAGAAGAACCCAAGAATATCATTCAGCGGTTAGCGGCGCCAACACAGGAGAAGCACGCAGTACTGAGACAAGCCCACGTAGTGGGCGTTGTGCTTGGCCTTGTTATAAGGCATTTGCTACTTTCCGCATTCTGGATGTGGTAGGAAACATATTTTCTTCAAGGGTTTCTCCCTCGCAGCACCAATGTTCGATGGTGTATTTATGAATATGTTGATCCTTAACTAAGGCGCTCTCTATTTTTTGCCACATCTCTTCGTTGTCTTGGCCTGAATGAATCAGCTCATCAAAGGATGCAATGATTAGTTGCATGACAGACATTTTTTGCGGCTCTGATAATTGTGCGTCTTCATATGTTAAGAGGAACTCTTCTACTCTGTTTTCATCTGAAAACTCTATTTCCCAATCTTGTTCATCGTCAGTGGCTTCAAAGCCAAACATCTTGTTTAGTTCAGCAATTTCATTCTGATTGGGCCACTGTATGTCCATGCATATGCCTTATAACAGCGTTACTATCTACACGTCTAGATATGCCCTAATTGGCAGATGCTAGATGTGGTAATGTGAGTCAATTTCATGCCAATTTAGAAGAATTGTCAATGTAAGGCTTATTCTTTCGCTTCGACAACAGGGTATAAATGATCCATATTGTGAATTCTCGATTTTTATACATCAGCTTGTTCCAAGGAGGTCGTGGCCTGCGCCACGATGACGATTCTTTGTAGCTAACTCAATGACGATTCTTCGTAGCTAACTCAATAACGATTCTTCGTAGCTAACTCAATAACGATAATTCCTTGATTACTTCAGCTACACGAAAACAAAACACGTCGTTATTTTTTTAAATATTTATCCAGTGATTTTTGAAGTTGACCATTAAACTTATCGTACTTCTGACAACCTGCGCCGCCGAATCGCCATAATGTGGCGCCACGGGTAACGGGGTCTAGAAGATCGGTTTCTGTAACTGTCATGCACGAGTCCTCAACCATAATTGTTGTTTCGTTTGGCTCAAATTCTGATAACACTATAATATTTGAGCCAGGTGGCGCGAAGTCTGCACTTTGCGCTTTTAATTGCGCATTTATACTGTGCTCTTTTGATTTATCGATGAGCGGTTTAGGTTGCCGGTATGCTTGTGCAGAGTGCTGTGATAATTCATTAAGCTTTTTTGAATTTAGGTCAGTAATGAACTTTGCTGTGCTGTTTAAGATTGTAGATGTCTGGTTCACATTAGTTGTGGCATTGTTCTGCAACGACGCTTGTTCAGCTTGTGCGTTTTTTTTTGGTTGCTCGTCAACTATTTCAATCGGAACTGTTTCTGGTACAGGCTGGTTTTGGACTGTCGTTGTCTTTTCTATCTCGTTAGCTTCTTCAACCGGCGACACTGTATTTACATGCTCAGGTTTGACTGTTGTAGGCTCTATAATGCTTGATTCGATCACCGGCGGCTTAATATACAAGTAACTTTTTAAGCTTGGCTGTTCATCAATATGCTGTTGCTCTGGTAAAGCGATGCCAAAGATTAAAACGATGATCGCCACATGAATGACTAAAGAGAGAGCAAATGGTTTTATTTTGTTGAGTTGCATCCACTGCCAAGCATAAGAATATCCGTAACTTGCCAGTTAAGAACGCAAAAACTAGATCAAGTTCATACAAAATTTCCTTTTATTCTAGATTGAATATTGGGTGTTTTTATAAGCTATGGCGGATAAATTTGGGGGGGATCGTGACGTTCGTCACTATGGCGGTTCTTCAGCTAAAAAATAATTTACACTTTTTATGGCCACAGTAACCCATTGTTTTTATTAGTATTCAAATTAATTCAAGTTAATTCAAAATGATTTTCTTGCCTGAACATCCGGTTCTTCTATAAGGTTTGTAGACAATTTTTTAAACCGACTAGGTTTATAGAAAAGGGAATTTTATGTTAACCAGAATAACTAGCATCATTGGAGCATTAGCGCTCATACTCTCGCAATCTGCTCAGGCTTCTTACATAGTGGACAATGACTTTTACACCACGGTCAATCATCTTGATTGGTTGGATGTTACCCTGTCTTTGGGGGTTGACAACAGTTGGGTTGACCAAACATTGGCTCAGGAAGCAAACAAGTTAGATGGTGATACAGCGTTAACAGGAATTTTTTTCTCCCATAGAAATGTTGGGAAAGGATGGCGTCGTGCTACGGGCTCTGATTTCGCCCAACTAATGCTCGCATTTGACTTCATTAGCGTCGATGATGAATGTTTGTTGATGCCTGCACCCAATTGTTCAAACAATGATCTGGGAAATGACAACGGAAATGTTAATCAGGCGCTCAGACTTTTAGGTGATACGGGTAGGGCAACTTTTAATCCCATAGGAGATACCGCGCTCATATCAGGTAGAGCATCAGGTATTCTCGCTGACGTCTTTACGTTGGATGACGATGGAGAGCCTATTCGTAACTGGGTCGCTAGTATTGTAGATAACGATCTTTTCAGGTTTGCTTTCGGCTCGGGCTCATCAGGATACACCCACTACAGAGATACAGTTTATACCCATGCTGAAACGCGTCTGTATACCGACCCAACGCACCCCTTCGGCCATTGGCTGATAAGAGATACAACTGATCCAAATGCACCTCCAGCCGTAACTTTTCAGGTAGACGAACCAAACACAATCTGGATTATTTTGCTCGCTTGTGCGTTTCTGTATCCTCTTAAACATCGGTTCGGAAATCGCCCCACTTTTCTAAGCTATGACGGTTCTTCAGCTAAAATAAAATAAAGCCCTGCATTCATGATATGCAGGGCTTTGTTAAGCAATAAAAAAGTTAAAGCGAACTGGCGTTAGAAGAAGCCCAATGGATTCACATCATAGCTTACCAATAAGTTTTTGGTTTGCTGATAATGTTCTAGCGCCATTTTATGGGTTTCTCGTCCTACGCCCGATTTCTTATAACCACCGAATGCCGCGTGCGCTGGGTACATGTGGTAACAATTGGTCCATACTCGACCCGCTTGAATGCCACGTCCCATTCGATAAGCCGTATTCATGTCACGAGACCATACGCCTGCTCCTAGTCCGAACTCGGTATCATTGGCAATGGCAAGGGCTTCAGCTTCGTCTTTAAAGGTACAAACAGAAATAACCGGCCCGAAGATTTCCTCTTGGAATACGCGCATTGAGTTATCGCCTTTAAATAACGTAGGCTTGATGTAGTAACCTTTGGCTAAATCTGCTTCTAAATCTTCTACTTCACCGCCCAACAAGACTTCTGCGCCTTCGTTTTTACCAATTTCAAGATAGCTAAGTATTTTGTCATGCTGTTGTTTTGAGGCTTGTGCACCCACCATGGTAGTGTCATCTAGCGGATTACCACGTTTAATTGCTTTTGCACGCTTAATCACCATGGCGATAAACTCGTCATAAATACTTTCTTGAATAAGTAAACGAGAAGGACAAGTACAAACCTCACCTTGGTTGAAGTAAGCAAGCACTGCACCTTCGACACATTTGCTTAAGTAGTCATCTTCATGATCAAGCACGTCTGCAAAATAGACATTCGGCGATTTTCCGCCTAATTCAACGGTTGAAGGAATGATGTTTTCAGCTGCACATTTTAAAATATGACTGCCAACCGGAGTTGAGCCAGTAAATGCAATCTTTGCAATGCGTTTGCTGGTTGCAAGTGCTTCGCCGGCTTCTTTACCGAAACCATTAACTACATTCAATACTCCCGGTGGAAGTAAATCACCAATTAACTCGAGCAATACTAGGATTGAAGCAGGTGTTTGCTCTGCTGGTTTCAACACCACGCAGTTACCAGCAGCAAGCGCAGGACCGAGCTTCCATGCCGCCATTAACAATGGAAAGTTCCAAGGAATAATTTGCCCTACTACACCTAATGGTTCATGAAAATGGTAGGCAACTGTATGCTCGTCGATTTCGCCCATTGTGCCTTCTTGCGCGCGCAAACAACCTGCAAAATATCTGAAGTGGTCGACACACAATGGGATATCAGCGTTTAATGTTTCGCGTACCGCTTTACCGTTATCCCAAGTTTCTGCTACGGCGAGCATCTCAAGGTTTTGCTCCATTCTATCGGCAATTTTTAATAGAATATTTGAGCGTTCTGCGACTGAGGTTTTACCCCAAGCTTCTCTGGCTTTATGCGCAGCATCTAAGGCTAAATCTATGTCGGCTGCGTCTGAGCGCGGGATTTTACAGAACACTTGACCGTTAACAGGACTCACATTCTCAAAATATTCACCATTGACTGGCTTTACCCATTCGCCCCCAATATAGTTTTCATATTGTGGCTTAAAGTTAATAAGAGCGCCTTCTGAGCCTGGGTTTGCATAAATCATATCTACCTCTGTATATTTTGTAGTTGTACAAGTTGTTATATTTATGCAATATAATTGTTAATTCGATAGTCTACTTGACTACCAGTGCTAATGATTTATCTTAGAGTACGCTTTATTTGGGATAAGTCTTTTAGGATAAGTTGTGAGGAACATCTATGATAAGTGAAAGCTTACTTAAGGTCCGAAAAAATCCGCAAACAATGGTCGAAAACAAAATTAGTTTTGCGACTTCTAGTGCTGAATTAAGTGTGTATGATACTTTTGAAAAAGCTGACCGAGTAAAGCTAAAAGCTGATCAACTGCTATATTGCGGAATGATCGCTGGTAAAAAAATAATGCACCTAGACCAGGACAATTATCATCGTGAATTTTTGCCCCATGAGTCATTTATATTGGCGCCTGGACAACTTGTGGAAATAGACTTTCCCGATGCGCAAAACATTCGGCCAACCACTTGTCTAGCCATAGAAATACCCAAAGAAAAAATAAAGCAAGTCTGTGACTATCTTAATCACTCAGCACCGTTGCCAGAGGAGCTTGGTGAGTGGCATTATAACGATCACATGGTACATACATCTCACAATCAAGAGACTCAGGCCTTGCTAAGTCGTATTGTGAACATATTTACCGAAGACCACCCGGATAAATCATTTTTAAGTGACCTCGCTGTATCAGAACTCACTGCCCGTTTGTTGCGTCATCAAACGCGAGAAATCATGGTTAATTTTAGTCGCGAAAACCCTGAACATAATGGCATTACCCAAGCGGTCTCTTATTTAGAAGCAAATTTTAATAGGCCACTTGATATAGATACTCTGTGTAAAAAGGCCTGCATGAGTCGCACCAAATTTTTCCAAAAATTTAAACAATCATTAGGCTGTAGTCCTTCCCATTTGCAACTGCAATTGCGCATACAGGGTGCTCAGAATCTATTGAAACAAGGCTACTCTGTTACTTATGTTGCTTATGAGATGGGATTTTTAAATGTGAGTCATTTTAGTCGCTGCTTCAAGCAGGTAATGGGGATAGCGCCAAGCCGTTATAATTAGGGCGTGTTTGTCTTTAATCATTAAGTGTTTTGGCTCTAAAGACTACTGAGCAAAAAAACAAAAAGCCGTTAATAAACGGCTTTTTTGTGTCGGTTGGATTGTACAACTACAAACTTAATTGTGCTGCACAAGCAGCATCTGTTGCTGGTACTTCTTCAGTCACCAATAAACCAAAGCTTTGATCTATAGATGGATTATCAGAATACCAATCAGCAAAATCATCATTTAAATTAAATCGATATTGGCCATAATTTTCACCTGGCATTTTTGGTTGAGAAGGTAGTTGAGACGATACCGGAATTTGACCGCCATCGACTTCATTTCGAATTTTCATCGATACACGTAATCCTTCTGCCACTAGTGAAAACATCCGTTGAGTAATCGCTGACCAAGATCCTACAAATCTCTCCCCAACAATATCGTCCGTTGGGTCTTGAGGATTTCGATAGGTAACACACATAATGAGCTCACCAGAATTATCACCAGGTTCACCCGTAAAGTACGAAATTACCTGACCATATTCATTGCCATCATGAATTCCAGAAATACTGAGATTATGGCCCGCAATAGAAAAATCAGGATCTTCAATATTTACTGCTGGCGTAATGTCAGTTTGCTCAAAAATTTGCTCGAAATTTAGATCTGGGTTGCTATCAGATGAATCTTTCACTTGTTTAAAAATCTCTGCTAGATCAAGATTGGGGACAGACGCCAATCCAGATTCTAAGTCAACACTTGCTCTTTGTCTTAAGCGTGCAGATAATCCATTATTTACATTGTTCAATGAACCTATGAAATTCAGTGTATTAGTTGCCTGATTAGATTCTTCAAACGCGATAGGATTTGGAATTATCCCTAACGTTGTGGTTTGAAAGGTTGCAATCTTATCCGCGCTTGAAAAACTGGTAAGATGATTAGTTGGAATTTGCGCCAAGTTCGTAATACTGGAAGACAAATTATTATTAACCACAGTATTTGAAACGCCATTACTCACTACGCTAGAAGCCACCTCAATAATTTTTGTACGGACTCGCTCCAATAAATTTTGAAACTTAACCGCGGGATTAGAATTCTGTCTTGCTGATGAAGTATTTAATTCGCCCGCTATCAGTGCCTCAACGACCGCTTGATAAATATAATCAGACGTACTGATAGGCAAACCATCCACGCCCATATCGAGATTTTCAGTCGCCTTGTCAAGATTGATAGCAATTAAATCCACTACTCGGCCAATGGTTAATTCCGCTCTAAACAATTCATTACTTAAGGCTTCATCATTATTTAATCTTGCCCAATAGTCATGGCTGAGTACTTCTTCAACTGTAGTATTAATCGGTAAACTATAGCCATTACGGGTTAGCACAGTTTCAATTGATTGACCTTCAGGTAAGAAATATGCCACTGAAGTAATCGCAGAAAGCTTAATGATACTAGCATCTAGATTATCTAACCAATCACTTGCATCGCCGGGTGGTCTTTCACCTAAATTCGCCAAAGCTTGTATGTTAGCTTTACTTTGCGCAACGGTTACTTCTGTCGTAAGTACTGATTTAAAGGGTTCGCCAGACATAACCTCTATGCCTTTGGCTGCTTTTATCACTAAATTGCCTGCATCTACACCGGTCGCTAAACAGTATTTTTGCTCATGAGCCAACGTACTTTCACAATAATTCACTCCGGTATTTGGGTTGAAACTCACAAAGCCTTCACCGTCGCTATATGCAAAAGGTTCAGAACCATCAATTGCGCCATTATCTCTAAAATCTATCCAAACGACTGCATTTGCAACATAGCCATTAAGAATGCTAACTGGGATAGCGTTAAGTGTCGCTTCTGGTATTTCGTCAACGCTGGGTAAATCTTGGTTTTCATCTGCACTTCCACAAGCTAATAAGGTACTAACTGCGGCAGAAAGTGTTAAATATTTAAAAACTTTTTTCATGATCTTGCCTCAATTAAAAACGGGATTGAACAGAAAAACTAACGAATAGTGAACGCGGCGCTTTACTGTCATCAATTTCCACTTGCTCATCACTCCATGCCACGTCTAAATCGGCATATTTAAACAAGGTGAGGCCGACAGAAAAATAACTGAGTTCTGATCCCGCTAAATTTTGACTGTATCCAAGACGTAGTTCTGGAATAAGCGCGCTTTCGAAGAAGCTAGTCGCAGAAAAATGCGCCCATTGATAAGGGTCACCAATAGGGTCATTCTTTTCGTTCAGATCCACAGAAGCGCCAAAAACTAACCCGTTGTTTTCGCCCACACTATAACTACCAGATAGAGTTGCTTGTGCAGTTGCTTGATAGGTTTCGTTACCACGGATACGGCCTGCGCCAATGGCATTTTGTGCAACTAGACAATTATCCAGTGAAATACCGCTTAGGTTTTGACAATCAGAAACCAGGCTTCCATAGTCATATTCAGGTTCGTTTACATCAGTTACGGCTAAACCAAAATGATAAAAATCACCAACCAGCTCAAGACCAAGGTCAACGCCTACACCAATACTAGAATTAGCATTTTCTTCATAGTCGTCTTCTATGGCATCGCCAATATCCTCGCCATCTTCTAGCCCGGCTAAAGAGATGATATTTTTCGATAAAGAAAAGCGGTTAATATTAGCTTTAACACCACCGTGTAAGCTAGCTGAGTCAAACTCCCAAAGAGTACCTGCATAACCAATACCGAATGACACTAGGCCTACACTTTTAACATAGACGGCAGCATCTGTATTGATAGCATAGGTATTGTTGAAACTAATAATATCAATTTCATCGTCTAACACTGTTGCTCGTAAGCTCCCGCCAAAGTGCAAATCTGTGTACAAGGTATGGTTTTCATTAATTCGAAAAATAACCGGAAAAATGGGCACTGAGCCGTAGCCATAAGCCTTTAGCATTCCGTCAACTGCAGCATTTTGCAGAAATGGATCAAATCTTTCTTTTGCGTCCAAGGCGTCTTGAGCAGTTAAATCGTCTTGCTCTAATATATCGATAAGCTCGTCTAGTTCGTCCATTAACGAGTCTATTTTACCGACCTCATACCCAAATCCAAATGGACCAAACATATTAAAATCAAAGGTTTCGTCCTGAGGAAACAAATGATTAACGCTGGCGGGGTTTACGCGTATTGAGGAATAGTCATGAATAGAGGCTACTTTACCTCGGGTAGTTGATTGACCACTCTGAGGTGCCACTAGTTGGGCGCTTACGGTTGGTGCAAGTAAGAACATACTTGCAAAAAGTGCTGACGCTGGAAATTTCACTATGCGATAGACCTATGTAGTTAACATTAGTCTCTGTATCGGACATTGTAGTAAAACTATGACAGTTAATTTTGATTAAAATTGCGACTGTAAAGATAAGCTCAAAAAGGTTGATTTTGAATCTTGGTCTCTATCACCTAATGTATTGGCAACATTCCAAGCGAGGCTTTTATCAGACGGGCGAATCAACGCAATACCGACACTGTAAAAAGTGCTCTTAGCGCCCGCTAACTTTTGTCGGAATCCGACTTTAAACTCTGGAATATAAGCATTTTCTAGAAGGTTTGACTCATTTAGGTGACGCCAATCATAGTGGTCACCTATGGGTAAATTTGAAGGATTTTCTGCAAGTAATTTGTTGAGTGTTGCATCAATGGGAGAAACTATTTTTGCTTCAACCCTAGCAGGGCTAGCAACGTAAACTTCTGTAGTAGAGGTTTCTTCTTGCTCAATAAGAGACTTTTCAA
The DNA here is from genome assembly GCF_050306235.1 of Glaciecola sp. 1036. Classification (NCBI taxonomy): domain Bacteria; kingdom Pseudomonadati; phylum Pseudomonadota; class Gammaproteobacteria; order Alteromonadales; family Alteromonadaceae; genus Glaciecola; species Glaciecola sp. 1036. The sequence continues at coordinate 148,659 of NZ_JBLWFH010000002.1, read as the reverse complement.
CCGAATTAGTCGATGTAAACAGGTTAGCAATATTGAGATGCTCTTGGGCAAAACAGCTTACTGAAAATACACTAAGTACTGCACAAATCATTAGTTTCATTTTTTGGCCCCAACAAGACTTAACATCAACTTGGGACTGAATATAACCAGAACTATTGCGAACTAAAATATACTAGCTAACAATTGGTATACGAACTTATACCTCTTTTGGACTGAGTCTTTTTAACATACAAAATCATTGCTAACTAAAACTATTAAATACTACCTATAATCAATCAGTTAACCATTTATACATCACATAAGCGTCAACAAATCCAAGTCGCGGATGGTCAAAGGCCTTGGGCAAAATTCCAACAATATCAAACCCCAGTTTTTTCCAAAGCCTAACGGCTCCTTCGTTGGATGAAGCAACATAGTTGAACTGCATAGCCTTGTAACCTAGTTCCTGAGCAATCTGTTGCGAATGTTGGCAAAATGCAGTGGCGAGCCCTTTTCCTCTTGCCAGCTCAGACACCATATAACCGCAATTACAAACATGGCTGCCTGGACCTAAAAAGTTTGTTTTTAAATAGTAGGTGCCTAGCACGAACCCATTTTCTTCTGCAAGAAAAGTCATCCGTGGGGTATCCATCCAAAAAGACTTACCTTGTTCTTTATCGGTGTCCCTAGGATAACCATAGGTTTCTCCTGCCCTCACAATCTTTTCATATATCGGCCAAATTTGCTCCCAATCATCGTCTGTAGCTTGGCGTATTTGCATTTTTGATGTGACCTTACTTAATCGTTTAAAAACCAATACTTAGGTTTGATTTTCAAAAGTGGTTAATTAGAAATCTATCAGGTAGACTCAACTTATTGATCATGAAAGAAGTTTACTATGTTACAAAAATTTATTTACCTTGTTTTTTTTCAAAGTTTGTTAATTGTCAGTTTTATCGTTAAAGCTGCCGATACGGAAACCGTTAATTTAACCGCTTATGAGTTTATACAAGCCTATTCTACTAAAGATAACGTTGCCATGCGTGAACTATTTAACATGCAAACATTTACACGGCGGGTAGCGGACAGTGCAGGATTTAATAAAGGTTTAAGAAAACAATATCTAAACCTGTTTAATGATGAAGCGCAAAGCGTAAAATTAGTTGGCAACATGTTTGTCGCGGTAGACCCTACAACCTTTGTAGATATCGCTCATGTGAGAAACACTGACTACCAAAATAAGTCAAATTTACCAGTGATCCGCACCTTGTATAACGATGATTCCATGGAATACTATCTCATTGATGTAAGTGATAAAGGTAAAATTAACGATATTTTTATGCTATCTAGAGGGGCTTGGCTATCTGTAACAGTGGGCAGAAGTACTGCAATTATGTTAGGTCAAACTGAAGGCCTCTTTGACAAAATAGTACAAAAACTCACATTGGATAAATCGCCTGTTGAGTATTATCAACCGGTAATTGATGCGTTTGCTAAACGAGACTTTGAAGCAGCGTACAATGCAATTCAATCGTTACCTGAAAGTTTACGCAATTTACAGCCAATGCTTGAACTTTCCGTATTTACTTCTATGAATTTGAATAATGAGTTATACATGCAAGCATTAACTGATTTATATAAAGCCCACGGCGATAAACCAGAGCTTGCTTTTTTATTCATGGACTATCACTTTTTAAATAACGATCTCCCCGCTGTTGTTGAGTCTCTAGATGCATCAATGAAGGTAACGGGTATTGATGCTGAACTATCTAGTCTCAAAGGTAATATGTTTATTATGCAAGAAAAGTTTGAAGAGGCTGAAAAGAGTTTTAACGAAGGGATTGAAGCAGAACCAGATTATATCGAAACATATTGGGGTCTAGTTACTGTCTACAATAGTACCAAGCGTTACGCAGAGCTTGCTGAATTACTTTTGTTTTTAAATGATAAGTTTGATACCCAAATAAGCGGGGAAACTTTAATAGAAAATGAGTTCTATCAGGATTTTGTCCAATCTCCAGCATTTATAAACAATTTTTTATAAATATATTTGCGGATTGGGTTTTTGTGCAATCCGCATCATCACTTTTGTTAGTATTCAGGTGAAGAATACTGTAACTGTTTCCACCACTCATCCGAGGCAGAAATGCAACCATTTTCGTCTACCTTAGGGAATGGCAAATTGCGACGAACACATTCTTTATAAAGAACAGGAAAACCGCCTTTGAATAAGATCTCCTGCGCTTCGTCGTCTGGTAAGTTACAATTACCATACATTCCTTTCGCGGAACGCTGACGTTGAGCTTCATACAACACTGTAGCCGCAGCTACCGATACGTTTAACGACTGCACCATGCCTACCATGGGAATTATTATAGATTGATCCGCCTGCTCCACAGCTTCGTCAGTAGCACCATCTTTTTCTTGTCCCATGATGATGGCCGTTGGCTTGGTGTAGTCGACTTCTCGAAAATCTACAGCAGTGTCATCCAAATGGGTAACTAACACTTGCATACCCTGTTGTTTTAAATGACTGACTGCTTTGGTGGTGGATTTATGATGTTGATTATGAATCCAAATTTGACTTCCAAGGGCGGTTCCTTTACGCAAAGATGGATGCTGTTCCCAAACAGAGTGAATTTTATGTACACCCACAGCATCAGCAGTGCGCACAATGGCGGAAATATTATGCGGCTTGTGAACTTCTTCAAGTAAAACCGTTAAGTCAACTTGGCGTTGAGATAACACCTCTTGAATCCGAGCATATCGCTCAGGAGTCATACACTGTTGCAATACTTACTCCGGCAAAACCAGCACTGCATCAATTTCAATCTGAGCACCTTTAGGTAATGCACTCACTTGAACCGCAGCTCTTGCTGGATAAGGCATATCAAAGTATTGCGCCATAATTTCATTTACGGTGGCAAATTGTCCTAAATCGGTAAGGAAGATATTGACCTTGACTAAATTTGCCATGGTACCGCCAGCTGCAGTCACAACCGCTTTGATATTTTCAAAAACCTGCTTAGCTTGTTCAGAAAAGTCCTCTGACACCATTTCCATAGTGGCTGGTACCAACGGAATCTGGCCAGATAAATACACAGTGCTACCCGCTTTTACCGCTTGACTGTATGTACCTATAGCCGCTGGTGCTTGGTTAGTTTGAATGACGGACTTCGACATTGGCACTCCTATTTGGTTGTTCTTGTTGCTTGTACTGACTATGCCGCGAAATATTCTGCAAGTCAGGAAGTTTGCGGATTCTACGCATTATCTCAGCAAGATGCACCCGATTTTTAGTAGTAAGTTCAACGTCAATAAAATAATTATAGTCTTCTTTGTCATCGGTTTTTAGATGAATAATGCTGGAATCACAACTTGCAATTGCAGCAGTTAAGGCAGCTAGGGTACCTTGCCTATTCAGCAGTTCAATCCGCAGACTTGCTTTGAAATCACCTTGAGCTTCATCGTCCCATTGCATAGGAAGCACTCTATTGGGTTCTTCTCGACTCAATTTCCGAATGTTGGTGCAACCAGTTTGATGAATTACAACACCGCGGCCAGGGCTCAATATAGCAACAACATTATCGCCTGGAATGGGGTGACAACACTTGGAAAAATGGACACTCATACCTTCTGTGCCTTTGATAGCAACATTGCCTTTTTTGGTAGGAATTTCTGTAGACTCACCTACCAATCTTCGAGCAATGATGGCTGACAATTCGTTACCCATGCCGATACTCGCGAGCAAATCGTCAAACGTTGGGTACTTGGTTTCTTTAACCAATCGCGCAATTTCTTGCTCTGGAATTTCATCTAATTTTATCGTGCCTAATGCATGCCTAAGTAGACGGTTACCCATTGAAATAGCATCCCTTAGATGCTGACGTTTTAAATAATGCCGGATATTCGAACGTGCTCTAGCACTCACCACAAAGTTTAACCAATTAGCATTTGGTTTAGCTCTCGGGGAGGTGATAATTTCGACACTTTGGCCATTTTCCAGCGGTTTGGTCAATGAGTAGTTTCTATGATCTACTCTGGCACCAACACAGGTGTTACCCACATCAGAATGCACTGCATAAGCAAAATCAACCGCGGTTGAACCCACAGGTAGTTCTACAATTTTGCCCTTGGGTGTAAACACATAGATTTCATCAGGGAAGAGGTCTGACTTAACATTTTCAATAAATTCAACCGAGGTACTAGCGCGTTGTTGCAATTCTACCAGTGATTGCATCCATTGGTTTGCTCTAAGTTGAGCTGTGGTACTTTTATCGTCCGTATTTTTATATAGCCAGTGTGCTGCAACACCTTTATCCGCCATTTGATCCATTTCTTCGGTACGAATTTGCACTTCGACAGGGATACCGTGTGGGCCTTTTAAAGAGGTGTGCAATGACTGATAGCCATTGGTACGAGGAATCGCAATATAATCTTTAAACCGGTTTTCAATGGGTTTATACAATCCATGAATGGCACCCAAAACACGATAACAACTGTCGATTGAAGTAACTATGATACGGAATCCATAAATATCCATAACCTCGGTAAACGAAAGCTCTTTATTTTTCATTTTCCGATAAATGGAATATAGATGTTTTTCACGACCCACGACACGTCCTTGGATGCCTAGTTCAGCAATTTTGGTCGCCAATTCTAATCGGGTTTTTTCGATGACTTCTTTGCGGTTGCCACGAGCTTGTCCCACAGCACTTTTGAGTGCTCTGGAACGCATTGGATGCATGGCTTGAAAACCTAAGTTTTCCAATTCATTTTTTATATCATGAATACCAAGCCGATGAGCCAAGGGTGAATAAATTTCGAGAGTTTCCATGGCGATACGGCGACGCTTTTCAGGTCTTAACGCGCCTAGAGTGCGCATATTGTGTGTACGATCCGCCAGCTTGATTAATATTACCCTGATGTCTTGTACCATGGCCATTAGCATTTTGCGAAAATTTTCGGCTTGTGCTTCTTGTTTTGACCTAAACTTTAATTTATCAAGTTTACTAACGCCTTCAACCAGTTCGGCAACTGTATCTCCGAAGGCTAAACTTAAGTCATCGCGACTGTATTCTGTGTCTTCGATAACATCGTGTAAAAGTGCCGCCATCAGGGTTTCATAATCCATGCGCATGTCGGCCAAAATGCCAGCAACTGCCACGGGATGGGTGATGTAAGGGTCACCGCTGGAGCGTGTTTGACCTTCATGAGCATCTTGGGCAAGCACAAAAGCCGCCTGCACGTTTTCAACTTGCTCTCTCGTCAAATATTCAGAAATTTTAGCCTTTAGGCCTTCAAACAGATACACGCTATATTCTTTACACTTTTCCCATAGGAGTAGAATACGTTTATTTTCTCAACTTGCAAACGCAAAAACGCCGATTTTCATCGGCGTTTGTAATAAAAAGTGTTCAGTTTGTTTTTTATTTAAAAAATAACTGTTTAGCTATTCGCTAATATGCTGGCAACAGAGGCAAATTCAGCTGCTTCTTGCTCTCTTTGATCTTGCAATTCTGTCGCTTCAACAGTTTCAGCAGTCACTAAGCCTTCTTCGATTTCACGAAGTGCAGTTACGGTCGGTTTGTCATTGCCCATTTCAACTAAAGGATCTTTACCTTCAGTTGCGATTTGACGAGCACGACGTGCCGCAACAAGTACTAAATCAAATCTATTACCGATTTTATCTACCGCGTCTTCAACTGTTACACGTGCCATTATTGCTCCGGATTTTGCGATGGTTTTAAAAAATGGTCGCGAAGTATACTGTATTTTATTACCACTGACCAGACATAATCGTTACCCAAACGTCCAAATTTCTACATAAAACAGGCAGAAACTCCCCTTATTAACGCAAATAACCTACAAAGAGTTCAAAATAGATTAAAAACTTGTGTATTTAGCGCTGGTAACTTTGCGCTGTAAATCAAATTCAATGGTACATTGATGAATGTACAAGTTAAGCGCGCTGTAAGAAATTAATTCTCTGGCATGAGGTTCAATAGCAGTTGACCACTGGGCCGTTGCCAGTTGTTCTTCCACTATTACTTTTGGCATACCTTCAACAAAATTACTGCACAGGAAATATACTTCTTTACGCGCTTCGTTATAAATGAAGCCGTAAATGACCAAGAGTAAACCAACAAAAACTGCGAGATATAAGTGCTTTACGTTTACACTCATTTGGTTAGCCCATCAAACAGCTCAGAATACCGCATTGATTGTTTTGTTGCGCTTAGACTAGCGGTTTTCACAATGCTGGCCAACTGCGCCAAGGCGACATCAAAATTGTCATTAAAAATCACATAGTCAAATTCGTCAGCATGAGACATTTCACTTTTCGCTTGTGCCATTCTATTTTGGATAATTTCTTGAGAGTCCTTTCCTCTGCCCACTAAGCGTTTTTCTAATTCTTCAATTGATGGAGGTAAAATAAAGATACTGGTGACGGCATCAGTTATTGCCTTGATTTGTCTTGCACCTTGCCAATCAATGTCCAAAAACACGTCTATTCCTTGGTCCAATTTATCGCTAATGGCTGATTTCGAAGTACCATAATAATTGCTAAACACCTTGGCATACTCAAAAAATGCGTCCTGACCTATCATGGATTCAAAATCTTGTACTGATACAAAATGATAGTGTTTACCCTCTTCCTCCCCAGCTCTGGGAGCTCGGGTTGTATGAGAAACAGACAGTTGCGCAGGATTTAGTAATCCTAGGTCCTCTGTTGATTCCAAAAGTGCGTTGATTAGACTAGACTTACCAGCACCTGAAGGTGCCGCTATAATAAAAAGATTACCAAGAGGTTGAACCATAAATTCGTATTCTGGATAGTGGTTATAGATAAAGATTTTTTTATGTTAGCACATATGGTCGCGTTAGTGATCTTTGGTTAGCTTGAATTACAAGGGGAAATGAATGAAAGATGCAGAATATGACCAACTGATAGAAGATATTTTTTTAGCGCTCGAGGATTCGCTAGACGAGCAAGAAGTGGTTTTTGACTATGACAGTAATGGTGATATTTTTACTATAATTCATCCTGATAACTCTAAAATCGTATTAAATAAACAACCGCCTTTACAACAATTATGGGTAGCAACCAAATTCAATGGTCACCACTTTAACTATGAAGACGGCGTTTGGATTGATGAAAGAACAGGCGTTGAGTTCTATTCTTTTTTAGATGAAGCTGTAAGTAAACAAGCAAATACACCAATTAAATTAAACTTGAAGTAAGGAAGTGGTATGTCAGATGCGTTATTAGATGCTGTCGTTATTGAACCCGCAAATGTACACAAAGCTACCATAATTTGGCTACACGGGTTGGGTGATAGTGGCAATGGCTTTGCGCCCATTGCACCTGAATTACAGCTGCCTGAAGAACTCGGGATTAAATTTGTGTTCCCTAATGCCCCCATTCGACCTGTTACCATCAATAATGGCATGCAAATGCGCGCTTGGTATGACATAAAATCCATGGACATGGAATCAAGAGCTGATGAAGAGGGCGTCAGGGAATCTGCTGATCAAGTACAGAAACTGATCGAAAACGAAATCGCGAATGGTATTCCATCCACAAACATCCTTTTAGTGGGTTTTTCCCAAGGCGGTGTTATTGCGTATCACTTGGGCACTAGGTTTTCACAGCCTCTTGCGGGCATTGTCGGGTTATCGACCTATATGTGTAAACCAGAACTCCTAACCTTTGAAAAGCATAGTGCCAACGATAATACGCCTATTTTGTGTTGTCATGGTCAACAAGATGAGGTTGTTCCCTTGTTTTTAGGGCGAACGGCCTACCAAACTATTGTGAATAATGGTTATAAGGTCATTTGGAAAGAGTACATCATGCAACATAACGTTTGCATGCCTGAAATTAAAGACATCAGCAAATTTATTGTAGAGCAATTGAGCTAACGCAAATCTAATTGGATCTTTTCGGTTAACCTCTTTTGCGAAATTAGGTAACATCTAGCCCACAATAACGGCAGTACAAGAGGTTAATTTGTCTACTTCACGCACCATCAAGATTGCGACCAGAAAAAGTGCCTTGGCAATGTGGCAAGCTAAATATGTTCAACAACAGTTGAATCATTACTACCCAGACATACACGTTAGCTTAGTGCCAATGTCAACCCAAGGGGACAAAATCCTCGACACGCCTTTAGCAAAAATTGGCGGCAAAGGTTTATTTATCAAAGAATTAGAGATAGCCATGCAAGAAGGAAGAGCTGACCTTGCGGTGCATTCATTAAAAGATGTTCCTGTTCAGTTTCCTGACGGTTTTGGTTTACATGCCATTTGTCCACGAGAAAATCCTTACGACGCCTTCGTTTCTAATACCTATGATAATTTAGACGCTTTGCCAGATGGCAGTGTAGTGGGAACATCAAGTTTACGTCGCCAGGCACAACTAAGAGCAATTCGCCCTGACTTAATGATTAAAGATCTACGAGGTAACGTTAATACTCGTTTAGCTAAGCTAGATGCTGGAGAGTACGATGCCATCATTCTCGCTTCAGCGGGTCTAATTCGACTAGAAATGAAAGATAGAATAAAGCACCCATTAGCGCCAGAAGTGAGTCTACCCGCAGTGGGACAAGGTGCCGTTGGTATTGAATGTCGTAATGACGATCAGGAACTTATTCAAATATTAAGCGCTCTAAATGATCAAGAAACCCAATGGCGAGTGCGTGCTGAACGCGCAATGAATGCACATCTGCAAGGCGGATGTCAGGTTCCTATTGGTAGCTTTGCTGAGTTGTCAGGAGAGATGATACGTTTAAGAGGTTTGGTTGCTAGTCCAGATGGCAAAACAATTTTAAAAGCAGAGGCCGAAGGTTCAATTGAAGATCCTGAAAGCATAGGTATTGCAGTAGCCAAATCCCTGCTCGATCAGGGTGCTGGTGAAATTTTATCGGCGTTGCAAGAATAGCTTTGCATGTTTTTAATTACCCGACCGAAAGAGAAAGCAAAAACATCTGCTGATGCATTTATTGCCGCTGGATTGGTTTGCACTTGTTGTCCCGCAATGGATATTGAGTTTGTTTCGGGGGTTAAATTATCACAGAATTTTTTTGATATTGGCATTATCACTAGTACTTATGCTGCGGATTGGTTAAATCAACATACAGACGTTAGGTTTGGCACTATAATTTGTATAGGTGAAGCAACCCTAGAGACACTGAATGAGGAAGTAAAAAGTCGCACCGACATCCTACTTCCTAAACAGCATAATTCGGAATCTGTTTTGGATCTTTCTATTTTTAAGGACGTAGAAAGTAAGTCAGTACTTATTCTCAAGGGTGAAAAAGGGCGCGACCTGTTAGCCAGATCGCTTAGTGATAAACAAGCTAAGGTAAGTGTCGCTGAAGTATATAAAAGAGTGCCTTTTATTGACCAAAATACTGTGAGACAAGTTGAGGAAAAACCAATTAGGTGTATTATTGTGACAAGTAATGACATCGCTGAACAAATACTTGATAACTTTACATTTAGTTGGTTAACCCAGCGGCATTGGATAGCAGCAAGTAAGCGAATTGCCGACTATTTAAAAACACAGAACATTGTTAACGTTAGTGTAAGCAAAGGCGCTAGTGATGACGTTATGATTAGCGCAGCAAAAACATGGCAAGAGCGTGATTTAAACCTAAATGAGGGGCAAATAGCCTCCGAATGATTTTTTGGGAGACAAAATGTCAAATTCAACACCACCAGAAAACAAGGATCTGTCTACTAAGAGACGCCGTTCTGACGAAAAGGACGATCTTCAAGTAGAAGAAGCCGTGGTGATTGAAGAAAAAGCGTCTGAGACTGCGCCTGAAAAACCCTCATCAACCCCATCATCAAAGCCTTCATCTTCTAACAAAGTACTTTGGTTGTTCACTGTTATTAATTTTTTATTGATTGCTGGGGTAGTTGGAGCCGGTTATTGGTACTGGATGCAGCAACAAAACAAAGTGACCGGTGAAGAAACCGCGATTACTGAAATTCGTTCTCAGTTATCTGCAGTTGAACGAAAAAGCAATGCCCAAGACGAAGATTTACAAAGTGCGCAAAACGCGTTTTCTAATTCGTTAGAAAACCTTGTAGCAGAGCTTCAAAATAATGCGCAAACTACCAAAGCATTACAGCAACATTTAGCCGAAATTTCTGGTCGACGCCCTTCCGACTGGTTACTTGCAGAAGCAGATTATCTAGTGAATATGGCAGGTAGAAAGCTGTACTTGGAACACGATATAAGAACCGCTAAAACCTTGCTTCAAGAAGCCGATGCAAGACTCGAAGATTTAAATGATCCAACGCTTTATCCTGTTCGCACCTTAATCGCTTCAGATCTGGCCGCATTGAACCAAATTAATACGGTTTCTGTTACGTCTATTGCACTGGCAGTCAATGGTCTTGTGCCTCAGGTGCAGTCCCTTCCTATGCGTACGTTTAGATTGCCTGAAAGCAGTCAAGAAGAAGATACACAGCTATCGAGCGATGTGAGTGACTGGCAAGAAAATTTAAAGCGCACTTGGCGTAGCATTGTAGGTGATTTCATCAGCATTAAACATGTTGATGCTCCAATAGAACCTTATTTGGCTGAACGACAACAGTGGTTAATACAGCAACAACTAAAATATGCATTATCTCGCGCACAAAGCGCGGCATTGTCTGAACAAGTCACCTTGTTTCAGCAGAATATTCAAGAAGCCATGGCTATAGTGACAGAGCATTATGAATTAGATAATCCCGCGACTACGCAGTACTTAGGCGCACTTGAACAATTATTAAATACGGATTTCAGTCGCGAATATCCTGAAAATCTTCAATCCCAGAAAGGATTAAAAGAGCTGTTACAAATTCGCATGGAAGACCAATTTAACAATGGAAATAACAGTCTATGATTAAGATTATTGTACTCATATTAATCTTATTCTTGGCGTTAGCTCTAGGTCATAATCTCATTGGCTATGAAGGACGGGTTGTCATTGCCACTGAAAGCACAGTGATAGAAATGACGTTAATAAGCTCTATCATTATCGGGGGTTTGTTAATTGTTGGGGTATGGGTTGCAAAATGGCTGTTTGTGCGTATTGTTCGCATGATTTCAGGCTCTAAAAACTGGTTTGGTGCTTACAGCAAAAAACAACAAGAAAGAGCTTTCTTTACCGCACTTAATGCTTATTTAATAGGTGATACAGATACCGCACGCAAATCCATTGGAAAGACCTTTGGCGGTGATTTCCAAGGCGCTAATTATTTATTAGCCGCCGATATCAATAACAGCAATCAAGAGATTGATACTCTGCTTACTCACGCCAGCACTGAAAAAGCATCAGCCTTCGCAGCGGCAGTAAAACAAGCCCAAAAGCATTTGCATAACGCGCCTAAAAAATCTCTAGAAGCCCTTGAAGAGCTAGATAAAAAACAACAAACGCACAGTATAGTATTGAATTTAAAACTAAGAGCTTTAGGTGCTTTACATCGTTGGCGCGATGTTAAAGACCTCATCAGTGAAAATAAGAAGTACTTAGGTAATGATTATATTGAGTGGGCACACAAGGCTACTCAAGGAGAGTTTGCTGAAATTGCGAGCAAAGAAGGCGCCAATGCCCTAAAAGAAAAATGGCATAGCTTATCTCGTGCAGCCCGCAAAGACATAGCAAATCAAATTTGCTACGTACAATTACTGATTGACCAAGGGTTGTCGTCGGAAGCTGAGATTAGTTTAGTAGAATTCGCTGAGAAGCAGCATCACGCTGCATTTTGGGGATTATTTAAACAACTTAATCATAGTGAACCAACTGTTGCCAAACGCTTCATTGAAAAGTGTATAAAACAATCACCGGATAACGCTCAGTATTATTCAGTACTAGCCCATCTTGCCTTTAATGCAAAGGATTACGAACTGGCATTAAAAGCGGTTAACAAGTCCTTAGAACTTGAATATAACAGGGAAAATGCGCTCTTGTTAGCGGCTATATTGGAACAACAGCAATCTTTTGATAAAGCGAATGCTCTGTACAAAAATTTATTGCAATCATAAACTGACAACCTTTACCGTCGTTACTTTCTAAGGTTCTTACCTTTTGAAAGTTGCAAAGGATTTGCTATGAAATTTAATCCGCGTTTTTTCACTTTTGTGCTTTTCGCAGTTCAATCAGCGGTACTTTATTACTTATATGTATCTAATGAAGCAGAAGTATGGCCGGCAACCATCCCTTGGTTATTTGTACCACTTGTTGTCTTTAGTATCAGCTTTCCGCTGTTGTGGGTTTTTGTAAGTACACAGGGACTGCAAGTTAAAGCGCTACTTGTATCTTTTGCTACCAGTGCCCTTTTAGCCATTATTGGCGTCTATACGGGATTACAACAGATGCCGGTAGATATTCTTTCTAATGATTACGTCACTCAGGTTCTTGGCGTAACTAGCTTCATTGCCTGTTTTAAACTTATTATGTACGCGCAACTTAAGCTAGATAACCAACCCATTACCTTTAATAATCTGTACAATGTTTCTTGGCAAAATGCGGTGATGTTTGCCCAAAGCGCTGTCTTTACGGGTGTTTTATTTCTCATTCTGAACCTGAATGCGGCCTTATTTGAACAAGTTGAAATAGGTTTCTTTTCAGATCTTTTAGACCAGGCTTATTTCAATATACCTGTGGTTTGTCTTACTTATGGATTATCCCTGCTGTATTTTAAATCACACACAAATCTCACTAAAGCACTTGCTAAAATCCTACAAATTATTATTCAATTCTTGCTGCCTTTATTAGCCATCATCGCCATCGGTTTTGCGATAACTTTGCTATTTACTGGGACTGGCCGCTTGTGGGAGGAAGGTCCAGGAAGTCATTTACTGCTCTGGCTACAAGCCATCACATTGTTCTTTGTAAATGCTATTTACGCCAATAAAGAACAAGATCCTCCTTATAATTTGTGGGTACACAGGCTAATTTTGGTAGGCATTGCTGTGCTCCCTGTTTATTCACTGTTAGCCATGTATGGTCTGATAGTCCGCATCGACCAATATGGTCTAACCCCATCTAGACTTTGGGGCTTGCTAGTCAATCTTTTTGCTTCAGCATTTACTTTAAGTTACCTAGTTTGTATTTTACTGAAGCGTGATGGCTGGGTAAGCTACAAAAATAAAGTTAATGTTTACATGGGAATGGCAGTATTTTTAGTCTGCATTTTAGTCAACACTCCTTTCTTAAATTTCCAAGCACTGTCGGCACAATCTCAAATTGATCGCGCTTATTGGAGTGATAAAGGTATTGACTCACTGGACATCAGTTACTTTGAATGGCACTTAGGCGCTGCCGGTTATCACGCTTTATTTAAACTAAAAGAGCAACTAGATTCAGAACATCAGCCTTTAATTTCGAGCATAGAACGTGCATATCTATCAAGACGAAACGATGAACAAGTAGACGTTCAACAGGCGAAAACAGAATTTCAAAATAGAATTGTTTATTGGCCCGACAGAGAAGAATTTCCACAAACCTTAGTAGATAAAATTACTGAGTCACATTTAATCAAGTGGAACGGTCTTGTTAATGTAACAATTCGAGAGACCGATTATTTTTTGCTCGCCTATGATCTAACCAATGACGGCGAACATGAATACATTTTGCTTACGGAAAGCAACCATTTCCGTAGAGCCTATCTGTGGTTTTGGGTTGCACAAGAGGAAAAATGGAGCACCCGATACCTTGACGTAAATGATGCCAACACAGAGTCTAAGGTTAGGTTGTTAGAGCTCATTGAATCTAATCAAGTGCAAAAACAAACACCTGAGTTTGATGACTTGGTAATCGGTGACATAACCATTAAATTAAACTGACCTAATTCAGAGATTTCAAAATGACTGAAAAACAAAATTCTCAAAACGCCGTCTTTTTTAGTCGCGGTCATAAGATGACCAGAAAAGAAGTCAGAAATGTGATTACCCCATACGAATTTGGGATTTCTGAAGACCTAATAGGTACGTCACTTGCCAAACCCAGCAGAAGAGGCATAGCCATTCTGATCGACTTGCTTTTTATCGCTATTCTTACGTCATTGCCCAACATCATTCTAGCGTTGTTATCCGGCATTGCTTTTTGGCGAGCAGGTCGACAAGAACATGCCAATATTAGTGAAAAATGGTTAAGGCGGGTTTTTGGGTTTATCGCAATCATCTTATTTCTTGTTGTTATCGGCATGCTAATGGATCGATTTTCAAACGACATTGTAGAAGAAATACAAGATAGGTCATCGGCTTCTGAGGTTGTGTCTGATATTGCTGTTAACCTCATGATCAAATCTTTGCAATCTGAGGCATTTATAAACCAGGTTGTACAAGGCGATTGTGATTCGGGACAATGTTGGCGAGACTATACCAGTTCAATTGCTGAAGAGATGGCTGAACAACAAATACCGCCAGTTGAAGTGGACGAAGTTTTTGATAATATCGCGCAAGTAATTTCTGACACAGATGCGGCGAATGCGACCGCTAGCGAAGTTAAGACTGCATTAATGCAAGTTTATCGCGCCAATTATGTTGCCCCATCGCCTGAAGATCTGAACACCAGTGATGACCCCTCAATTGATGACGACGCTACCCAAGAGGTGCTATCGACAACGCAACCTGTTGCCGAAAACAAGAAATTCGAAGTACCTAATAATGATGAAGGCGATCCTAGTTTATTGCGATGGATTTTAGGAATTGCTGAAGATTTCGGTATAGGTTTTGGCTGGTCTGCACTGTATTTCACTGTATTCGCCGGTTGGTGGCGAGGTCAAACTCCCGGTAAAAAAATATGCAAAATCAAAGTCATCAAACTTGACGGTAATAGCATGACATTATGGGAGAGTTTTGAAAGATATGGTGGTTATGGTGCAGGCATTGCAACAGGCTTGCTCGGTTTTATTCAAATTTATTGGGATGCCAATCGACAAGCCATTCAAGATAAGATCGCTGAAACCCTAGTCATCCACCTAGGCCAACCTAAAGTGGATGTTTGGGCATTGGATAAACAAAATACTGAAGCAGATCAGCAAACAAGTTAACACAGCAATCAATAGCCTAAATTTCTATCAACGACATTAATCAGAGGCTGATTTTCAAGGCTACGCTTATAGTTTTCTGCTATTTGCTCACAAGCTTCGTCTAAATTTGTTACCGCTGAAATGTGTGGCGTAATGTAGAGGTGCTTTGTGGTCCAAAATGGATGATCCTCAGGTAAGGGTTCTTGGCGAAATACATCTAAATAGGCTGCCGCTATTTGCTCTGTTTCAAGCGCTTCTTGCAAATCCTGTTCAACTACATGATGGCCGCGCGCGACGTTTATTAACACCGCAGTATTTTTCATCTTTGAGAACACGCCTTGGTTCAGTATGTTTTCTGTTTGTTCAGTCAAGGGTAATAAACAAACCAAATAATCACTTTGTTCGATAATGGAATGAAACCCTTGCTCTCCGCTAACACAAAAATGGTCTTCAACACCTTTTTTTGAACGACGCCAACCCGTTACATCAAAACCCTGTTTAGAAAGCAACTTGGCGGTAGTAAGTCCCAACTCACCAAAACCTAAAATACCGACCTTGTTGCCTTTTTGTTTGCTTTTAGGTTTCCAAATTTTAGCTGTTTGATTATCTGCAAATTGCCCTAAGCCAATTCGGTGGTGCTGGATCATAGTCCAGACATATTGCGCCATATCAGTGGACATTTTGTCATCTACTATCCGCATAATAGGAACATCAGGAAGTTCGGAGTCAGCAAAGACTGCATCAACACCTGCACCAAAAGACGATATGCCCGCGAGGTTTTTATACTCAGTTAAACTACCTGCATGATGTTTCCAAACAAGAGCAAAGGTTATATCGTCGGGTTTAGATACTTCGGGCCAAACTTGGATATCAATGGGTGATATACCTTTCTGTGTCATTTTATCGGTTAAACATTGTTTGATTTTATCAACGTTTCGATTGGGTAGATTTATTAAAAATGCCATAGTGTTCTTTTTTGTAAATAGGTTACAATCTTAGTTGATGATCTCACGCTATTGAAAAATAACAAAGTTTCTTTATGTAAACCGGTTCGTTGTCGATAGCTAGATAGAATATATTGCATCACTACAGCTTAAATTTCTTAATCTATTAATTAACTCCAACGGAATAAAATGCGCTCATTTGTTTTTTGTTTAACGCTTCTTATTAGTTCTTTCAGTCTCCATTCCCATGCTCAAGAAATCAGTATCTCAGGCGGTGAAGCTTACGGTCGATGGACATTTCCAAATAGCGGTAAGTTATCCTCTACTGTTGTGCGCATTGGCTATATTTCGCCAGCTTTGTACCAATGGAACTTCGACGCTACCAGATTACAGCTAGAGTTAGAAGCTGGCGCTCATTTTTGGCAGGATGATTGGAATGACCGTGATAAAAAAGGTATTTATCTAAACCCAATGTGGCGCTTGTATTATCCGGTGGGTAATCAACAAATATATGCCGGTATTGGGGTTGGACTAGCATATTCTAATGGTGAGAATTTACTGGATCGCCAGTTAGGAACTCATTTGTTGTTTGAAGACAGATTCGAATTTGGTGCAATTTTGGCAAAGCAGCATAGAGTTTCGTTAAGTATTAATCACTACTCTAATGCCAATTTTGCTAGTATCAATCATGGTGTGAACTTATTTTACGCAAATTACGCCTACAAATTTTAAGTACCGAATTAGAGCGTGCTTTTTCTTAGCTGTTCAAATTCAGCTGATTGGTCTTCTTTAGCACTTCTTAACAATACCAGCAGTAAGCAACCGATAAAAAAT
The DNA here is from genome assembly GCF_050306235.1 of Glaciecola sp. 1036. NCBI lineage: Bacteria > Pseudomonadati > Pseudomonadota > Gammaproteobacteria > Alteromonadales > Alteromonadaceae > Glaciecola > Glaciecola sp. 1036. The sequence continues at coordinate 131,869 of NZ_JBLWFH010000002.1, read as the reverse complement.
GCGGCAGCTACCGCTGGTGCCGCGGTAAAGGTTAGCTTGTCTGTCTTTTCGGATACTGAATAGTCAAATTCTTCTACAGGCATGACAAATGGTTGCTTTAAGGTTGCGGAAAAAGATGAGGCACTAAAAAAACGATGCCCTAAATTCGATTTAAGAATGACAGGGGGATCGTAAAATAAGCTTTGGATACTGGTTTGATAGCCTAAGCTGTTAGGATTATCCACCCAACCGACTTGCAAGGCTAAGGGATCTGTTCCGAACAAAGACTCTTTAAATACTTCAGACTGTATTACATGAACATCTTCGGGAAGAGATTGTAGTTTAAGATCGGCATCTTCTGCAGGTACCACTACTCCCTCATATTGATCAGATGAGTATGTCTGCGACAGTATACTTGCATTCGCGCACACAGATGTGCATAAGAATAGGGCAATTAACAAGCACCTGCCGTGTCTATTGCACATTTTCTTAGTCCTTTAAAATATAACAAAACAGAAAAAATTTCCGTATGAACTAATAAAGGTAGTCCTTAAACAGAAATTGCGCAAACGCTATTTTAAATTTATTTGTTCAAGCCACAATAAAAGATAATGCATTTCCGGTTTTACCTTGCAGATATTCTTGAATATTCTCGAAGGTGGTTTGCGCTATGTTCGCTAAGGCTTCATTAGTCAAAAACGCTTGATGGGATGTAATCACCACATTATTAAAACTCATTAAACGTGCAAACACGTCATCGTCTATCACAAGGTTAGATTTATCTTTAAAGAAAATTTCAGATTCTTCTTCATAAACATCTAGTCCCGCTTTAGAAACCTGCCCGCTTTTAAGCCCCTCAATCAGTGCCCTAGTATCTATTAAGGCGCCGCGACTGGTGTTAATTATCATTACGCCTGATTGCATCTTGGCAATACTTTTAGCATTGATTAAGTGCTTATTTTCTTGAGTCAGAGGTGCGTGAAGGCTGATGATTTGAGAATGTTCAAACAAATCGTCCAAATCGACGTAATCTACCTTAGGGTTATTCTCAAACGCTTTATTTGGATAAGGATCAAAGGCCTTAATCTGACAGCCGAAACCTAAAAGAATATCTATTACACATTGCCCAATCTTACCAGTACCAATGATACCGACGGTTTTACCGTGCATATCAAAGCCCACCAAACCGTCGAGTAAGAATTGCCCGGTTCGATTACGTAAATAAGCTTTGTGTAAGTTACGATTGAGCATCATCATAAGGGCAATTGTATGCTCTGCAACTGCATGGGGTGAATAAGCCGGCACTCGAACCACATCGATGTTATGTTGTTTACAAGCTGCTAAATCTACATTATTAAAACCTGCACATCTTAGCGCAATTAGCTCTACGCCATATTTAGCTAAGGTTTCAATGGCTTGCTCATCGCATTTATCATTCACAAAAATGCATACAACTTTGCATCCTTTTGCCAAGACCGCCGTGTTAGCATTTAATGCCGCTTCTAGAGGCAATATCTCAATATTATCTGGACAATATTGGTTGAAGGCGTGGCTATCATAGGTACGAGCGTCAAACATCGCGACTTTTAAGCGCCCTTTTTCGTCGAACCCATAATCCGTATTTTGCTCATTGAGTACATTTAGAATCCGCTTTTTATTTGCATCGGTAAGTTCTGAAGATGCTTTTACTCGTGCGATCAGTTGTGCAACCGACAGATCATCTGTCATAAGTTTTGTCTACTCCATAAGACTACCCAGCATGACTACTAACTTGAGCCTGTTTATCTTTGTTAAACCAGTTTGCCCTAATACTCAAGCACATATCAAGTTTTCCGTGGTGAATATATACAGACTAAGCACTGTGTATATACAAGGTGCTCTTTTGATGCTTCATATACACAGCCATAAAAATTTTAAAGTTTATTATTTTCAATAAGTTAAATAACTATCATCTATTTTTTGTACAAATTTTATTTGTCAACTGTGTATATCTGTGTATACTGTGCATATATGATATACACAGATTAGTTTTTAATGACGATTAAACTCTTTCTTTCACAAACAGATTCTCGTCCCATGTACCTGCAGATCATGGCGCAGATCAAACAAAAAGTGATGGTAGGCGATTGGCCAACTGGCTTTCATTTGCCTTCAATTCGGGAACTCGCCGCCAGTACAGGGGTAAGCGTGATTACAGTTAAACGCGCTTATCTCGAATTGGAGCGCGAAGGGGTTATTTACACCCAACAAGGTAAAGGCAGTTTTATTGCTGATACTAACAAAATGCAAACAGCCCTTCAGTACGAAGAGCTCGATGAGAAGATTAAACAGGCCATTTCTCTTGGGATACAAATGGGACTGACTCATCAAGAATTGCTGCAACGCATAGCTAAGCTATGCGATGAGCACAAATCTGACAACGGTTAAATTTGGAAATTAATTATGGAAAATTTAGCAATACAATTGGAAAACGTAAGCAAGTCGTTTAAATATTTTCAATTGAAAAATGTCGACCTTACCTTACCCACTGGCCAGATTATGGGTTTCGTGGGCGCTAATGGCGCGGGAAAATCTACCACAATTCGTATTTTAATGGGTTTGATGCAAGCAGATTCTGGCGTAGTAAAAGTCCTTGGTCACTCCCAGCCAGAAAACCAAACGCTAGTGAAAAAGGAAGTTGGTTTTAGTTCAGAAGAAATGAAACTCTATGGCGCTAAAAATCTTGCTTGGCATATAGATTTTATTAAATCCATTTATCCACAATGGAATCAAGCATATGCCAATGAGCTACTTAAAAGATTCGATCTAAATCTAGAACAGAAAATAAAGCAATTCTCAAAGGGTCAGCAAATTAAAGCACAGTTGCTTTTAGTGCTAGCTCGCAAACCAAAATTATTGGTTCTAGATGAACCTACCACAGGTTTAGATCCAGTGGCGCGACATGAGGTCATGGCGGAATTAGCACTGATTCTAAGAGATGAAGACAGAACTGTTCTATTTTCATCCCACAACACGGCGGATGTGGAAAAAATCAGTGACCAAATCACCTTTATCGATCGCGGCCGTATTTTGGATTCCAACGATAAAGAAAGCTTTTTTGAAAATTGGAAAAAAATCCAGGTAGAACTGCCTTCTGAAACCTTGCTGTTTAGACATCACAGATCAATTGGTATTGAACAAGCAGGTAAGTTGGCCTCGGTCACAACCAATGCATTTACACCTGAAATTTTAACCGATATGCAAAAGCAAAATATTAAAGTGCTGGCAGTAGAAAAGATGTCTTTGGAAGAGATATTCATTGCTAATGTCAGCTATCGTCGTCAAGGAGAATAGCTATGAACTTACGTTTAAATCCTTCTATGATCTATAAATTAACGACCAAAGATTTTTTACTATTTCGTCCATTTTTGGTGGTTTACATACTCATTTGCGCATTAGCTGCAGGTGTTATGATTGCGCCAATAGAAGGCGCTTACTACCTAGGGGTTATATTAGTAATTACTGTCTCAATTGGTTCCGGAATTCACTTTGCACTGACCTCCGTCATCATTGAGAAAAAGGAAAACCAGATGTCTTTTATCATGGGTTTACCGATAAATGCCACAGATTACGCTGTTTCTAAAACGGTTGGTGGAATGGTGGTTTACTTTCTTAATTGGTTGCCAATGTTGGTTATAACATTGTCCTTGATTTATTTCAGCCATTTACCCAATGGGTTAATTCCGATATCGATACTTTGTTTCTTGCAAATATTGACTGGGGTCGTTGTTGTATTGTGCATTGGTGTTGGTACAGGATCCGAAGGTTTCACCATAGTGATGGTGGTTATCTTTAATATCTTATTCAACTTATTCCTAAGCGTTGTTGGTCAATTGCCAGGGATCAGTGAATTCATACAGGGCAATGAAGCCGTGTTTAATGCTACCTTCTTTAGTGTTTTCGGCATTGAAATTCTCGCCCTTATTTTAGTCTTGAGTCTTACCTTATTTATTAAATCCAGAAACGCCTGTTTTTTATAAGCAGGCACTAAACCTCCCGAAAACTTACTTTTTACAAGGTGCTTATTATGAGTAGTGATAATCGTGTCCACTACATGGACAACTTGCGCGCGTTCGCCATGCTTTTAGGGATATTTTTCCATGCAGCATTGGCGTATAGCCCCATGTTAGCAAATCTTTGGTTGACCTCAGATCCGCAAAATTCTGTGGTAGTTGATGTACTAGCTTTCTTTAGTCATACCTTTAGAATGCCACTGTTTTTCATCGTTGCGGGCTTCTTTGCTGCCCTTTTAATCCAAAAGCGCGGTATAGGTGCAACTGCTAAAAACAGAGGATTAAGAATAGTACTTCCTTTTGTGATTTTCTTGCCTTTCGTTATCATATCTATCGTTTTGATCATGGGTTGGGCGATTGAAAACGTGCAGCAGAAAAACCCTTTGTTAGGCTTTATTGCGATGATGGCGCAAAATCCCGATGCCCCAGCGCCGCCATTGACCACAACCCATTTATGGTTTTTGTATCAACTGACGTTTTTCTATGCCGTGGTACTTATCTGCAATAAATTAGGCAACAAATTTAACCAGCTTAAAGTAAACTGGGTTGGCTGGAGCAGCGCCCGTCCGTTGCTTATTGTTGCGCTGTTACCTGTGCTAATGATTCCAGCGTTAGCAACCCAATATACACCTTTTCCAGCGCCTGAAAAGTTTATGCCTCAGCTTTGGGTATTCGGTTTCTTCTTCCTGTTTTTCTTGTTGGGATATGCGTTGAATAAAGCGCCAGAGATCTTAGATAAGCTAGCGCCACATGCACTATTGCTGTTTATTGCTGGTTGTGCGGCCTATGGCGCAATGTTTTACATGTTACCTGCGCAAGTGAGTGGTCAAGAAGCGATGATGCGCATGATGCAAGGTCCTGTTTTTACCTCTACACAGGTGCTAGAAGCTTGGCTAGAAGGAATGTCCTCGGTTTTCCTAAGTGTTAGCATTATTCTTTTTGCCCGTCGTTTCTTGAACAAACAAAGCAAAAGTGTGCGCTTGATTTCAGATGCGTCTTACTGGATTTACATCATACATTTCCCTGTGCTTATGTTCATCCAATTCAAGTTGTTAGATGTGAATTACTCACTCATCACTGAGTTTGCTATAAGCTCATTACTTACTTTTGCCATTGGTTTCATCACCTACTTGATGTTTGTAAGATGGACGCCAATTGGTTGGTTATTAAATGGTCGTAAAAAAGCCAAAGCCGAACCTCAAACACTCGCTACACAACAAGTGTAGAACAAGCTAGAAATAGAAAAGGTGTACGTTGTGGTACACCTTTTTCTAGTATTTCATTCAATCGCTACCTTAATTTATAGCGCTGTGGATTGTTGTACATTATTCGCCAGCAGGAGGTTCCCAAAGCTCGATCTTATTTCCTTCTGGGTCTATTACCCATCCAAACTTGAACATCAATCCCAAGCTAAACATGCAAGCGTGATTCAGTTTGATACCGAAATAGGGATAATGTCAACGCAAAACTCATCTAATGCAAAGAGCCGAATTTCAATCAACCTCCCTCGCCTATCATTTTTTCCGTTAACACAACATTTGTTTACTGTCTAAATTGTTAAATACCAAATAAAGTTATTTTCAAAATACTCAGATTTTAGATTTTTTTTAGCTTTTTTTAGGTCTTTTTACTTTGCATTAGATAGGCTGGTTGCTTACTCAACATCCGATTAAACACTTAAGGAATAAAATGAATAAGGTCATCATCGCTTTACTATTGTCAATTGGAATGCACTTTTCGGTCTATGCTGAGATTATAAAAACCATTGATTTTGAGAACGAAACCGTAGGAGAGTTACCATCCTTTAGTTTTTCTGATTCAACTATGTTAAACGAACTTAGGTTTGGAGATCCAAAAATCCGAGAGGAAGATGGTAACAAGTATCTAGAATTGAATGCCTCTGATAATGGGGGAGCGTCCCCATATGATCAAGTTATAGTATCTCGATCTAACTATACTGACACTTTGCAATTTTCTTTTGATTTAAAAGTGTCGGAGCAAGCTACTTTTTTCTTTGATATTCCTAATATCCAACGATATGACTTTTATGCAACCGGTATCATTACAGCTGAAAACATTGACCCTACATCTCGACGCTTTGAAGGATGCTGTGTCCGATATGATAATATTTATGAAGCATCACATGATGTTGGTACCCTATTTGATTTGTCCCAATGGAATAATTATTTATTCGATGTCAACTACCTTGATCAGCTTGTTGACGTTTATATAAACAATCAATTCATGTTCTCTGATACTATCTTTTCTGATCTAAGAAGCGACAACAGAATGAGATTTACTAGTAATTCAGGTCCTTTTGGTATAGATAATATCAACATTTTAACCAACACCGGTACATTTTCTTCGGTAAACGAACCACCGATGATAATGTTATTATTTGGTGCTTTAGCTATTGTAGCTGGTGCGTTACGCAGAAGACCCTAAACGGCTGTATCTAACATATAATCCCTAACTAGTTTTGTAAGCCAGCCAATTTAGTAGGGATAAATTTTATAATAATGAAACTCTTATAGCGCGCTCGTTAATTTAAATTTTAACGGGCGCAAGACAATTTCTGCAAACAAGCCGGCGTACAACAACTCCAGTATATTTATGCCCCAAGCATGTATGTATTTATTTGAGGTCATATCTTCAATGTTTAAATGAATTGCAATGGCGCCAACGCCATAAGAGTGCCAAGTCACTGACAATTGCACGCCAGAGGGCTACTTTGGAGGCCGCGACTTTCGTCACAGCGACGGCGGTAAAATGCACAGTGATGGAGGTAGAGTCCACGGTGACGGCGGTAGAGTCCACAGTGACGGAGGTAGAGTCCACGGTGACGGCGGTAGAGTCCACAGTGACGGAGGTAGAGTCCACGGTGACGGCGGTAGAGCACTCGGTGACAGGAAAGTTCACGGTGACAGTATCCTTTCCCATTTCAGGCGTACCTACTACGTGCCTACTACAAGTGCTTATCTAAAAACTCCACCACCTCATTGTAAACTACTTCTATGTCTACATGATAATAGAAAGGATTATGCCCTGTATCTTCAAGTGTTATGAACTTAACCGTTTTATCCTTTTCTTTCATGGCTTCGAACATGTCGTCAGACTGATCATAATCCACTACATCATCATCTGTGCCCGCAATGAGTAATAAGGGCGCTTTAATTTTATCGATGTGATTGATGGGCGAAAAGTCGCTTAGCATTTTTGCATCTTGCTCTGGATGACCAACACGTCTATATACGTATCTTTCGACCTGTTTATCATCTAACTTTCCCTCGTCAAATTCGATCATTGCGTGCAAATCAGAAATGCCATTAATCGCCACAGCACACTGGTATAAGTCTGGGTCTTTTGCAATCCCCATCATGGCTGCATAACCGCCATAAGAAATACCGACAATGCATACGCGTTTAGGATCGACCAATTGCCCTTTAACCAGTTCGTTTATGCCGTCAGTCAAGTCATCTTGCATGGCTTGACCCCATTGTTTATATCCCGCTTCTTCAAAAGCTTTGCCAAACCCCAAAGAACCACGGAAATTGGGCTTAAGCACCAAATACCCACGTGTTGCGAGTAACTGTGCAAAATCATCATAAGTAGCACGGTCGCGAGCGTGAGGCCCACCATGAGGCATTATGATTAGCGGATATAATTTGTCTTCTAGGTTTTCCGGATGATACAAATAACTGCGGATAGAGAGTCCATCACGAGTGGTGTAATCAATGGGTGAAATTAGGGATAAGTTTTTACTCGCTATATTGAAATATCTATTTTGCAAAAACTCCAGTTTATTACTCTCTAAATGATAAATGAAGTACATGCCTGGATTGTCACCACCGTATACATTGACTGTAGCGGTACTGCCATCATCGGTAAAAGAGGTTATCGAATAGTTAGCTAATCCTATTTTTTGCTGTAACTGTTCATATTGCGCTTGAATCTCTTTATCAAAAAATTTATAGGTGATTACGTCTCCATCAAAGGCATAGCCAATAATGTTATTGGAACGGGTAGAGGTTAATGGATACAAAATATCTTTGTTGGGAGAACTCGCTAGCAATTCAGGCTCACTGTTTTTATCATCTAAAATAATGAGTTCATAAAAGCCTGTTTCGCTATTACGTTGTCGGTACACCAACTTATTTTCGTAGAGACCAATCAAGTCGGCTAAGGAAGTGTTTTCGTCATCTTCTTCCTCTTGCTCTAAATCTATTTCCCGCGTTCGATACCAATCGTTATCTTCATCAAGCTCAAAAATATCTATGCGCTTAGCGATTCTTAGATAATCCAGTCGATACAACAGATTACCTTCTTCGTCATTAATAAATGCATAGGTTAGTCGTCCTCCAGAAGTTAAGATTTTGGAATCTCCGGTGTACACATTAACTTTCAACAGGGCTAGACGCTCATTGCGCCAAGCCGTCATTAGAATATGTTCAGGGTCTTTTGGTAGAAAATGTCGAATTTTGGAAAGACTAACGTTCCTTCTAGCCTTTCGATCATCCTCCATTAATTGGACTAAATTGCTTCCATCTGGGTCAATTGCCACTGTCCGACTAAACATAAAATAGTCGTAAATGTTGAAATCTTCTTCTGTTTCCTGCTCCCTTCTTACAGAGTCAGTACGATAAGGTACATGGAGATGAATTAACAACCTTTTGTTATTCGCCCAACTGATAGAATATGGACGCACTACTGAATCGCCCGTACTGCTAATAATTGGTCGGTCAGCTTTACTGAGATCTTTGATTGTTACAAAGCGAGTATTGTCTTCTCGCTTGTTCCAAAGCTCAGCTAAATACCGTCCATCAGGTGATATTTTAGCCATGCGATAATCTGCTTCTCTGAGAAAATCATCAATACTAGGTTGAGCTGAAACTTGCGAAAATATAAGAGTAAGAACTAAAGCGGAAATTATTTTTTTGATACAACAATACATCTATAGCGTCCTTTGCCAGTTGTGTGGGATTACAGGAGAATTTTTAGCTAACAATATTCAATGAGATGTCATGCAAAAAACCTCTAAAACAAACTTTACCACTAAATGTATATTTTATGTTAATTGTTTAATTTTAAAATGAGGATATCACAAGGCATAGCCTGGGTTAAAGTAACGGCTGTATCTCCCATAATTCTGTCGAAGATATTGCTATCTTCATTATTTCCAATAACGACTAATTCAGCGCCAAGTGCTGCTGCTCTGCTTGGAATGACATCGTCAGGAATCCCTTCTTCAAAATGCAATTGATCATCCATTAGTGAATAGTCATGAATGTAAGATTTTAATTGCTCTAAGTGTTGTTCTTTCACAGACGCTTGGCGTTTGAATCCGCGTTTCGAGTTATAATCTACTCGCATGGAGCCGATCTCACCGTAAAAACAATCGGTCACATGCATATGCCCACCTAACAATCCGGTCAAACGATCACTGATAGATAAAATATGCTTGTTCATAAGCACATTTTCGTGCGCTTTATCTGCCATATCGATGCAGGCCATCACTTGAATGTCTTGATCCCATTCTCTAGGTTTAATCATCCAAACGGGAAGTGGGCAATCACTTACAAAATACTTATCTAATCCACTGCGGAATAGCTTTTTGAATTCACCTTGCTGTACAGGTGCTTTTATCACTAGGTCAAATTTTCTATCTTCAATTAATCTTTGAGTTGCTAGCGAGGTTTTTTCTTGCCATGAAAGAAAGGTTTTATCGAGTAATTCAACTGTTTTGAGTTGCTCAAGTTGCTCTTTTACATCTTCCCGCAATTGATCAACCATATCGCCTAGGTCGTCGTTCAGTGCTGATTTATTTTTTACCGATAACACAGCGAAACAAGAAATTAACACACTCATCTTTGCGTCCATGAGTTTGCACATTTGACTTGCTCGCGTCAGTGGTATTGCAAAATCTTCAGAGGCATCTAAAACCACTAGAATATGTTGGAAAGGCGCAATGGTGGAATCCATCCTAGGCATCCATTCGTTACTTTGTTTACATCAGTGTAACCTAGTATATGATGAAAAAATAGACACCAAAAACAACTTCAATATTAAATTAAAAGACCCGCTCCACCAGCAATAACTGCATATAACAGTAAAATAATGGCAGTCCGTTTTAAGATAACACCATCTTTATTTTGTATACCTAAGATTGAGGTAACGGCTACAATATTATTAATACAAACCATATTACCCATGGCTGCGCCTACAGACTGGAGCGCTAGAACAGTGGTAAGATTTAATCCCAGTTGAGTAGCGATTGATTGTTGAATGCCGGCAAAGGTTAAATTTGAAATCGTTGCTGAACCAGAAAAAAATGAACCTAACGCGCCTAATACAGGCGCGAAAAACTGCCAGCTTTGTCCCGTGACTTCAGCCAAATGATTACCGATTTGGGTAACCGGCGACTGGTCATCACCAAACATCATTAGATTCACAAATACTAAGGCGCCAAGTAACGCAAAGAAAGGCGATTTGATTTTATCCATAGTATTTTTTGCAGTATGTTTAATAGATCCTTTGCCAAACCAAACAATGGTAATTACACCAATCAATAAAAAAGGCAAAATAGATGGCACATATAAAAACGCATGTTGCCAAGATTCATCTGTACCCAAAATATTTTGTAAACTGACCACAAGTGCACTGCTAACTGAAAGATCGCCAAAACTGCCTAAGGATAATCCGAACGCAGGCGATTTAGCCTGCAGCATTGATTTAATTCCCAATTCTTGAATGCGCGTAATCACCAGCAGAAGTACCGTACCCAACAACGGGAAACTGGCTTTAAACAAGGTGCTTAGCGTTAAGTCGGCGGTTGTATCTTTGCTGTCAGATTGGGCAAAATCTTTGGATAATCCGATATTATATTTTGCTAACAGAAGGGTAACCACTAACCCAATCATGCCGCCAAGTAAAGACGGGAACTCATAGCTTATGAGGCTTAAAAGTAAATAGGGCAAAGTACATGCGAAGGTTGAAGCTAATACAAATATCCATTGGCGCAAGATAGCAGTTCGCTGTTGCAAAATGATGTACAGGGCAGCTATCACTATAAAAGGTGCCGCTATGGTATTCAGTAACGCCGCTTTCCAAGCAATTTCAGATATTTGGGCACTGCTGAGATCAACGACTGAAAGACCGAACCATATTGGCGTTCCAACTGCGCCAAAGGTCACTGGAATGGTATTTAATACTAAGCAGAAAATTGCGACTCTGAGGACTGGGAATCCTAGACTGTATAACACTGGCCCAGCAATCGCCGCTGGTGTCCCAAAACCACTAGCACCTTCGATTAAAAATGCAAACGCCCAACCTATAATCATCACCTGCGCTAGTTGATTTGTACTAACACTGTTTAACCATTGTTTTATCAGATCCAAGGCACCAGAAACTTCCATGGCCTTAAACAGAAATATAGCGCCAGCAATAATAGAAAGTGGAGTTAAGGCAAGCAACAATCCGCTTATCACGGTGGCATTCAGTTGCAATAGATCTTGCTTAAATACAAACAGGCTGATCAGATATATTATCAGCGCACTTAAAGGTAACGCTTTACTTGATGCCATACTCTTGGGTTTGGTCATCAAATAAATCAGAAGCAAAATAGGAAGATACGAAAAAAATAGTGAAAGCATCATGCTAGCCAAACATCCGTCTACTAACATCAGTATACGCAAAAACCTTGTTGGCTTAAGCGACTTTTAGATAAAACAAAACCCTGATTGTTTCAGATCAATAGGTTTGCGCTAGCAACCTGATTAAATTGCCTTGTTTATTTGGCATTTTTTACTGGATTAGCATAATTGGCAATGAGATATTCTTGAGCATGTTCGGGTAACTGTTTAAGTTTATCTGCTAATCGCGCTTTACAATCTTCGGTAATATCCTTGTTCGATTCACCAGCGGCTAAATAGTTGATTGGATATAGTTGATAATGCTTGTGTATTTGCTCATCAATATGTTCAGCTAGGGCGACAGGTGTCTCAAAATCAGCGTCAATTACCTCGCCGAAATTCACACTAATGCGGTATTTGTTGCCGATAATCCCTTGAATAATACTTTCGATATCTTCGAATTCGCCTTTATTGTAAATGCCTAAATCTTTGCGTTGATATAGCTCTTTTGCTTTGGCTATATCGCAAGGATCATTTTCGTAAGAAATTGCCACAGGCACAATATTCAACGATTTCATGTACTCAGAAAATGGAATACCTTGTTGCTTGCCTGCCACGTAAAACATTTTCAAAATAGCCGGATCTGTGATGTCCATGCCATCTTTAGCTCGCCCTTCCCTGTGTGCAATCCAAATAGATTTGTTGCTACTTAGGGAATCACGGATAAAATTGGATAGCTGAGTCAATGTTTTAAGCAATTCTCTTGGGCCTTTCACCGAACGCTTAACCACAAAGCCTTTATTTAGCTTCATAAGCTCAGTCACGCTGGTTTTTTTTAGCAGATTATCGCCGAAAGCTATTAAGGCTGTTTGGTGTCCCGCCCTATGCAGTGCAAAATTCACCAGAGCTGGGTCCATTGCAATATCTCTGTGATTTGAAATAAAGATATAGGCTTTATTGGGATCAAGTTTGTCCAACCCATTTACGCTGATGCCTTTACTTGTGCGCACTAGTAGCTTATCTAAGTGCTCACCGACCTCATTTTGAATATGGGCAACGGTTTTAAATTTACGCCATTTAAAGCGTAGAACCAGCTTTACAAATGGACTAAGCAAAGTAGACATCCAGCGCGGACTATGTTCAAAGCGGTGATTGACGATAGCATTGATAAACTCTTGATCGTTTATCAATCGCTCAATGGAAGCAGGCACCTGCTCGTCGTTGTATGGTTGGATATCTTGGTAAGGGCTTGGCTCTGTCAGCATTTATTTGGTTACAGCGGGCTAAAAACCGCACATTTTACCCATCTATGTGCATTTAGCTAGTGCTAACAGCAAACTCTTTGATCTAACTTGTAAGAACTTCTACTTTGTATCGATTATTACTCTGTTCTACTTTTAATTGCCAATGCATTTCTTCTGCGATACGTGTCATTAAATATTGTCCGTGTCCCAAACCCTGATAATAGGGGCGAGATTCATTTCCTGTTATCGCATTTTCAAAAATTACTGTATTGCCTTTTGAATATATGTGCATCCCTGCGCTATTACTGTGATAGAAACCATTGTTCACCAAGTTTTGACATAACAAACTTATCAGGTACTCATTGCCTGTTACCATTAATCCATTATCCACTTCTAAATCCACATTGAAATTTGCCTGAGGATATCTGTTGTAAATACTTAAAATAGATTTTTCGACGATTGGCACTATGGGCTGCTTAGTAAATTGAAGATTTTCCTGTCGAGCCAACGCAAGTAACACTTCAACGGTTTGCTCTAATTCTTTAGCAGCTTGGAAAATCACTTCTGTCGCTTGCGGGTGTAAGCTGGTGTTTTGGTTAAGCGATAAGGTATTTTTTATTAATGTGATGGGGGTTCTTAACTCATGACTCACATCTCGGGTAAAATTCTGCTCTCGTTGCAATAAGGCTTCTATTTGTGAATATGAAGCTTCTAACGCTTTGGCTAGTTGCCCGATTTCATCAGCTCGCTTAACTCCGTAAATCGCGGTTTCTTGGTTCTTAGCTCTCAAGGCCACATCTTGAGTTAGGTGCTGAATCGGGGTCGAAAGCCATTTAGCTAAATACCATGTGCTGAGTAAGCTTAAGATTAGCGCTCCGACTATCACGCTATTAAACAAAAGCGGCATAAATTGATTCAAATGTTCATTTGCTTCTAGAGTAGAGCTATTCATCAAAAGCACCCAGGCATCACTATCTTTACTACTGCCCTTTGCAAACAAATACTTGTTGCCGTCTAACCAGACGTCACCTCTTTGACCCGAAAGTGCTATAGAACTAAATTTTTCCGGTAATTTAGCTTCTTCATACAGTTGTACATAATCAGGTAACAGGTATTGATGGGAGCTTAAGTCCTCAGCCGTCATTTGTTCGAGCTGCGCGACTTGTTGATTTAAAACCGATTGATACGCATTGGTTTGGGCTGAATCAACCAATAACATAGTCATTCTTGCGAAAAATAAGCAAACCACAATCAATAGAACAGAAAATACCGCACGTAAACGACTATTCAGACTTTTGAACTTAATCATCAAGATCCTTCAATTGATAGCCTATATTACTAATGGTATACAGAACCTGTGCATCCGTATAAGCTTCAAATGCTTTGCGCAGGGCATAAGTGTGTGATTTTAAAGCATTACTTTCTGGAGGATTATCTCCCCACAAATGCTGCACGAGTTCAGAACGACTAACGGGATATGGATAAGCTTCAAGTAGCTTATGTAAAATTGAGAATCCTAGCTTGGTAATTTTTAACGGTTGGCCATTCCAGCAGGCGGAATGTGCCCTTGTATCTATGCTCAACGCGCCTTGGGTTATTTCTGTGTTGGCATGTAATTGCGGTCGTCTGGCCACAGCTTCACATCGTAAAGCCAATTCTCGTAAATCAAAGGGTTTGGTCAAATAGTCGTCCGCTCCTTGTCCAAAGCCTTTCACCTTGTCTTCAAAAGCATCTCTTGCCGTTAACATTAGAATCGGAATGTTGCGAGTAGCTGTTTGTTTGATAGTGCGACAAACTTCTAAACCATCTATGTCCGGCAGGTTTAAATCCAATATGATAATATCAAAATAATGATTCAGCGCTAACTCTATGCCTTGCTTGGCCGTAGATGAATAATCGGTTTCCCAGCCATGAACTGCCAGAAAATCTAAAATCTGAGTCGCAATGGCTTCATTGTCTTCAATCAGCAATATATGTAACTTCTTGCGCATGGTCTTCCTCTACACTAAAAATCCACGTCCATTTTACGGTTTCGCAAGTGATATTAAGGTGAAATTAACCGGCTTTTATTCGCTATTTTGCCTTGGTATTATCCAATAAAATATTGATAAAAACTAATACTCCAAACCACAAGAGCAAACATCAACGCAGTAAAAACGCCCGCCGAACCTAGATCTTTGGCGCGACCAATCAGTGGATCGTATTCCGGTTTTAACGCATCTGCTACTGACTCAACTGCGGAATTTACAATCTCTGAAAACAACACAAAAACCAAGCTAGCTATTAACAGAATCCAATGCACCAAAGTTTGCGCAATGAAAAAGCTCACAGGAAATAAGAGTGCAGAAATAACCGTGTATTGTCTAAAACCAGATTCATAGCGCCATGCTGCCCCGTAGCCTTTCATCGAGCAGCTAATAGCTCTTGGAAGCCTTTTCAAGCCACTGACATTTTTGCTGATATCGGGTTTCACTTGCTCAACAATTGGTTAAGTTCTGACAAAATAGCTTGACAATCAATGCTATCTCCCTGCTTGTGCGCTAATGCTTGTGCTTTTTCGGCTCTTGCTAAAGAAGCGCCTGATAACTTCTGTGCGACCTTACTCAGCGCTTGCATTTTTTCTATTTCACCACTGCATTGCAGCACCACATCGCAGCCAGCCGCTATTGCTTGCTGAGCTTTAGATTCGACCGTACCACTTAACGCATGCATATCGATATCGTCGGTCATAATCAAACCTTCGAATCCTAAATTTTCTCGGATTATTCCCTGAATCACTTTTTGACTTAAAGTACCAGGAAACTCAGGATCAATTTGGCTGAAATTGATATGCGCGGTCATCAGCATGCTTTGATCATTGAGAGCCTTAAAAGGTATAAAATCCCAATCCGTGAGTTCAGTTAAAGAAGCGTCTACATAGGGTAATTCTAAATGACTGTCGGCAGTTGCTCGACCATGTCCAGGCGCATGTTTAATCACAGGTTCAACGCCACAGGTCTGTAATCCCTCTATTACGGTTTTAGCTAGAGTGATAACTTGTTCAGGTGTCGCGCCAAAGGCTCGCTCAGTCACTATGGTAGACGCATTTTGTTGTGGGATATCTATCATAGGCGCACAATTGACATTTATGCCCAAGGTTTTCAGCTCATGACCAATCAATATATGGTTTAATAAACAAGCTCTTAGTGCTTTCTCTGGATCTTTAGCATACAGCTTAGCAAACACAGTTGGACTTGGAGGAATTCTCCAGTATTTTTCTGGTAAGCGAGAAACTCGTCCGCCCTCTTGATCAATAAGTACAAGCGCCCTTTCATTTTGGGTTACCTGACGAAACTTTTCGGTTAACGCTGTCACTTGAGTTGGGTTTTCTAAGTTTCGAGCGAATAAAATAAGCCCCAGTGGCTTTAACTCTGAAAAAAGTGCTATTTCTTCGTTACTCAATTGAGTAGACGCTATCCCTAAAATAAGATTGCTGGGGACTGTCATTTAACTACCTATAAAATTTTAATTGGGAAAACTGATTTTCCCCATACTGATGTTGGGTCTTTGCTCATCGCTATTGGCAAATGTTTGCGTTCTTCCGGCAACACATTCATTGGCAAGAAGCGCAAACAAAATAGCTTCCTTAGCATCAGGATCAATACCAAGAGCTTGAGTAGAGGATATTACCGCATTTTTGGATAAATTCTGTAATTTAGTTTCCAGCACCTGCATTAACAAAGGATTGTGAATACCGCCGCCACTGACATAAACAGACAATTTTGTTGCGTTGTTTATGTAGGATTCCATTGATTCAATAATAGTCTCTGCTGTAAACGCAACTAAGGTTGCCAAAAGATCTTCGACACTCATATTTTCATTGCCAGACGCTAGCTGCGCTTGTTTTACAAAACTCAGATTAAAGACTTCTGGGCCTGTGGTTTTTGGGATGCCTTGGTGAAAAAAATCATGCTGTTTTAACACATTTAACAAATCTGGACTCACTTTACCCGCGCTGGCAAGTTGAGCATCTTTATCGTAATGCAAATTTGGGAAATGCGCTCTCACAACAGCATCTAAAATTGTATTTCCTGGTCCAACATCTGAACTAATAACCTGTTCAAAGGTTGCGTTTTTAGGGAGCCAAGTGAAGTTGGCAATGCCGCCAATATTCAACAATATGCGATCTTCTTGCTGACTAACAAATTGCAAATAATCGCCATAAGTCACTAAAGGCGCACCTTGACCTCCAGCGGCAATGTGTTTTTGCCGAAAATCGCTTAGCGTAATAATTCCTGTAGATACTGCAATATGGTCGCCATCACCCAGTTGCAAAGTTGCGTTGGGGAAATCTACAAGTTTATGCTGTAGTGCAGGAGCATGAAAAATCGTTTGACCATGACTAGCAATAAGATCGACCTCTCCAGCCGTTAATTGGTTCTGGGCTAAAAACTGATTGATCAATTTAGCATGGTACAGCCCAATCCATGGATTTAGCAGACATAAATGCTGCAAGTCACCTTGGGACTGCGCAAACACTTTGAGTACTTTATCCCTGTATTCTGCATCATAATTTAAGGTAGCAAATTGCAATAATTCGAGGCGAGTATGCTGGCCACAGCCCGATACTTTACACAGGGCAAGATCAAGCCCATCTAACGAGGTACCACTCATTAAACCTAAAATAATGCGCTCATCTTTACTTGCGATTTGTTGTAATCGCGTTATATCGTCAAACACTTAGGGTAAGCCAAACAACTAATTTATTTTGGATAGCCGTCTCTCAACTGAATATCGATTGCTCGTAATACATCCGTTCGATTTATCGTGCCTTGTAAAAAGCCCTCTTCGTCAATCACTGGATACACCTTGGGTTTTTCCCCTAACATTCGTTGGGCCAGTTCCAATACTGAATCATAACTATTCACTGACAGCACTTCGGTTTTCATGATGTCTTTCACTCTCGCGACTTGCTGGCGATAGTAACTCGATTCTAACATACGAGTAAGGCAATCCTGTTCTGATAAAAAACCAACCAGTTGACCTTGTTCGGTTACTACAGGACCGCCAGTTTGGTGAGTATCTAATAACTTCTCTACCGCTTCTGCTACAGACATTTCTAGGGTGAATTTGGCGGGTCTCTTGTTCATGTAATCGCTAATTTTGAGTGATTCCATGATTACTCCTCGCAATTTTTCTTATTCGGATACATTTAGCATAACCCTTTTTGTTAATTTATCAGCTTTTTTTTGCTTAATTTTTGTATAAATAAATTGCTAATCTCTGATTTATAGGCCTTGTGAAGTAGTTGATGAATTTTTTATTCGACTAAAGAATTATCTTGTAAATCAGTCTCACCGGCACCCGTTAACAAAATGTTACATAGTGATAATATAGAGACACATCTTAAGGCATATACTGCTAACTATGACAAAACGCCATTTCTAGTTAATGGCTTTTCAATCTAAGTGCTAAATTGAGAAATCTTATGGGTCAACTTTATAAGTTTGACAATTGGACCTTTAACTCCGACACCGGAGAGGTGTCTAATGGTGAAACCGTAAAACGACTTGAACCTACGGTTGCGCGTCTATTAATCTACATGATTGAAAACCCAGACAGGTTGCTCACCCGCGATGAACTTATTGAAAATGTATGGGACAATCGCATTGTTTCCAATGAACCAGTTAATCGCTGTATTTCAATTATCCGGCATACCCTTAGTCATCAAGCCAAAAACCTTTACATTGAAACCCTTCCTCGCAAAGGCTATATCGCGCACTTCTCAAATGTAAAAATATGCCACTTACATCAAGAGCATAAAGTTTCAAACAGTGAACTTGAAGAAACTATTTCGGTTAACAATGAGAATAACCCAGACAAATCTGCTAAAAATAAATCCGTATTTGCGGCTATTATTTTATCCACCGCGCAAAGGGGTGCATCAGTAAGACCTTGGTTTCCAGTTTTTCTTATCTTTAGTCTTTTGTTATCTAGTGCTTTATTAAGCATTAATTTGTTCAAAAAAGACGGACCACCGCAAGCGTCTAAAGCGCCCAGTATTGCCGTGATGCCTTTTACCTATTTTAGTAATGAGCAGGATTCAGCCTCAATGGCATTGGAGATGACTGATACTGTGATTCATTTGCTCTCCAGAATTCAAAGTGTCGAAGTTGCTGGCAAAACGTCAACCAATGCTATCGCTAAAAAAGCGCTGACAGCCAAACAAATTGGTGACACTTTACAAGTTGAGCATATTTTAGAGGGCAGTATTCAGATTCATGATAATCAAATACGAGTCATGGCGAGAATTATCGAAGCGGCGACTGAAAAAGAGATTTGGTCGGGTCATTTTGATGGCGATGCAAATAATATCTTTCCCATTCAAGATGAATTAACGACCTCTGTAGTGGGTGTGTTAACAGGTGCTTTTGATCCCGATGCCCTTACCTATCAACCTGATTCAGAAGTGGTATCTTTAATTCGAAAAAGCCTTGTCGAAATGCAAAAAGATACGCTATCAGGCTATAACGCAAGCGTTAAAATACTTGAGCAAGTGTTAAAAATAGCACCAGAATACAGCACTGCTAATTTGCTATTAACTCAAATGCGAAACAAACAGCTAGATCCAAGGTTTATGCATGAAAATGTTTTTTTTGAAACTATCTCAGATGGAAGCCCGACCTCGGATAAAACTAAGATGAAAAGCATAATTAAAAGTTCTTTTCGTAGCTTTACCAGTGAGCCTTGTTCAGCACCGATTAGCGCCGCTTAAATATAAAAAGAATTGAATTTTAAAGCAATAAATTGGACACTTAAAAAATGAAAAAAGGATTTAGATATTTTCTTTTGTTACCCTTAGCGATTGCATTATACGGTGGATTTAAGACCGGCGAATGGTTTTTTCCTTTGTGGATAATGGTCTTTTGTTTAATTTGTTTTCTTTGTACCTTAAAAAGATTCAGCTCTGCCGTAAATAGTATTTCAGATCTTGTAGGTGGAGGAAATAATGATGGCAACAACTAAATTTATTTATCAAATCAGTATAGCTTTGGATAATTATAAATGAGAATCGGACCTGCCCTTGCTCGTTTATCTCTAAAACCCAAGCCAACTAAAGGTTGTGAACGCTGTAGTTTGAGGTTCCCTCAAGAAGATGCAGAATGTCCCTATTGTTACGGTCTTTCTGATGGCGAACTTCAACAGGTCAAGCAACAAATCAAATCCCAGCATGATGCAAGAGCTAAACTCGGGAGAATATTTTTAGCAATCACAGTTATCATTGTGATTTTACTTTTGCTTACTTACTAAAGATATGGCTGATACATCCGTTTTCTTAAGGAAAGCGCTGTTTTTGATGTAACACCCGCAAAATGTGAATAACATCATCAATTATACAGTATGAGACAATCATAGAGACCTCAGGAATTATCAATAATCTCCCAGGTATACCTTGTCTCTCAACGCCCATCAAAGGTTGCTGTAATAAATTTTCCACTTTTGATTCAATTATTAAATCGGTCTTTTCAGCAACTGTTGGATTAAACTCATACAGAAATTCAAAAATAGCCGCACGATCGTCCAATGATCGTTTTTCCCATAGGATCATTTATTCGCTCTATTTCTAATTTTTTCTTTTCTGGCTTCCATGTCTAAACTCGCTTCTTTATGCTTTACAAATTCGCTCGTACCGCTCTCTAACCCTTGAAATGCAGCATTGATTTGTTCAGAAAGCCAACTTTCATGTGTCAAAGCTCTGCGTTGCTGCTCTGCAAGTTCTTCCGTCAGCTGTCTACAGGCATCACTTAGGGTACGACCTTGGCTTTCAGCCATTTGCTGAGCCAAACGTTTGGTTTCTTCATCAACTCTAAATTGTATGCGAGTATCCATAATAGTCCCCTTTAAAATGTGCGCACAAATGTTAGCACAAGACCAATACTTTTGTGAATGTCTTGCAGACATTGAATTTATTGTGCGGAATGAATACATTAGAGCGTGTTTATCTTGATGATCATGTTAATCATCGAAAAAATAGCTAAGGCGCATCATGTTAAAAAAATCCCATACCATCTCGGTACTAGTCATCGGTATAGTAGCATTTAATCTTAACGCGGAGATTAAAGAAATCACCCTGCTACACACCAACGATATCGAAAGTGTTTATGAGCCTTTGGAAGCGGCATGGCGTGATGACATTGAGCTTATTGGCGGAACGCCTTATTTGGCAACATTGATTGAGCAAGTTAGGGCTAAAGAAACCACCAGCTTTTTATTTGATGCGGGTGATATCTATACAGGAGCGCTATCTAAAAAGTCGAAAGGCAAATTGCCTTTTGATCTGTATACCGCAATGAAATACGACGTTATTACTTTGGGTAATCATGAATTTGAATATGGTTGGCAATCATTGATCGAAACTATGCCAAGAGCCGGCTTTCCAGTACTAAACGCAAACATTGTACATAAAGATTCTGGCACTATGATCGCTCAACCTTATACCATTTTAGAAAGAGATGGCGTACGCATTGGTGTTGTCGGGGTCATGGGTATAGATGCGTTTTACAACACTACAGCCGTATTTCAAAGGGAAGAACTGACCATAAAGGATCCTATTGAAACGGCGCAATACTGGGTCGACCTTATTCGTCCCGAAGTTAATATGGTGGTGGTATTAACCCATCAAAATAAAACTGCCCCCATGCAAACCAACAAAGAATCTGACCCTTCTGTACAACGCGGCTTTCATGAAGACTATGCTATGGCGGGCAAGCTTAAAGGGGTAGATGTTATCTTTGGTGGACACTCTGATAATGGATTACCCGAGCCAGAAGTGCACCCAGATACAGGCACTGTTATCGGTATTACCTTTGGACAAGCCATGCACTTAGGCTATACCAAGTTCAAAGTGGATACCCAAGGTCATAATGTTGAGTTTATTGAAGGCAGACTCATTCCCGTAGACGCCGGCAAGCTCAAGGCAAACCAAAAAGCCTTGGGGTTAATTCAAGCACAACGAGCAAAATATCCTGAAGTGACCGAACATGTGGGAATCCTAGACAAAGCCGCCATGCGTAGATACAACAAAGAATCCAGTATCGGCAATTTGCTTACCGATATGATGCGAAAAAGTGCAGATAGCGATATCGCCATGATGAATTCTGGCGGCATTAGAGCCGATCTCAATGCTGGAGAAATCACCCGCGAACACTTGATCAATGTATATCCATTCGTTGATAAGCTTTCCGTGGTCGAACTTAGCGGTAAACAAGTTAGAGAACTTATAGAATACAGCTGTACCTTGCCTTATGGAATTGGGCAATTTTCAGGCGTTGAGATTGTTTATGACTCATCTTTACCTGAAATGCAGCGGGTGAAGAGTATTTCAATCAATGGTACTCCTCTAGTCATTGAACAAAACTATTCAGTAGCGACCACGGCTTTTGTCGCCAAAGGTGGTGATGGTTATAGCGTATTTACTAAAGGTAAACCTCTAGCCTCTGACACCATGATGGCTGACGCTTTATTTGACGGTTTACATCAATTAAAGCAGGTCACTTTGCCATCTTTGGGAAGACAAGTGGATTTAGCTGAATAGAAAAGCTTATGGACTATAATATTATAGTCCATTACTTTTTTTGATCGCCATAAGATTCACGATATCTAAATGATTTTGTTAATGATTTTTTCATCATAAGTAAATTAGAAAACAATCATTTTTTCATCACCCTTTTTTTCATTTACCGGCCTATAGTGAAATCGTCGCCAGTCAACTTGAAAGCGACATCTCTCCCAAAATAGTAAATATGATAGGTGATAACATGAAAAGCAGAGCAAAATTAATATTAGCAGTATCGGCTTCTTTAGCGTTTCTATTTTCTGTTAACGCGAATGCAGGAAGCAGCATTCAATATACAGATTCAGACAAAAGAATGTTGGTAGAAGTTTGCAAGGCAATAAAAAGCAATTCCAAAGTAAAGTTAAACAAAGTACTGCATAAAAATCGCATTACTTTTGATGAAATGGCCAAAGGTTTGGTATGTAACGGTCAGGATGCTTTATCGTTTGCGAAATACCATGATGCTGATGAAAATTTTGATTTGATAACCAAAAGAACCAAAGCCCGTGAAGAAGAAATAGTCGCGAGCCTAAATTAAAGCTTTAAAAGGTTTGTTCTAGCAATCGTCTGAAGTACGCAGCCAATACACACACTTTGGGAACACATACTGCGATAGACGATTCCCCCCTTTTGGTTAGGCAGTTTGAATTTAAGAAACGGCAACTGCATCAGTACTATAAGCGATGTACCAATCAATAAAAGCCTTAGGTTTAACTGGGTGTGATAGATAGTAGCCTTGTACCTGATCGCAACCAAATTTTTCCAACAAGCGCAAACTCTCTTTGTCTTCAACGCCTTCAGCAACTACTCGTAAATCTAACTTATGGCCCAAGGCTATGGTGGAGCTTACAATATTTTGATCAATTTCTGATTCTGATAAGGTCATAATAAAACTCTTATCAATTTTAAGCTCATCAATAGGCAAGTGTTTGAGTTTCGAAAGTGATGATTGTCCTATCCCATAATCATCTACGGAAATTTCAAAGCCAAGGGATTTCAAATAGGTAAGTCGCTCAACCACTAACTCTTCGTTATCCACTAGGTCACGCTCGGTCAATTCAATAATAATTTGCGCCGCCGAAACATCATGAATGGTCACTTGATCGAGCAGATAATTTACAAATTGCGGATGTTGGATATCTTGTGCCGACATATTAATAGCCACTTTAAAACTATGGCCCATTTTGTGCCATTGTGCTAATTGCTTAACGACAGCTCTTATTACCCAGCGGGTTAAGGTGACTATTAATCCGGATTGCTCAGCCAAGCCAATAAAGACTTCGGGATTCACAAACTCACCATCTTTGTCAATCCAGCGGATTAAAGCTTCGGCTTTATCAACACTTTGGGTTTTTAAATCTAGTTTGGGTTGATAGGTAAGATATAACTCTCCATTGTCAGCTTCTAACGCAACGCGCAAATTCTCGATGATTTGCAACTTGGATAAATAGGCTTCATCTTCACCATCCCTATAGAATCGAATTCTAAGTTGCTCATTTCTTGCAGCATTCATTGCAATAGCAACGCGTCTAACTAAAACATCGGCCGAATTTTTCTGATTAAAACTCGATACAATAGCGATTCGAAAATTTAAATTCAGAGTTAACTCACCCATGGTATAGGCGCGACAAAGGTTATTGTAAAGATCGTCTACAATATGGTTTATTTTGGTTACTACTCGGTATTGAATGCAAACCAAAAAGTCGTCACCGCTTAGACGAGCTGCAAAAGCTGCATTTTGTTCTTCGTTTGTGCCCAAATAATGAGATAACCGCAATGCGACTAATTGCAAAATTTTGTCGCCTATTTGCGGGCCCATGGTGTCATTTACTTGGGAAAACTGTCGTACGTTAATCCCAACTAAGATAAACCTGTTGCCCGTTGAGATTTCCTGCTCAATGCGAGCTAATAGATGCTGACGATTCAATAAATTGGTCAGTTTGTCATGCTCAGCTTGATAAGTAATTTCAGATTCTCGAGTTTCAATAGCGTTTTCCATCGCAATAAATGCGCTATTGAGATCTCTTATTTCTGGTGAAGATGATGCTTGTAATTCAGACACTGAAAATTCACCTTTGGCGATGCGCTTAGTGACTTCAATCAGTTGAGAGAGAGGTGTTGTTATGCGGCGAGAAACCCAGCCGGACAAGATAACTGAAAGTAAAATTACACCGAATCCTAATACAAATAATGAAGTAAATAATTGGGTCAATTCTTTATTGTTTTCCCTCAAAGATTTACTAATAACGATGGATACGTCGGCTGGCCGGTCCAACAATATACGCTTATATTCGTATTGATTTTCCCGCCAATAGGCCATCTGATTAACCATAATGGAATAACGTTTTTCGTTTAATTCAGGATTTGTCCGCTCACTAAATCCCATAACATTCTGCCCCTTGTACAAAGAAAGGGACAATCCGGTCAATTGGTTTAGTTCATTTAGTGCAGATGAATCTAGTTGATAGCCCATTACGACAAAACCTTTGGTGGACTCATACAAATCAATCTGCACTGATAGCAGCAAATGTACGTTATTGTTCATTTCGATAAATTGGAACTCTGGCGACTTCAATTTGATACTTACCAGAGCATTAGTAATTTGTTTTACTGATACCTTGTTTTTATTAGCAGCCGCATGGATTTCTTCGTTTGCACTTAACAATACGACCACATCCGCATTAGTTTGCGCGTAAAGATTGTCCATGACTAATGTCTGATTAGCTTTATTTGAAGTAAGCAGGCTTCGTTTAAACTCTGAATTTTGATTAAGACTCTTAGCTGCAGATGTGAGTAAATCTTGCTTGGCATCTATGTATTGAAGAATGACGTTTTCAGCAGCATTCATATGACGTGAAATTTGTGCCTTATTGTACTTAACCGACTGATACCAATAATTCAAAGAGAGCACACTGACCGTTAAGATGACCAGGCTCAATGTGAGTATCAATATCTGTGTACTAAGGCTTAGCTGCCGAAATTTACCTAAAAATATCATCCGGTTGTATTTCTTAGTCCCTGCAGGTAATAGTGCTTCAGTGTTTTTTATTACGGCAACAAAAATTTCTACTGCGTAAGTTTATTTCACTTTAATTTGACTTTGTTAACCTGATAATGAAAACCTTTACCTATAGGGTTTAATTAACGTTACTGGCTAACGTCCATATATTCCCATAGGGTATCGGCAGTAAAGCTTGGCAAATTAGCAATGTTTATGATATTGCTTGATTTTTATACTTTAGAAGGAGAGCAATTTTGCGTTTACAGGGTAAAACAGCTTTGGTGACAGGGGCAGCCCGAGGCATTGGCTTAAGTATTGCCTCCATGTATATAGAGCAAGGTGCAAACGTTATCCTTTCAGATGTTAATGATGAAGACGGAATGCTACGCACAAGTGAACTTGGTAACTGCGCCAGTTACCTCCATTTAGATGTTGCTAGCGCTGATGATTGGAAAACGGTGGCAAAATCAATATCAGATACCTTTGGTGGATTGGATATTTTAGTCAACAATGCAGGTATCACTGGCTTTTTAGAAACCTCAGGGCCCCATGATCCTGAGAATTTGGATATGGAAAGTTGGCACAAAGTTAATGGCGTAAACATTGACGGAGTGGTTTTAGGTTGTAAAACCGCAATAGGATTAATGAAAAACTCCAATGGCGCAAGTATTGTGAATATTTCATCACGCTCGGGTATTGTTGGTATTCCGGCAGCCGCAGCTTATGCCGCAAGTAAGGCTGCAGTGCGAAATCACACTAAAACCGTTGCCTTGTATTGTGCTCAAAAAGGCTATCCTATTCGCTGTAATTCTATTCATCCCGGCGCAATATTAACCCCCATGTGGGACGCCATGTTAGGTGAAGGCGAAGCGAGAGAACAAGCAATTAAACAGGTGTCATCTGACGTGCCTTTAGGTCGTATGGGCACCCCAAAAGATGTGGCTTATGCGGCAGTTTATTTAGGCAGTAACGAATCTCAATATGTTACCGGAATCGAACTTAATATCGACGGCGGAATTTTAGCTGGTAGCAGCGCCGCGCCAAGTCAAAAGGAATAGTGTTTTCGCTGAAAGATAAAAATGGAATTTAAAGCAAATAGAAAAAAAGTGTTTCTTTATTGGATTCTAAGCAGCTTGATTGTTGCTTTTGTAGCGACAATCCTATCGCTGTATTATTGGGACTACACCTAGGTTTCTGAGGCAAATGTAAATTGGCAACCAATTGATGACATTCTCGGAATGATTGCGGTTTTACCATTGGGTTTTCTATTTTCCTTTGCAGCACCTTGGGGTTGGTCAAGTATTTCGGGGGTGGCATTATCACTTTGGCTAAAAGACTTAAGACTGCTCTTGATCTCATTAATAAGTTGTGTAATTTTCGGTATATACTGGCCAAAAGTATTTGTGGCCTTAATGTGTAGTGCCAAAGTTAAAACACTTAATGCCTGGCTTAACCAAAGAAAACTTACCTGAAATCTGCAAGGACATTCAGATATCAGCTAAATATATAAGTGCTGGTACATGGATTTTTGATCTGCTATTAATAGCTAAATCAAAAAAACGCCCCCTTCGGGGCGTTAAAGTGTAACTTAGAAAAGTATACAGAACTGTGTCAAAGACAAGGAAAAACAGGCTGGGAATTAACCTTTACAAATTTTCACTGAATTACAGTTCGATATACAATATTTTTTAAGCGATAGCTATCTAATGAACAAAGTTAGGTTAACCAAGGAATAACTTACATGCCCAACAAATGGTTTTCTGCTGTGTTAGGGTTCTTATTTCCCCCTTTAGCTTTTATATATTTGGCAAGATTTAAGTGGGCATTGGTATACTTTTTAGCCGCTGTAATAACGGGTATATTGGACTTTGTCCTGAATAGAAAACTTGGATATTCAGGATTGGGATTTATGCTCTCTATTGTTTGTTGCATTCATGCTTTTGAAATGGCAAAAAATGTTATTTTTGAAGATGGCCGTAAATGGTATAGCAAATGGTGGGGAGTGCTTATAATTCCGGTTATACTCGTCAGTAGCATATTTTCCTTCCGGTCTTTCTTATATGAGCCATTCGAAATGCCATCTAAATCCATGTTTCCAACATTAAGCGTTGGAGACCACATTGTAGTGTCGAAGTTAGGTTATGGTCTTTATGGAACATTCGGAATCGAGGTGTTGAGTACTGAAGTTGATTCCAGAAAAAAGCCTAAAAGAGGCGAAGTATTTGTTCTATATCCACCAAACGAGTCGATGCTAGTTGTAAAAAGAATAATAGGTATACCTGGTGACATTGTAGAGTTTTCAAATAAACAACTTACAATTAATGGTGTAAAGATTGAAACAACGAGAGGAGACGACGGTAATACCTATATTGAGAATTTAGGAGAGAATCCTTATTCTGTTCAATATTCATTACAAGGCATCCCAAACCGGAATTTTCAATTTAGGGTTCCTGAAAATGCATATTTTGTAATGGGTGATAACCGAGACAATTCAAGAGACAGTAGAATGTGGGGAATGGTACCTGCAGAAAATATTGTGGGTAAATTAGTTTTGATTTGGTAGTAAACTTAACCAGAGACGCGCTTTTCTCCTGACTGAAAAAGTGCCTCGTATTCTAAACTCTACGCAAGCGTAGGCTTTGTTATTTGTTACTACTATTTAAATCAGCTCGACCATACGCTAGCTATATAAACATCCGTAAATTTCATCAAGAGCGAGATTGCCATCTCAGTGACGATTCTCAGTAGTAATAAACGTCACTACATTAGGCCTGCGCGCCACGTAAGCCTAATAACCAGCGTTTCATTGGATTCCAAAAAGCTAAATGAATACTTTTACTGCCGTCTTTGGTATGCATGTCACGGGACAGTGGAATAAAGGTTTGATTGTTCGTTCCGCCAAAATCTAGAGGAAGAAGATGATGAATTTCGGTTTGTTCTGCGATGCGGCGATCCCATGCTTGATAAAAGGTTTCAACTCTAAATTTATTCGGATGTTGATCAAAGGCAGCCAGCATATTGGCTTTACTGGCCGACTTGTTACCATAAAATTTTGCTTCTTCTGCATTGAACAAATTGCGAATAAAACGCCATTTGCGAGTGCCCGACTGTAATCCTTTTTTGTCACCTGGCAATAACCAACCTTTTTCAATTAACCAAGCAACATTTGGGCTTGTAGGTTCATCACCTCGCCACCAACGCCTTTTCGTAGTACCAAACGCGCGGCGATGCTGATCATAGGTAGTGGCTTCTTCTGGGTTGCCGCTATCTACTATGCCGACTATTCGCGGCGGCGTTGGGTATTTATCGCTAGCTTCAGAAATTGTGTATTTGACACTTTGTTGGCTACCAACAGCTTGTTTCACATACTCGTTATCTCGCTGAAATCCAACTTTACTCAGAGTAACTTGATTTCCGTTGTGTATCGCATTGGTAAACTCCCCTGAGCGTCGCTCTCTGGAATATTGCCTGATGAGCAATGTGTCACTGGGATCTAAAACATCTACGATGTCAGGCATATTTCCTGCCACTTGCTGCTCTGTAGCGCCGTTTGCAGCCTTGCCTGAATTTTCATCTAGTTCAGGATTAATTTTGGCAAATATCCACCAACTTCCATTTTTTATTCTGGGGATTAATTGCTGAAATCCATAGCGCTCTTTAATTACCCTCAATGCTCGAACAATAACAGCTTCCCCCAACCCGTTGGTTGGTAATCTTCGCACAATGGCTTTAGCCGCATCTAAACCTCGTCGTAAACGAATGCGAGGATCTCTGGGCACACCGGCTTGCATTATAAAGCCACCAATTCTTCTGGCTTGCCGTACCACCCAATCAATAGCGCTATTCAATGCACGATCTATTGGTGCACGAATACGCGTTAGAATTCTACTAATATGACCAGAAATTCCGCCTAACCCAATAAAACGTGCAAGAAAGCTAATCGCAAGGCTCAACATGCCTGCCAATGTTTGTTCAACTCTAGCAGCTGCTGGGGCTAATCTACCTGCTGCAATATCCATAATGGAATTAAGAAAAGATTGCGCAACTTGGATTATGGTTCTCATGCGCTCAACAAAAAACATGATGGTGTTGTAAATGGCCATGATGGCTTGAATAAATGCACCAGCTGGATTCAACATAGATATGATGCGGGTAACAGCAGATTGAACCACTCGTTCCAACACAAAATTCATAATACGTTCAATGGCAGTATCTCGTAAGTTAGCCAGAGTCTCTTTTAATTGCTCCCATAATGCCATAGGACCTTCTGTTACCAGCTTTCTTACAATATCGAATCCTCGCTCCATAGCAGTCACTGCGGGCTCGCCCACTTTCGTCACCAGTTTCTGGCGAATTCTTTGCCAAGTAACACCTAACACACTAAGCACAAATTTGATTATTTCGGTCAATGAAAATGAGGTCGGAATATGCACGCCGGTACCTGCAAGAGAACCTGTCAACCAATTGATAAACCCTGTTCGCAAATGGCGTAAAAATCGTTGGGCAAATTGTCTAAAGCCTAAAACGCCGGCTCGAATAAGGTTTTTCACAAAGTCAATCGGGTTTCTAATAATAGACATTAGCGACCCTCTAGCTCTGCGAAGATAGGGCATCATCCCTGGCGCTAGGACTTCAAAAATGATTTTGAGTAAATCTGCTACTGTACCACCAGCCCAGCGAATAAAATTAATAGCAAAGTTTGCAAAGGTGCCCAAAATCCGAGCAAAAACCTCGGGAATGTTAAGTAAATCTGCAACGCGTAGTGCCTCGAATATTCGCATTAGGGTGAGTGGAATACCCCTTACCAAACGACTTATTCCGGCCAAAGCAGTTTGAAACCAGACCCAAGCTCTAGGAATAGCATTTGCGCGCTTTATATTTTCCCACACTTCTTCTTGCCCAATAAACTTCATGAAGCCACCGATAAGATTTTCAGGTGAGCGCTCAACAACTTCATCAGTAATAGGGTTTCGTCCTAGCACCGCGCATAATAAATCCCAACCTCGGGTTTGGGATGCCCATTGTGCGAGTGGGATCAAAACCGCGTCTTTTATCATCTGTTTAATAGTGTTGAACAGGTTCCGAGCAAACCTGACGATTCGATCTATAGGTTCAGTAAATATGCGTTTAGCCCTTTGCCAAACCCCATCCAAATCGAAAATATCGCTCCAACTTAAACTGTCTAAAAAACGTGATAAAGAGCGAGACAAGCTGTCATAGGTGAGATTTAAACTGTCTAGTTGTTCGTTAATCCAATTACCGGCTCGTTCGAAAAGGCCATAGCGGTCCAGCACCGTGGTAATGATAATACCGCCGGGTAAAAACTCGACCACGGCCCTTAAAATATTGGCTGCGCTTCTTTCAACTCTGCTGCCACTAATAGGATTTCTGCCCAGCAATATACATAGCATGCGAAAACCAGGAATGAGATAAGCAGCATCTGCAAAAAAGTCCAAGGCGTCTTGAACACCTAAACGTTGAATACTAGGTTGCGTTCTGTGAGTAACCTCTGCTTTCCGTGATAATGCTGGAGAATTAGTGGTTGCGGAAGACTTATTAGTAGTTTTTGCTGTAGATTCTGTTTGCTTGGTGGTAGATTGCTGCTGTTGAGGCGCGGCACCTTGCTGAATGCTGTGAGTGAGTTCGTGTGCTATCAGCTGTTTGCCATCTTTACTGTCAGGTTTAAACTGATTTTCAGCAAAAAATACATGCTCTTTATAAGCAAATGCTTTTGCACTCAAACGGCGATTTAGTTTAGCCGCGGTTGTATCCGTATGGATTTTTATCTTACTAAAATCTGCTTTAAATCTGGGCTCCATAAATTTGCGAACCGACAACGGTAGAGGGCTTCCATCTGACATTGCGCGATTTATGTCCGCTTGCACATTGGCTTTCATATTCACGCTGCCTTGGGCTTTACGCGCTAATTCAGGCATTGTTTGACGTTTTATACTGGTATCTTCTTCCTCTTGCTTCTTGGTCGAGATTGCTGGCTGAGAAGAACTTACTGGTGTTTCTTCTTTTTCGGCCATTCGCATGACTTTATCTGCGGTGGCGTCGGCTTCCTTTTCTTCAGGATCATCAGGAGATGAAACTCGCATTGGTTTTAATGCAGCTTTGAAGAATTTGCCTTGAACTGGATCTTTTTCTTTGTCTTTGTTGGCAGCGGAGCGAAACACCACAGACGCGCTAGTGTCAGCACGTTTTGTGGTAGTTTTCGTTTTACTCGCCGTCTGCATCATATGCGTCTACCTTCTTTGGCAAACTCTCGCCTTAGCCCCTGCTCTATAGAGGCTAACCTAATAACTTTCGAGCCTTCGCTTAGGGTCTTCAGGCTACTAAAGCGAACAATGTTCATGATGGTGCCACCGGCTATTTCGTATTTTTTGGCTAACTGCCTTAAATCTACATCATCATCCAGTCTGGATTTTTCTGAAAACGCCCCTTGCCAAATGGCTAAACGTTCAGCTGCACTTGGCATAGGAAAAGCCACAATGCTTTGGAAACGTCGGATAAAGGCATCATCTATGTTGGCTTTTAAATTGGATGCCAATATGACAATGCCATCAAATGACTCTATACGTTGCAACAGATAGCTTACTTCTTGGTTCGCGTATCTATCTTTTGCATCATCCACTTGCGTGCGTTTACCAAAAATGGCATCCGCTTCGTCAAAGAATAAAATCCAGCCTTTATGCTCGGCAGCATCAAATACTTTGGCTAAATTCTTTTCGGTTTCACCAATATATTTCGACACCAACAAACTCAGGTCAATTTTGTACACATCTCGGTTGGTCAAATACCCTAGTAAACTCGCAGAAAACGTTTTTCCTGTCCCCGGCGGCCCATAAAACAACGCCGTGTAACCTGGTGAAAGCTTATTGTCCATCCCCCAGTCTTGCATTAACACAGGGCTATATGTGACCCAATCTGCAATTTCTCTTAATTGACTGAGTAAACTTTCTGGTAATACCAATTCTTCCCATTTGCGAGAGGTCGTAATTTTTTTGGCTGGAAAGTCTTTTCCATAAGCAGGTTCGTAAGGCCCGCCAGTGGTGAGGTGATCAAGCATAGATTTAGGCATGGTAAGAACACTACTGGTCCAAGGTTCTAAAGGCCCTAGCGACTCATGTTCAATAATCCCTTGGGTAAACAGTACGCTGGATAGAGTGAACTCTTGGGTTAGATTGAATCTCTCGTTAAGACAATCGCCACAAAGTACGAATAACGCGGTTTCTATGGTCGGAATAAAGCCACTGTGCCCCTGCGCTTGTAAGCCGCCAAATTCGGTGTGCCCTCGTTGGATATACTTGTTAGGCACAAAAAACACATCTAACAACTGCGGTCGAATGTAGGGCGCAATAACTAACGCAATAACCAGCCTTTGCGCAGCCGTTAGTGAATACTTAGTAATCAGGCGGGCTAAATTAGAGCTAGGATCTAGATCAGGTGGCTGAGCTTTTTCGAATTGAAAATGTAAGGGGCCGCCCTGGTCGTAGAAATAGGCTTGAATCCGCGCATCCAAAACCTCAGCCAACCACAGAAGCTCAAGTTCTAGGGCGTTAGCGTTAGTGTTAGCCTGTTTTACCAGGTTAGGTGAATTGGTAGTGGCATCCATGGGAGTTTCACTGTTGAAATGCTAAAAGGAAGAAAATCCAGTAATACGTCATGGGCTTTTCTGTCTATGCTCAATTGCCAGTATTCTTCTGTGTGTTGCAATAGCCCCTGTCGATGCATAAAACCGGCGCGTAACCCTTGATGAGAGATATTGCCAATTTTTCCCCAATGGGTAATAAAACTGCTCAACAGGTTATCTAAGTCATGAATGACTTTCTGTTCTAATGGTTCTTCATTTAAAGGTAAAAATGTGGCCAGCGGTAATCCCAACAATAGCTTTATGGTGCCTGATTGGTAATCAGGTAGGCTTGCATTGCCAGTGCTCAAATAACAAAGTGCTTTTGCTGCTGTGTTTATTGCCGATGCTTTTAATTGTTTTTGATCATCAAGCCATCCCTGTCCGCTAAATAATCGAGACATATAAGGGTGCAGTAAGATCAGCCCAGCAAAAGGTATCGAAATAATCTCAGCACCTGCTTGTTCTTCATGTGATCTTGGCTGATTAGTTTCAACTGATACTTGTGGAGTATCCAAGATTTGAGACCGCGCGATAGAATCAGGCAGCGAGTTGGCATCAAGGCTGCTAATTGCATTAAGAAGCCTTTTTTGAATTTGCTGTAGTTCAGATTTTGCGCTAACGCCTTGAACATTTTTGAATAGAACTGAAATAGCTCGTTCAGCTTGATCGAGGGAGCGCTTATCCAAAGTAGTTAATTTGGGCGCAGTAAACACTAAAAGCAAACTAATAATGTCGGAGTGCGTTGTTGATTGAGTATGCTGTTCGAAAAATCGAATCAATAACTTAGCCGTTTCTTGATTTATCAACTCCGAATTTAAGATAACAGTTAACAATTCAAAGTCTTCAGTATGGGTTATAAGCAGGTGTATCCAGCGCTCCCGCATGCTTTGCAAATGAATTTTCTGGTTGCAGTTTTTGACCGTTTGCTGATTTTTAAATAGTCCTTTCCATTGGCGTTCAATATCATTATCGGTTTGGCGATACCATGGCAAAATCCCCTCAGATAAGTAGTAAAACAACACATCAATTAGATTGTCTTGATTACTAAAAGCCTTTGGTTTTTTGGTACTAGCATTTCTATCAGCTTTGCCATTTTGGTTGGTCAAAATTTCACTAAATTCACCAGAAGCTAGATTGCTAGTGCTCCTAACGGCATTTTTTACGCCTTCGATTTGGCTTAACAGTGCTTTTTGAATGGCATCTAGTATGGCTTCACGATCTTGCATTTGTGTATCAGCCAGATCAATATCTAGATGTAAACTCGGAATGAACAACCAATCCTGTACCGGCATTTCTTGATCCAGCGTATGACTCAAAACGCTCTCGAGCTCAGGCACGCTGGACTGCAAGAGTTGGCGCAATGCAAAACCATTGTTTGTAGAATTAACAGAAGCGTTAAATCGCAAACGTTTAACGCGGTGCAAATTAGAATCCAAAATTCGCACCTAGTACATTTTTTAAGTTCATTTTAAAGGTCGCATTTTGACTGTCATTCGCCACATTTTCGACTTCAGCTTTTACCATGTCGATGGCTTGATCATTACCTGAAAGGGACTTACCCGTTTTGCCTAAATTTGCAATTACTTGATTGCCTTTGTCAGCGGAAATGCTGGTATTGGTCTCTACATACTTAGCTACAAACACCATGTCTTCAGCCATTTGTTGTTGTTTTTGTTGCTTTCTTGACTCAAGAGCTTGTTTTTCGTTTGCCGAAGACGCTCTTGCGATCCTGTCATCTAAAAATTGTATCTCTTTTTCAGCGGCTGCCATGCTGGACATGGCACCATCAACCAAAATATCTTCTATGGGAATGTAGTCACCGGGAATCTGAGGCGTGATTACAGATGTCTCTGGCATATAAATATCGCGCACTATGCCTATAGAATCTCTAAACACATCAAGGTAATTAGTATTACTGGAAAAGCGCTCGTCGACTTGCTGAGTAACAGAAGAACCAAAATCAAGGAAACGTTTGCCCAAGGATGGCGCTACTTGAATGCCTGGCACCCGCAACTGATCCAATGGAAACTCAAATTTAGGTAAACTGGGCAATAAAGGCACTCGCTCCACGGGCATAGGAATATAGTGAGATAACATGCCAGTACCAACAATAGTGCCACTTGAGTTATAGACCAACACGAAAGTTCCTCCGCGCACTACCCCATTGCTGACCTCAAACCCGGGAAACTCACTTAAAAATGAGGGTAATTGAGATTTTTCTTTTTCTGTTTTTTCGTCATCATCCGCCAAAATATCTAACCAATCGATCCAGCGGATGGTTGGACTGGTAATGATTTGATCAAACATAGTAGGAAAGTGGGTGGTAGAAACACTGGCTACATCGGACTTGAACATACCTGCGCTCTTTACCACCGCAGTAAGATCGGCTTTGAACATTGTCTTTTCTTCAGTGTTCAATTTATCTTTTTTAAGCAATGACATAGCGCTAGTCGCTTTGCTTCTTATTTCGTTATCTCGGGTTTGTACTTTGTCGCTGAGATCTATATCTTCCCCGTCTACCAAGGGTTGTTGCTGGGATTTTTCCACCACTTCATTTTTAAATTTGGTGCTGAAATTCGTCACATCTTGTAACTGATAACTGAGATCCTTTTTGAACATGTGCTTCAGATGGCCGAAATTATTGGTGAAAGGTCGAATAGGAATAATGACATCATTGAAACTGCCTTCAATGAGTACGCCAGTAACTGAAATAGGCAGGTGATATTGTTTTATTAACTGCTTCAACTGACTTTGTGTAGCTGAAAATGTCTTGCCTAAAACCCCCTCAATTCGATAGAAATCAAACCCAGATTGGCGTCGTTCAAGGGGAGCTTGAGCACCACCTCTGGGGTTATTTTTATCTGCATTGTATCCTAACAAATAGCGAGTTTTATTGCTTTGTGTTGCTGCGTAATCCCAAAGGTTAAAGGTATTTTCTCCGTAATAGCCGGGCAAGCTAGGCTCTACGTGACTTGAAGGAGTAATTTTAAGTGCACTGATGCGGGTCCAACCAAAACTGGCGAGAAGCTCTGTCAGTTTATTTACATAAAAATGCACAGGTTGCATGGCTTGTCTTGCATGAATAGGCGCCGCGATAAATTCAGAGCGCAATCCTTGGCCACCAATAGTTCCCAACAGAAGATGCTTACTTCCGGAATCTGCGCCAACCAAAAGTCCCGGTCGCACTTCTTCTAATGCATCTATTAATGCATTGTATGTGTCACAGAGGTCACTTAAAAACTCGTACAAATATTGATTTCTAGCATTTTCTGTTTTCGATTTCGCTAATGCGGCCTGAAGCCGGCCGGCCCAAGTTTCACTGGGGTTGCCATCAAAGTAAGGGTATAAATAATCTTTGTAGTTCGGCCAGAATGATGAAAAAGCTGCATTTAATTGTTTGCCAATATTGGCACACTGCTGACGTACTCGGCTAAACCATTCTGTTTGCGTATCAATTGAGGCATTAAAGGTTATGCTAGGCGGATATAAGCGCGCTACTTCTTGTTCCGAAGGGTAGGCAATTAAATTCGGCGAGCGTAATAGTTCTGCGTAGTTTAAATCGATAGCAAGTACTCGCATACGCGTATGATAGGTGCGACTACCGTTGTCGCAATTTGTGCCAGTACATATATCGGTATCTTCAATAACGCTTTCAGCAAACAAAATAAACAAGCAGTTTTGAATTGCTATATCGAGTTGTGAAATAGGGGCTGCTTTTGGATCATCAGCACCGACTTCGACTAACTGATACAAGGGGAGTCGCTTTTCAGCGTTCATAAAAGGCGGATACTCGGGTCCGTCATCAGGAAATTCCTTTGCACGATCAAATCTGATCGGAGCGTAATTTGCGAACAAGTCACCATCACGGGTGATACCAACGCCTTTACTTAGAGAGCATTGAGTATTAGTGGCGCTTACCACTAACCCCTCAATTATGCCGACACCACTTAATGCGGTGCGGGTTAGCCTAGTTTGATCATCTAAATAGTCCGTAATGCTATTTAACTGAGAATCAGTTAACACCTGATCTTTGGAGAATACCGTGTACTGCTGCGATATTTCTTTGAGACTTGTTATGACGCTACTCATGTTGACTCCTTAAGTGTCCCTAACGCAGTTCTTCCAATCACAAATCCTGTTTCGTCAGAATCGCAATCATGAAGGTTTTCAACGGGATAAATATTGTGTAATTGTTTAAGTGCTTCTAGCAAAGCGAGCTTTTTCTTGCTTGCATTGGCTTTTGCAGTACCTTGAAAAACCGATAGCCAATCTTTATAAGCGCGTTCTAACAGCGCCATTTGATCTTTCGCTATCCAGCAAATTTTGGGCATGATATGGGCAGGGACTTCACTTCTAATCACCCCTTCGCAATAGCGCCTAAAATCCATGTTACCCAAGCGCTTTCCATATCCGGGCAGAATAATGTGAATTTGATAGGAAAAAGGGTCTACACATTCTGTGCATGATTGATCCAGACACACTGGCAAAGTAGAATCTTGGTCACTATCGGGTAACAACCACCAATGCTCGAAGATATACATACCTTCATCGCTATAATTTATAGTCAAATAATCAATAACTTGGCGGATAGCCCGGCGGCAATCTCTTAAGGTTCTAAAATACTCTATGCGCCTAGCAACAACCTCTTGCGTATCGTCCACAATGTTGAAGTAATATCGATTATCAACCGTCTTAGCGATCACATAGTTTTGAGCTTCCATACCAAGTTTAATGGCGATGCGCATTTCTTTTTTGGCATCATTTTTTGTGAGGTAATTGGTACTACTACTGAGCAATATTTTGTCATCGATTTTATTGCGGATACGGAAGCGAAATTCATCATCAGGCGTGGTGTCTATCTCAGCATAAATATCAAAGGCGATATCACTAAGGTTCCGCCGAGAGTGATTACTGATCCCTAAAAGACGGCACAATCGTTTGGCTAAACCAGACACGTTATCTGTGTTCCAGACCTCTTGTTTAAGTGACAGATTATGACCTAGACTGCGATTTTTGCTGACCTCGGGTAACGCATTGTAAAAATCAATTTTATAACTCAGTGTTTTTTGCCAACTGGGTTCAAAGGCGTTTAACATGATGGCTGTAAGGCCGGTCATATCCTCCCCGAATCTGGCTACCATGAAATCCATGAAGCGGTTGCGTCGTTCTAAATCAATATCTATGTTTTGCACTAGCTGCTGAAGATTTGAAAGCGCTTGCGATTCAGTGCCATATAGCTTTTGCCAATCTTCAATACTCTGGGGAATTTGGGTGAAATAACTGTTCACTTGGTCTTTGTCTAAAGACAACAGGTCTTTAATATGATGGGTTTGGGCAAGAAAGTTTGCCGCCAGTTGATCAAAGAAAGATAAGAATCCTCTTAATTGCAACACTTGCGCTTTACGCAATTTAGTGGCATTGGCGCCCAAACCGGCTTCGCTGAGCCCGTATACTGCGGGAAGATCCCATTGCACGCTGTGATAATCAATAATTTCTCTGTTCTCAGAAAGGGGCGCATCTAATGAGTAATCAACTCCTTGTTGGCTAGCGTCTTGGAGATTTTTAAGCAACTTTCTATATTCGGTTAACGCGATAGATTTATCGTAAAAGGTGGGTAATTCACGCTTATAGAATGCAAGATTACCTTGTTGTGGTTTAAGCAAAGCTTGTTTGTCTGGTTGGACAGGAATCACCCAAATGTTTTCCAAAGGCTCTGTTGTCCCTTCGGGATTTATGATCAGCTCTTTGACTGCAACCACGCCCGGTAAATCCATGATGATATTGATAATATCAGAGAGGCGTATGTGAGTTTTAAGCGCGGAATTTGCAATATCTTGGTCACTGATATAGCCATGCTCCAGTAGGGGACCATTGAACAGCGACTCTGACCAGTCAAGCTTATCTACTGTTTCAGAGGGCGTTTGGTGCTGTATAGGTTGAAGTAAATGTTGTTGCACACTGAACCAAATATCAGCGCTGACTTGTACAGGATCAGCATTTTCTTCAATTTCTATATCTCCACACAAAATAAAACCCTGTTTTGCAACTAGTTCGGGGGGATAGAACCATTCACAAAGGTTGCGATTTGCTGCTAATTTATTTGCAACCTCCGATAACACCTGCTCTTTTTCTGCTTTATTTAAACCTTCTGCCAGAAGGATTTTGACCTGATAACCACCAGCCACCTTAATTTCAGTAATGGTTTTACCGCTTCTAGTTGAAAGAGTGACTGATTCATCTAGACTGTCATAGAATAAATTAACGGTAGTTGGAATGAGCCAAGCATTGTTAACATTAGGTATATCAACAATGAGTTTTCGATAATCGGCTTGAGTTAACGGCGCCGAGGGTAAAATAACGTCTGGGGCAGGAAAATGTTGGTTGAGCAGATGTTGTTTGCCACTTATATCTGCGTGCTCAATACCGTCCACCAAAATATCCGACACAGACCAGTCAGTTTTATAGGCCAACTCAGTGGTCAAATAACTTAATACTTCCCAAAAAGTGATGCCAGGATCATGTTTGTTATAATCGCTCCACACGTCCCGACTTAAGGCAATTAGTCGTTCAATACCTTGGTTATAGATATGCACTGGATCTAGATTTGTGTTTGCAACCGCTTTGCTATCGAGGGTGTATTCAGTCATCTGTCACCTCCGTAATAAGATGCTCAGATGCCGAAGTTAAAATCTGATCCGGCGACATTGCCTTCAAGCTATTAGTATCTTCATAAAATGCCGAACCGTCTTCAGACGCTTGCATAACCACTTGGGTAATAAAGTCAACATATGGCAACTCTTCGATAAAATCCATTACCACTGACTTAAATACCCTACCGCCAAATTTAGGACTTGATAATGTATCTTCAGCATTTGCAGAATCATTGGTCCAGGGCGCAAATAAACTCACCAATGCATCATTTAATTCTTGTTGATAGAAATTAAAATCTATCCCTGGCATAAAACGCACTTGAAACTGCATTCTTACATAAACATAGCTTGGATTAACCACATGAAGCTGCGCCTGCATGGCAGATTTTTGTAGGAGTAAATCTTTGATAGATTCGAGCGTGTGAGTACTTACTTTTGGTGTAAGAGGCTCTGAGGAGCTCTCCATTTCGACATAAGGTACAACCAAAAGCGTAATGTGTTGAGGTGCTTGCCAATGGCCGGGGCGAGCATGAGGTAAAGCCTTTACTCGATGAATCTGTGGGAAATTGGCCAATATCATAGACTCATAATCCCACAACGTAATTGCTCTATCTTTATGTCTTAATCTAGCTGAAACACGAGCTGCAAAGTCATCATCAGACTCTACAGACTGCCCTCCAAATCCAGCAAAGGGTTGTTCGATTTTTTTAATGGCAGAAACCGTTTTCTGCAGTTTTGAAATTGCCCCACTTGCAATCTTAGTGGCATTCATCTGCGCCTCATCCTGCACCGCTACCACTTCAATGGCGTTGGCAAAAATGTCTTCCAACTGGCATACCGACGCAGCAGACCCTGTGATAGCTAATTTAATCCAAAGGTACCCACTGGGCATTAAGCTGTGTTCAGTAGTAGCCTCTTTTGGAAAAATAACTCTGACAATACCAGTGGTTTGCAGGCCTTGAGTGTGGTCAAATATCAAGGATTTTTCATCTAGCGGTTTAAAATAATTATCACAGAGTACCGACCAAGTAATATCTGCTGGTACTAAACTGGGATTAGCACTTCCCTCTACCACTTTAAAGAGCAACTGACAGCTATCTCCCGGCTGTAAATTCTCTAACCCAAGCAACAAACTTCCTTTTTCAGTTTTATAGGGAAATAAACTCACTCGCGGATCTACTGCAAACGGCATTTGGCTGCGCTGATAGCTATGTTCGCGGCGCTGTCCGAAACAGTCTAGGTGATAAAAACGAATTGCGTCGTTAGCAAAATCTGCCGACTTGCTTCCTGCGATTTTTACACTTTGCGTATAGGCTTGATAATCCACTGAAATTGCGCCAATTTCAGGCGTGTAGGGCTCAGACACTATGCTTGAATCTACATCCTTAGCGGCCATGACACTTTTCACATAAGCTTTACGATACTCTTCGTGGAAGAAACTTTTATCTAACACAAAACTCAAACGTCGATTGTATTTTTTCTTAGTTTTGCTGGTATTTACCGCGCTGAACATCGGAGAGATTAGCGAAATTTGTCCATAGCGTTTTTGCGCCCACAGACTTTGATAACTGCCTAGAACACTGGTGTAGTCTAGGAAGTTTAGAATTTTAGGTCCTATGGGAGGGTTCTCTGAGACTGTGATTTGCTGTTGCGCTCTAGCATCCGAAGTGCTGAACAAACTGACATTTCTCTGAGATAGGTTTCTGTTATTGCCGTCCACCACACTAGCATCAGCGGTAAAATACTCGTTACTGAGTAATTCAGGCACATGGGTTTCATACTCGTGATAAGCGGTATAAATAGAAGAAAGATATCGAGGGGCTTTTTTCCACTCAATGTTAACCTTAACTTCAGCTAGGCGTTTGCTAAAGATTTCGTCGCTAGTAATTGAAAATTCGCTTCCGGCTTTAGGATTAGTACCAAAGGGAAAAAAAGCACTGTTGGTGGAAACGAGACCAGCGTCAGACTTGGCTTGAATATTGGTAACGCCGGTCACATCCACGCGCAGTTTGACTTCGTCAATGTGTGCTTTGTATATTTTTGACAAAAGAGGATGTGTTGATTCGCTATCAATAGTGACTTGAACTACTGGTGCATTAGCGTCTAAAGAAAATCCATGCAAATCTTGCGAATAATTGACAATAGCCGGCGCTTCAACATCTAACCTGACAGTTAAGGTTAATAGATTACCTTTGGCGACTGCAGATGCGAACACTCCTTGTGTCCAACCCTCTTCGCTACTAAGGTAAACCTTAAAAACGCTGTCAAAGTTCGTCTCATTCTTACTTAATGTGCTAGCAAGCGTTAGCTCAATGGAAATCTCGCGCTCTCCTTCTGCTAAATTGAGCAACGAAGAGGAAAGCGCAAATCCTATTTCACAGGCAGTGAGGTCTTGATGACCAAACCCAGACCAGACCTTTTTATCTTCTGGAAAATCTTCCCCCAATCCATCGAAAGAATCTGCAATGGGTGCAATTTTAATACCTGGTTTATCTAGGTCATCAACATAAATAGTGCGTTTTTCAGCGATTTGGCCAAGGTTTATGACAGTGTCCATAGTAGGGTTGGCCAAGATGGGATTATTGAACTCATCTTTACCTGCTAAAAATGCTTGCTCGGTGGAAATGAGTACAGGTTGGCTGGCGTTTTTTAAACTGATTATCACATGGGCATGATCTGGACTAGCCTTGTTTTTGCTGAATCTCAGTACGTCTTGGTAATAGTAATTCACATAGGAATTAAGAAAGGTATTTTGTTGCTGAATAGGCCCTTCAATCAATTTTTCAACGAATACCTTGAGTAGACTCAGGTGAGGTGAAATCTGTCCATCATGCTGCTCAAACCAAGATTCAGACTGGCCCTGTGCAAAATCGAAAAAATTTCCCCAATTGTTATCTGTAATTTCAGGATCGTTCGAATAGAACTTAATTTTTGCTGACAACTCCTTAATAAAATCAAAATATTCAGCTTCTTGGCGCTCATCGATTTTTACGTAGTCTGAGGCCAATCCTTGGGGCAGCCTCTGCGGTCGGCTACGACCTTGTTCAGGCAATAAAAGTTGAACGATATCAGGCGTTTGAAAGTTCTGTGACATATGACAAGGTCCCTATCAAAGCGCTGGCGAAACTTCGGTACCGTCATGCAAATAATATGGGTACACTAAGTTAAATCGGGAGTTGTTGGCACGTACAACATAATCTATTTGGATAACCAATTTTCCCTCTTGCAGCATGCTATCATCTAGAAAAACGTCGATGACATTTATTCTGGATTCGTAGACTAATAAGGTGCGTTTGATTTTGTCGCGCAATAACGTACGAGCGGTTGTATTGAGATTATCGAATAGTAAATGTTGCAGGTTCATACCGTATTTGGGTACTAAAAATCTTTCTCCTTGGGTTGTGCCCAATAAAATTTTAAGACTATCTTGAATATCTTGCTCATCCTCAGACATTAAGACTTCTCCGCTCGTCGCTGAAAAAGCAGGAGGGAATTGCCAACCTCTACCTAGAAAACCTTGTCCATTCATACCCTGAAGTCCTAATTTATTTTTACTAATGAGCCTTTAATTGTAGTTACTGCACCACTTTCTACAGTTGTCATTGCGCCTTTAACTTGCAAGTTCGAAGCACTTTCCATGGTCAAATTAATGCCAGCCTTAATCATTACATTTCCATCCGCATTGATAGATAAATCTGAGGCGCTATTAATTTCTATGCCACTTGGGGTCATACCGTAAGAGTTACCATTTTCATCAGTTAGCAAAATGCCACTTTCATCCTCGCTGATATCAAGCTTGTTTCCATTTGGCGTTGCTAAACTTATTGCGACTTTTTCTTCATCAAAGGTGATGGACTGCCCGCTTCTCGTCACCCATGTTTTAATATTGTTTTCTGGCTGAGGAGATTCAGTAGCGGGATGTGCACTACTATGCAACATGCCCAAAATCACGCCTTGTCGGCTATCATTTTGTAAGAAGCTAAGCACCACTTCGTCATCAATTTCTGGGCGCACAAAAAATCCTCTGTCAGGTCCAGCATCTAAGCTCGCTATTCGTACCCAAATGCCATCCGTAGTCTCATCTAACATAGGGAGTTTTACTTTGACCCTGTATTCATTTTCCGGATCTTCAATGTCGACTACCTTGCCTATCTGTAAGCCTGAACTGATTTGGTTTGAAGTATCTTCTGGTAACTCTATTCCGCCAACTTGAAAATATGTGCGCCAGCCGCTGACCGTATCTAATTCGTGGCGAATACCTGTGACCAAAGAATGCCCATTGAATGCCTGACTCAAACCCATCAGATTCACAATGTCACCGGGCATAACATCGCTCACGCCTATGGTTTTTAATGTACCCGAGACTCGATTGACCGCATTGTAAGTGGTATGGGCGCTTGCCAGTTGCTGTAACTCTGAATCTGAAGTGGCAGGTTTTCGAATGTATGACATATCTCCACCGAGGGAGTCAGCAAGTGTACTTGTGCTGTAATTGCCCGGCTGTTCCCCAAACTCATTGCGACCTGTTCGAAAGGCGATGGCTTGATTTTCGCTTTCCCATTTCATCGCTTCTATGGGAGATTTTTGGCTGCGGGCATCCGTGCTAAGATCCGCACTTAATAGAGTGGCACCATATTCTAAAGTTAGCTTAGGCTGGTCGTTAACTGCTGGCGGTTTAATGACAAGCTTATCACCTTGGGTAAAGAGCACTAAACCTGATGCAGTTAACCGAGAAAGACAATAATCCCAGTCGGTTTCATCATATTGTATTAGCTGCTCATGATAGAATTCTTCTAATATATCGATTTCGGTTTGAATGCCGTGCTGTGAAAATACTTCCTCTATTACATCTTTGTC
This sequence comes from Glaciecola sp. 1036, assembly GCF_050306235.1. Taxonomy (NCBI): domain Bacteria; kingdom Pseudomonadati; phylum Pseudomonadota; class Gammaproteobacteria; order Alteromonadales; family Alteromonadaceae; genus Glaciecola; species Glaciecola sp. 1036. Next base: position 87,227 of record NZ_JBLWFH010000002.1, on the reverse strand, counting down.
AGACAAAGACTCAAAATAACGCCCCTGTTTGTGCAAGGTCATCTTAACCGCTTGGTGTTTGCACGTGATCACTAGTTGAGGGGATTTACGCTCATTTACTTTGACTTGCTGTCCAACAATCACACCTGAAAATAAGGTCGTGTTTTGTTCTGAATCCCCTGCTTTTATTTCTAATTGGCGACCGAATTCAAACAGACCTTCTGAGATAATAGGAAAAGAACCTGTAGACGCCTCACCATCTTGAAACACGATTTTAGCGTGGGCGATTTTATTAGCTTGAGCGACCACCGAAACAGCCAATAAGTTGTAACTGCGAGGCACCAAATTTCCCTCTACGCTGATGGTAAACTCACGGTGATTGATACTGATGGGTAAACGACGTTGAGTACTAATAGCTATTTCTCCAAAGGAGGGAATAACAAACGTGTTCCCGGACTAATATTGCGAAATTGATGCAAGGCGTTAAGCTTCGCGACCTGGGTATAAAGAGCCGCATTCCCATAGATCTCATGACATAAGTTAGGTAACGAATCCCCGGCTTTAAATACCCTGCTATGGGTCAAATCTGGTGATTGATCTTGCGCCAAAGCAACTCTGGTTTGATCGTCAGAATTGTCAGTAAAGGTTGCACTTATAACAGCGCGAAGAGGTTCACCACTGCGCTTGAAAAGCTTGTATGCAATAGAAGCCGATTTTAAGATGCAACGCCTTACCGTTAAACTGCCCCAAGCGACAATAAGATAATTAGGTCGATGAATATCTCCGTTGTACCCTGTGGTAGATTGGAAGGCTTCTATTTGCGTTTGAACGTCAATTTTCTCTCCGCTAGCGCCGGTTCCATCAAGGAAAAGTGTGACATTAAGATCACCAGGTTTGATTTGCTTAAAATCCATGCGGCTATTGGTTGTACCGCTGCCCTGAGCACTGTCGTATTCCATTTCATACGCCAACGTCAGTTCATTTGGGTTTACAAAAGCACTGAACTCAGAGAGTTTGTCTCCTGAATAATCGGCTTCTGCAAATGCCTGAATTTTTAGTTTTTCTAGTTCGCCTTTCATTAAAATTACCTAGTGTTAGGGTTCTTGCTGCTGGCGGAGAATCTCCATCACCTGTTCGACACACTCTTCAACTATTTCTTTTTTTGCTTGAGGATTTTGCCCTGACCTTGCGGTTGATCTTGGCGACCCTCGGTTGTCTACATTGATGGAAATAACAACTTCGTCGATGATAAGGGGCATACTAATCCTGCTTAATGCTAAAAAACTTGTAGTAGAACTGCAGCGATTCCACCACATAGGTATTACTGGTGGCGGAGAAATCACTGATTGACCATTTCACTGGATAAGCACCTACAAGGTACCAATGCATCAAAGGCTCATGCTCTTCGTTCAATAACTTAAGACTGATATTTCTTGGCTCAATATCGAAGTCTTCTATGCATTGCGCTATCCAATCAATCATTTGCGATTGTTTGAGTAAACCTCGCTTAAGGGTGAGTTCGGGATACTTGGTTCGCACTGGATACTTTTGCGTAAAGCGGTTTTGACCGCCTTCAGCAATTTCTTCCGTCGCCATCTCAACATTCAGCCCAGAAACATCGGTAAACCTTGAATCTGAACTATTGTCGAATCCCATCACTTCAACCGAAAAATGGAAACCTACTGGTGGATGATAGGCGGTCATTCGTTTTGCACTCTCAAGCCTTCATGAGCTAATTCAATAGACTCAATGGCGACTTCGTTACCGGTAGCTTTGAGTCCAGGCCCTTCGACTTTCACTGGAAAAGCATTATGCACCTTCCACGACATGACGGGCTCATGCTCTTCATTTAGCAGTGATACTACGATATCGCGACGTTCTACTTTGTTTAGACTGACCGTATTCAGCCAATTGAAAAAATCGTTATCACCTTTGGTAACGCCTCGTTTTAGGGTGATGTTGCTGTACTTTTTCAGTCCAGGCATTTTAATCGCGGAAAATTCTAAAAATGTGCCGTCTCTGTACTCTATGGGTTGAACTTCTTGCGTCAGGCCTGACACTTCGGAAAAGCCGATGCGGGTTCCGCCCCACTGAACCGCGAAATGAAACACTGGCAATGGATATAATTCTGACATTTTATTAGCTCCGTTCTTGGTTCAATGGATTAAGACGTTTGAAGTTTGTGAGAAAACTTCAACACAATAAATTCAGCAGGACGAACAACTGCCATGCCTATTTCAACGTTCATGCGACCTTCCAATATATCTTGAGCATTCATGGTGACACCCAAAGCACAACGTACGAAGAAAGCGTCATCGGGCTTTGCGCCAACCAAAGCGCCTTCGCGCCATTTTTGATTCAGATAAGCCTCGATCATGCCGCGCACTTTTACCCAAGTGTTGGCATCATTCGGCTCAAATACTGCCCAATAGGTAGATTTCTTCACTGACTCTTCTACCGTATTAAAGAAACGTCTCACTGAAACATATCGCCATTCATTGTCATTTCCGGCGAGAGTGCGAGCGCCCCACACTAATGTACCTTTGCCCATAAAGCTGCGAATAGCATTGATAGATTTCCCGGTAGCGGCATCTACATTAAGAGAATCCTGATATAGAGTGTCGGTTTTAATTACAGGGGAAATAACATTGTTAATGCTGACATTCGCGGGTGCTTTCCAAACGCCTCGATTGGCATCTGTCATCGCATAAATGCCGGCAACGGCAGCGGATGGCGGCAGAGTCACGTAGGCTTCTTTGATTTTGTTCATGACAAAGTTGTAGGCTGCAGTTTGGGATGTTTCTATAGTGCCAAGTTGCGCAGCTGCATCCGACCCAACAGTGACATTAACGTTGGACTTATCCGCTTTTACCTTATACACCATGCCGGTTTTTAAAAACGGATAATATGCAGCCCCGTATTTTAGGTGATTATTGCCGAAGTAAGACCGATTTGTGTCAAGCTGACTGCTATCTAATTTGGTATCCCCGTCAAAAATATCAAAAATAGAGAACCTGTCTTGTAGCGTCGCACATTGCAATAACATGGCTTGTACCAAGGCTTGATATTCGGTCGATCCCAAATTCACCGATTCAGGTACCACTAACAATGTGGGTTCGTCTTCATCCTGAACCGCTTTTATGCCATCTAATAAGCCGTATCTGACATCAATATCTGCTGAATCTGCTTCACCTTCATTGCTGATATTGGGTGAACTTTGATAAAGTCCGACGGAAACCACGTAACATTTCCCGCCGCCATTATCGAAGAACATTTTCATTGCATACCAAAGCAAATATTCAGCAGTGGGTGGCGTAAATGAAGAGGAAGTAAAGGTATCTCCGCTTGCTTCGATACTAATGGCAATTGTATCGTAATAGCAGTCACCAAATAGCTGTTCAAACTCCTTCATTGAGGTAATTTGGGTCGGTTTTAAAATTAAATCATTGTCCGTACTTTTGGTGGCTTTTTCGGTGTAACCTACAAAAGCGGGAATTGCCGTTTCCACCTCAGCTACAGAGGGAGGAAAAACCGGTATTTCTTCTATATAAACATCTGGCGTTTTGTATGCTGGCATAGATGACGCTCCTAGGGCTTAGCAACATGAATAAAAAAGTCCGCCGTGACTCTGTTACTACCCGGTATTGGCAAACTCGAAAAGAGAACTTCATCATTCAGCGTCAACTGTATGTGCTTAGGACCAACTAAACGTCGACTGACCGCTGATTGAGATTGGAATAAAATGACGTTATTGCCATTTTGTGTGAGCAAGCTACTGTCAATTTCTTGATCAGTGAAATCTGCTACTTGTAATTTATTGAAGGTAATTTCGGTTCGGTTTTGTTCTTCATAACCTGCATCTGTGACTGACAGCCCAGTCAAATCTGCCTCGGCATATTTTGTCGCCACTATGTAGTAGTTCAGCCTGTCTTCGCGCGCATTAAAATTAATGGTGAAGTCAACAGGTGAGCTATAGTGGGAACTATCCACCGTGAGAATAAGTAATCCCTGACACTGGCTAGGCAGCTCTGGGAAAAACGCAATGTTGGTCTCAGCATTATCACTGTCAGTTTGTTCCGTTATGCGATACAAGCCGTTTTCATAAAGTGCAAGTTCAAAGGTAAAAGATTGAATATTTTGCGCCGCCGTAATCTCATAACTTTCAACGGTGTCACCAGCACTGTTCAATAAAGTTAAGGTTAATGGTCTTTGTTCAAGCACAATCTCATAGGTAAATCTTTCACCTGCTTTGGTAAAGCTCTGTGCGGATAAGCTATTAGGATCAGCATCATTACGATAGATAGTTAATTGATTGGTTTTATTGCCCAATTGAGTAATCACACTAAAGGTTGTTGATGTAGGTACTAATGCAAATAGTAAATGCGCACCTGACATATTTTGCATTGGTTCTGCTAGAGGGTTTTGCTGATAAAAAAGAGACGTTTGGCCGTTTTGATTTACGCTACGCATTTTCCCCACGTGCATAAGTTTGCCGGTGTTAACAACCGGCTTCAAAATCAAGTCCCCGCATAGCCCATCGTAAAAGTCATGGGTAATGCTGACGTCCATTAACTTACTAAACTCCATCTCAGCCTTTCCTTTCTATTGCCGGTTAGTTTATTTTGAATGAATCTCGTTATTCACGGTCAATATTGGCGGGCCAATATTAGGCGATTCTTGATCACGCAAACTAACCACGCGTATTTTGTAATAAACAGAAGGTAATTGTTTACCGCCGATAAATGCCCAAATCTGATTTAGCTGGTCATAATTGGGCGACTGCAAATCCAGAGATATTCTCGATAAAGTAGTATCAAGCTCCGGATAAGTATCTGGGGTAAACAAGGGGCGAGTTTGAAAAAAGTTCATTATGTGCGACATGTACTTTAATGCCTGATCATAAATATCAAAACGAGCCGCAAAAATGACATAAAGATTAACACGAAGCTCAGGTGCAAAAGTTAACATTTTGCCCTGGGAGTAGGTAGTTTTAGGGAGTTGCTGTTTAGTTATAGCTTCTTGTTCAACATTGATTAATGATAGGGAAATACTGTTTTTATCAAGGGCGTATTTACCGCTGTCATCCACAATAGGTCCAAGCTTCACAACATCATCAGTGAGCGCTGACTTAGATTTTAGATAGCCGTTAAGTTCGTTCATAACGAACATGAGTACAGAGTCAAGCATTCCATTTCTCTCGTCTTAATCTTTCTTTTCTGATCATTCCACTTGTCTAAACGACAACGGCACAAGAAAAACTGGAAACTCTGATCGACTTCGTTCTTATCCTAAAAAAGTAAACAGAAAGTAAACTTCTGTCAACATCCAAAGGTTGGTTATTAATTAACCAGCTGAGTTATTTAGGAATTTTTTTAATACCTCGCTAGGATTCTATCCAAATGGTCAGCAAATGCTTTACGATCTTTTTGGGAAAGTGGTGGCGGGCCCGAGGTTTGAAATCCACTAGCGCGCATTGTCTCCATAAAGTCTCGGGTATTCAATCGACTTTTAATCGTTTGTTTGTCGAATAACTCTCCCCGTGGCGATAATGCTAGGGCATTTTTACTGATAATTTCGTCTGCCAAAGGAATATCCGCAGTAATGACCAAATCATCCGGTTCTGCCCGTTTGACAATTTCATTGTCTGCAATATCAAACCCAGAAGCCACTTGCAAGCGTGTGATATAGGGTGATGGGGGAATACTTATGGCGTGATTGGCGATGAGTAACGTTTGAATTTTTTTCCGTTGCGCCGCCTTAAACAGAATGTCTTTAATAACATTTGGACAAGCATCTGCATCTACTAAAATTTTCAAATAATCACCATCAACTTATAAGCCAAGCTTGGTTAGTTTACAGTCGCCAATAGACAGGTCAATGATTAGTTAATCTTATTGCTGTTTAGCGGCTAATTAACCTAATACAGGTCTCTATGATAGCGAGTTGATTGAATCATTTTTTCTTTGCCTGCCTCACCCAAAATGCGGCTGATAGCCTTATCCACGCTATCGCCCATTTTGTCTTTACTACCACACAAATAAATGTGTCCATTATTGCCTAAGAATTCCTCAATGCTACTGGCTTTTTCCAATAATATATCCTGCACATACTGTGATTTAGCTGGGTTTCGAGAAAAGGCTCTATCGACTATTGTCAGCACACCTTCTTGTTGCCAATTCAATAATTTTTCGTGTAATGGCAAATCTAATTCTGGATCGCGTTCACCATAGATCAACCAAATAGGTCCTATATTGCCAATCTTTTGTTTGGTATATGCTCTGGTTTCAATCTGCCCGACCAAACCTGCAAGACCACTACCTGCACCGATTAGCAGCAGGGGCACTTGTGAGTCTGTGATTTTGCACATTGGATTTTCGACAATATTTACCGGTAAAGCATTCCCGGGAACCATTAATTGCGTCAAATAACCAGAAGCATGACCTAAAGTTCCGTCTGAGCGTTTTTGCAATCTAACGATAAGTTTTAGCTTTTTACCCTCATAAGCACTGGCGATTGAGTAGCTTCTGGGGTGTAAATAACGCTCTTGATTGTCAGGATCTGGGACGTAAATATCCACAATATCCCCGGCCTCCCACTGGCAGTTTTCTGTTTTAAACTCCAGTAAAAACAACCCTTCACTCTGGCTGGCAGGATTTAGGTGGGTGCGCTTTTCTAAGGTAATACGCGACGTATTGCCGCTACTTTGGATACGCTCATGTGACTGCGGCATATTCGCATCTAAGCACTGAATTGAATTGACAGGTTTAGCACCACAATCGACTAGTTGATTAAAGACTTCATAACCAAAAGCACAAAACTCAGGATAGCGACTATCTCCCAAGGCCGTTAATTCGAACTCAAGATGTTGCAAAGCAGTTTTGTTTAGCTTTTTCAGTTGATGGATGAAACCTCTACCATTATCAGGGGACTCACCGTCACCATAGGTACTAACAAACAAATACACCTTTTGCACCAATTGAAGACTTTGGCTGGTAACTTTGTTAAGTGGCAACAAAGGTGCATTCTCAAGGGATGAGGCTAGTTTCTTTGCTAACGAGAAACTTTGTCCAGATTGACTTGCATACAGCACTACTGTTTGCTGCTCATCCGAAAATGAGGCTTTAGTTTTATTCTCTTGCTTGAATATGCGGTAAACCCACAATATCCAAGCAAGCGCTAAACCAAGAGCAATCAGTAGTCTAAGGTTTTCCGACATTTTTTATAAAGGCAATACTTCTAGGGTCAATGCGTAACCACCTTGTCGTCTAGTTGCTGGTGCTTTCGCTTTCTCATCACTATAACTAGCTTCGATAAAATACATACCCGCTGTTGGCCAAGTGACGCTAAATTTGCCATCAGCATCTGAGGTCAAGGTAATAGTTTCTGAGTCGTTTCGGTATCGCATGCTGCCTCGAACGATTTCTATTTCCACCCCTTCAACCGGTTCACCGTCCATTAGAAATTGAAAACTGGCTGTTTCTGTTGCAAACAAATCGTTTGGATGCGTCAACGGCTTTAATTCAAGTCCAGTTTTGGTAATCGCTAGTGCTGTTTCATCTGGAGCACCTAGACTTACGTAAGTCTCTACGCGACGAGAGGAGTAGCTGACTTGTAGTTCTTTAGCATCTTTAGGCACTGCCTGTTCAAATGTTTGTTCACCAGCACCTCTACCTCGAGGAGGCCACATTTTACGGTTACCTTCAGCATCTTTCCAAAAAGCACGTAAACCTGAAGAAGCAGATGCAATTTTATAAGTGCCCTGCTGTTGTAAATTAATATCAAATGTAGATCGATATTTACCTGTAGCAACATTTTCCAATTCTACTTTGGTTGCTGTAGGGCCGGTCACCAAAATTCCGTTTGTTCTTAAAGGTACATGCTCAGGTAAAAATAGAGTATTTGAAACGGCTGCATCAAAAGTGACGTAGTTTTGATCGCCAGATAACACAGTTTCACTGGGTTTTATCCAAGCTCTGTGTGCTGATGCCGACACCACGACCGCTGACAATAAAATGCCTGCCGCTAGTTTAAAAATTGGATGTACTGTCATTGTAATTTTCCTTGTTGAACTTAATCTGCGGTTGCTGTCAGGGTAATCTGACTAATTTCTCTGCTACCCTCTTTTGATAGAGGCAATAGTGTAGTATCTAGCGGAAGCGCAATTTCTAAATCCAGTAGCTCACGACCGCCTACTTCTCTAGCAACTTCTACTCTCAATTTATATTTACCTGGCGGTAACGAACCCATCATTTGGCCTAAATTAGCCTCAACGTGATGTCGACCAGGACCTTTAGTTGCACCTGATACACCATCCACTGGAAGCTCTAAGTTACGACCACCTCGACGCCACCATTGACGCAAGTCAGCAAGCCATTCCTCACCTTTTTCGTTGTCCATAGCAACGTCATACCAAACTTCAATTTGTGTAGCCTGACGTTTATCATTTTCTAACCATACTGCTACATATGGTTTGTGATATTCGGCAACTTGCAGCCTTGGCAATTCAATTTGTAAATGCACTTCTGTCGCTTGCTCTAATGCATGGACATTCTGGATTAATGAAAAAGTTATCAGACTAGTAGCCACCAACAGCCGTTTTAACAAAATAGTTCTCCTTGTTTGTTTAATGAACAAATAAAAGTAGTAAGATACAGGGTGCCAACAACCCCAACACTGTGATTGGCCAAGTCATGCTTCGATGATTTGCTTGTCGATATAACAATATGAGGCCGGTAACACAAAACATCACGCAGATTATGGCAAATATATCGATAAACCATCCCCAGACTACGCCGGTGTCCCGCCCTTTATGCAGGTCGTTTAGATATGCAATTACGCCTCTATCTGTGCGCTCATAACTGAGCTCATTAATGCTCAAATCAATGGCCATCCAAGCATCTACTCCTGGACCAGCCATAGCGAGATAGATCTCTTCTTCAGTCCATTCTACGGAAGCTGATGGGCTAATCTGAATATCATGCATTTGCGCTAACCAAAACTGCACCGAACGAGGAAGCTGCGCATTCATACCAGATTGTTCACTTTGTTGCTGTGCAAGCTGTGAGAGTTGATCCAATAAGTCTTGGGGTAAACTGGCTTCCACGACTTGAATTTCTGGCTCTATGGTAATGTCAGTAGCATGATTTAAGGTAATACCGGTAATCGCGAATACTAACATTCCAGCCAAAGACAAAGAGGCACTTATCCAGTGCCACTGTCTAATAGAACCCACTTCGATCCGCATGTTTACCTTTTTGCTCCTTTAAAGCAGAATCATTTAGAAACTAACAGTGACGTTCGCCCAGAAGTTTCTTGCTTTGTCTTTTACATTGTAATCGTCTGTAAACACAACTTCACTCACTGCACCTCGACCAGTGACATATTCATACACACCGTCACCGTTTAAATCTTCGTAAGTTGTTGTATAAGAGGTGAAATCTCTATCCAATAGATTGTTTACGCGCAAATTCACTACCGTATACTCGTTAAGTGTCCACGATGCACCCAGGTTAAGTAAGGTGTAATTTTTATAATATAGTTCTCTTTCCAATATTGAATCATATCCTCGATAACGATCAGAACGGAGCTCCCCTTGTAAGTAAAGACTTACATCACTTGATAGTTCCCATGACAGGTTGATGTTCGCCATATGTTCAGCCGTATTGGTTAATGGTAGGCCTTCTTCAACTCCACTTTTTTGTTCGCTGTCGGTCCATGTGTAGTTTGCATAAACAGCCCAATCTTTCAGAAATTGATATCGACCAGCAATTTCAATCCCCTGTACTTCTACTTCGTCAATATTGATTTTTTGACTGTAAGTGTCATAGCCAAGTTGATCATATTCGCCAAGGTTAACACAGGGTCTTACACCACCTGTGGTTTCACAACTTTGAATAGTATCTCCTCGGGCTATTTTATCCTCAAACTCGGTCATGAAATATGTAATATTGAAATTATGTTCGTCAGTATTCCAATACAATGCGATTTCTGAATTAACGCTAGTTTCAGGTTGTAAATCAGGATTTCCAGCAAATGGACTAGTACCTTGACCACCGAAGCCGGTAATGCCATCGTATAAATCTGTCGTTTGAGGAGTTTTGTATCCTGTACTAACACCGCCTTTTAACACCCAATCAGTTGATAGGTTGTAAACTGCATATATACGCGGCGAGGTTTGACCACCAAATACATCATGGTCGTCATATCGGACACCTGCTGTTAAGGTGAAAGTGTCTGTCATCATCCAGTTGTCTTCAGCAAAGACTGAATACATCTTCTGCTCTTGAATGGCGCCAGCATTACCTGATTCTAAGCCGAACACCCCGTCTTGCAACTCACCGTCAATTGCTTGGGCGCCTAATACGAAGTTATGATCACCTGCTAGGTTGTTTACTGGAATATCTGCTCTTAGGTCAAACGTATACTGGCTACTCTCTAAGGGTCTGTTAGGACGAGGTAAGAATGTCTCTTCAGCTATATCTCGACGCTCTTCCTCACTTAAACCGGCATAAACACCCGTACCATCATACATCTCCTGCAAAAGTAAACGCTCACTTACACTTAAAGGTAATGTCCGACCATTGTTTTGAGTATCAACATAAGAAAGCGAAGCATCTAATGAAAACGATGAAAATTCTCCTTGATAAGCGAGTGACCACCATTGACGATCAAACTCTTGTTCCGCAGCATAGCCTGCTCGCGGGTTTACCTGTCCGCGACGAGAAGCCCAAATACTGTCTATATTATCTTTTGTACCTAAAGGATAAGTGATGGTGCCAGTATCCAAATCGTATTCTGGTGTGTTGTCATATTCTTGATGTGAATTGTCATAATCAAACATCAGTTCATGATTGTCAGCTATGGTATAATTTAAACTAAAACCAAAGTGCTCATTTGTATTATCTACGGTTCGACCACCGCTACCAAAACCTAAAGCTCTTACATGAACATCACCATTTGGATCTACCGCTGGCTCAAATTGCGGAGATGAAGCCTGTTGTTCGTATAGACTTGCTCTAAGGCCCAGACTAAGGACATTCTCAATTAGAGGACCATTAAGTGTGACATCTGTAGTTATATCATCTCCAAAATCGTCATCGCTTTGCACGCTTCTTCCGTAAGTGATTGCGCCCCCCCAACTTTCACTATGCTTCTTTGTGATTATATTGATGACACCACCTAGTGCATCAGCACCGTAAAGAGTCGAAGCGGGCCCTCTAATGACCTCTACTCGTTCAATGACATCTAATGGAGGGATATGATTAAATGCGTTACCACCAAAATTATTTGGGTAGATGTCACCATGATTATTTTGACGCTTTCCATCTATCAAAAGTAAGGTGTACTCGCCTGTTAACCCTCTCATGCTAACACTGCCTTGGCCCGTCTTGTCTCTAGTCGTACCAATATCGATACCTTCTTGATACTTTACGGCATCTAAAATAGAAGTGAACGAGCGAGTTTTAAGCTCTTCCGCAGTAATGACTGAAATACTAGCGGGGGCCTCTACAATTTTTTGTTCGAAACCAGTTGCTGTAATTACGATAGTTTCAACATCTTCATACTTTGCCGTTGCTTGTACAGTAGCATTTGCACCAAGTCCTATAACAACCGCCGCTGCGATTGAAGAATATCTTGCAGATAATTTCATTTGTAACCTATTGAATGTGTTGAGTGTGTAAACGTGTTCGTTTTGTATTTCTTTACTTAATGGACTCAATGTTACAGAATGAAATCTTCATGTCAACCATAATGATAACCATTATCATTTGCATTTATTTAAATGGCCGTTTTTTAATCGATTTTAATGTTTGTAATTCAGATATTAAGGAGAAAAGGCAATTTGGGTGACCACAAACTGCCTTTTCTTTAAATGTTAAACCGTCTTATTCAAGGTTTGGCTGGTGTGGATGAAACTATTTCGCTTATTTCTTTATTACTCATTTTGGCCAACTCGAGTAGATAATCTTTCTGTAATCCATCCAGTTGCTGACCTTCCAATAGTTGTTTTAATTTATCAGCCTCATTGTTAGCGATGGCCGTTTTTATCGCTGACATACTTGCGATTGGCCCTATCTTTGTTTTACTCATTTTGATCTCCTTTCGTTACGAATTTCAAAATACAGTCAAAATTTTAAGCTGCATTAACTCTTTTGAGTTCTGCGAACCTTTCGAACAGTGCTATTTCACTAAGGACAGCAATTTTTTCTTGTTTATCTAACCAAGACCAGGCTTCTTCGCATGAAGTGGCGTCATTCAACTTGTACTCAGCACTTAACTTGTGTACCGGAGCCTGACCTCTCTTTAATCGCGGAATCGGTTGCACCATGGAAAAATGGCGTTGTTTCAGCCTTGGATTTATCGCTACGTCTAAACTGCATAACTGAGCTACTTCGTTATTGAGTTCTTCAGCAAACTTATCTCTGGCTTCAAATATGGCAAGGGACTTTTGTTCTTCTGGAATATTCAAAATACCCAGCTTTCTGAATACTTTCGCCAATATTTGGCTACCGCTTAGCGCCGACAAAGGAATCGAAAGTACCAAACCAATTAAGATTGGGGATAACCAAATCAACAGACTCGGCGCGTTAAAGTAGACTAAAGCTGTCAATCCGATGCCAATCAAGGTGTGCCAGAAATGTTGTTTGGTCACTTGCATCCAGGGTATACCGGAATATTGTCTTTGCTGTGTTGACCAGCCAGAGTCCTTACCACGAAAGATATCGATGATATGCTTGGTATGTATAAGCATGAAAATTGGCGCATACAAAATAGAGAAAAACATTTCAACTAGAGTACCTAATGTCATGCGAATGATGCCCAAAGGCTTTCGTAACGAAGTATGAAAGAATGCCCTAATCAAACCAAAGAGTTTTGGTAGCACCACTATCACCATTGTAAATATAAACAACTGGATCATGCGCTCAGAATCAAACACTGGCCAATTTGGCAGTAAGGTCATCTGATCAGAAAAGTATTCAATGTTTGCGTAATGAGTTTGCACCGCCATTACAATCCCAATCAAAATTAGTGCTAACCAAAATGGCGATGCCATATAGGCCATAACACCTGTTAACATGTGAAACCTGTTTGGCCATCGAAGTCCTCTGGCTTTTAGCACTGCAAGATGTTGAATATTGCCTTGAGCCCACCGTCTATCACGCACAGCTACATCACTTAAACTCGGTGGGCTTTCTTCCCACGAACCTTTGAGTGCGGGTAACATTCGAACTTTCCACCCAGCTCTGCGCATTAACGCGGCTTCGACAAAATCATGTGACAGGATATCCCCTTGGAATGGACGCACGCCGCCAATTTTTGGTAATCCCGCTGTTTCTGCAAACGCGCTCACGCGGATTATTGCGTTGTGCCCCCAGTAGTTACCGTCATTACCTTGCCAAGCCGTAATTCCCTGCGCCACTATGGGGCCATAAATACTACCGGCGAACTGCTGTAATCGTGCAAATAAAGTATCACCACGATACAAACAAGGAAGGGTTTGAATGATGCCGCTCTGGTCATCCGCAGCCATCTCTAGCATAAGCTGGTGTAGAGTGTCTGCAGAAAGCAGGCTATCTGCATCCAACACTAGCATGTAGTCATATCTGGCTCCCCAGCGACTCACAAATTCATGAACGTTGCCGGCTTTCTTTGCACTATTATCAAATCGCCGTCTGTACCAAACATTCATTTTGCCGCGCAAGGCTTCTTTAAGTTTAGCCACGGCTGCAGTTTCTTTTATCCAAACATCTGGATTATTCGAATCAGAAATAATAAAAATTTCGAACTGTTCACCTAAGCCTCTTGCATCCAACTCCGTGCCCATTGCATAAAGAGCCGCGCAAGTTTCGCTTGGATCTTCATTGTAAACCGGCATCAATAACACTGTCTTTTTGTCAGTAATATCGACATTATCTTTACGAGTAGATTTGCCGGAAAAGAGAAAGCCTACTAAACCAGCACAAGCGGCAAGGGCTATCCATACAAAGGTAATGCAAAACAAGGCTACCATCACCCACTGTAAAATGGTGACTTTGCCTTGAGAAACGATAAGGACCATTTGATAAGTTGCATAAACAGTCAGCGCTAATGCTCCACCAAAGGTGATAAGCCTAGCCAGTAATGCCTTCCACCCCTGAAAACCATGGTTAACCTCTGGTTTTGTAGAAAAATCTTGGGGTAACATTTGCAAACTAGCCGCTGGAGGAACGGCTTGGTTTTCAGTATTTAACGAGTCCATCTGTAAAGCCATGTTTCCCCCCATTGCTTGTCATTTTGTTGAAGACCTACGCGAATTTCTGACAAATCCTCGTCACCGGGTTCAAATTTAACAACTACTCGCAGATTTCCTGTTTGTGGTACTACTTTACTGACAGTACCTGTTATGCGACCTGTACTAGATTGAGCGTTTACCACAACATCTTCTGGGATCTGATCCGCTTTATAGTCGATGACAAACTCTCTTTGAGTATTAGACCCAATAGATAATCCAGAAGCGCTCGCGACTACTTTTGCGATTTTGTTTTTCACTGGCGCATCGCTTCCAAATGCAATCTCATAATTGAATTCGTAAGACTCACCCGCTTTTAATGGCTGCTTCGGTTGCCAAAATGCAACTATGTTGTCGTGAATTTCCATATTGGTAGGAATTTCGAATAACTCCACATGACCTTGCCCCCAATCGTTGAGAGGTGTTACCCAAGCTGAAGGTCGATCTTGATAATGAGCTTCAAAATCCTCAAAATCTTCAAAATCACGACTTCGCTGCATCAAGCCAAAGCCTTTGATGTTGTGATCTTGAAACACCGACACTTCTAATCGTAATGGATTAGCTAAAGACCGCCATACTTGCTCACCATTGCCTTTAAGCATTAATAAACCATCGGAGTCATGTACCGAAGGTCTGAAATCATCAAATCTGACATTATTCATGGCATTAAAGAGGAACATGGAAGTGAGCGGTGCTATGCCAAAATGTGTTATGTCTGTTCTTGGGTACAGAGTGCTTTTTACTTTTATGCGAGTGTGCTCGCCAGGTTTAGCCGTGAAGGTGAAAGCGCCTGTGACGGACGGACTCTCCATTAAAGCATGCACCACTAAGGCATCATCTGTTTCGCGCGGACGTTCAATCCAAAAGTCGGTAAACTCAGGAAATTCTTCACCTGTTGGCTTTCCCGTATTAATGGCAAGCCCTCGTGCCGAGAGTCCATACCAATTGGTTTTGCCCACAGCTCGAAAATAAGTTCCGCCCTGAAATACCATGAACTCATCCCACTTATCATCCCTGTTTATTGGAGTGGTAACGCTAAAACCAGAATATCCTTGCGCCTTTGTATTTTTAACTTGTTCTTGACCTTCGTCATAATTAAAAATTTCAGACGTATAAAGAACACGACGAGACACCCCGCCAACAACTAAATTTAAATTGACTGGTGTTTTAAAAAGAAACCCTGGATGTAAAGGATTAACTCTAAAGTTTCTATCTTCTCGATTCCAAATGGTCGCGCCACGCTCAAACTGAATCTTCTTATAATCGTCGTAATTTAACTGACTAAGTGGATTATCTGCAGGTATTGTTTTGGCTTCGTATGCTTTTTCAGACAGTGTTTTTGCATGACTTTCTAGCCAAGCTCTATCAAACGCATGAGTAGGACGCTTTGGACTTTCTTGTTTATCGTTTTCAGATACTTCCGCGACGGTCGTAGGTTGTTTCTGTGATACTTGCGCTTGTAGTTGGCCTGCGCCTCTGTTTAAAAACGCCGACTGAACATCAATCGCATACAAGATACTCAATATCCCAACGATGAATGCAGAAACCGTGATTAGAAAGGGCTTATTCGACATTAGCTTTCCTTAATTACCTTATATAACTTAAATTACCTGCTTCCCAAAAGGACGAATGCCGGTGTACAGGGTGACTCAAATAGGAGTCAGTTTGCGACGTTAAAAATGATTGAACATTTAATGTAGATAGCGGTAGACCGCATTTTTTATTATTTTTTAACACTACTTTTGCAGAAATTACGCCAGTTATTTAAAGGAACCGTAGAATTGGCCCTATAAGAAGCAACATATTGTTTTTATTATCTTTATGTTGTTTTTCTTGGCCATGAGATGTCAATTGAAATCCTATCCTCTAATTAGTATGCACAATAAACTGGGAAATTTTTGCTTGCGAGTGCGTAAATTTTAGAATGTGAAAACAAGAAAAATCGCTTGAAACTAGACACCTAACTAACTAATACTTGATTGACCAACATTAGTTAGCCATAGGCTTTCGTTAGATAGTTTTAGTGTCTGAATCGCCCCGTCGGAGAATTTTCCATGGAACAAAATCTTCTTGAAAAAACAGGCTTATCCTTGGCGCAGTGGAAAGTTGAACTTGCCAAATTACCTTTTACAAAACATGGCGAGTACATGAAATATCTCAAGTCAGAATTGGGAATATCTCATGGTTATGCTAATTTCATTACCCTTAAATTTCGGGAGGCTGATGCCGGCTCGTCTCAAGACAGTGAGTTAGTGAGCAATCAATATAAGGGTAAAGAGAATTTAAAACCTATATTTGATTTACTTACTGCCAAGATAACCGAGCTTGGTTCCAATGTAGAAGTCGTGCCAAAAAAATCGGCAGTGAGCTTTAGAGTTAAACGGCAATTTGCGTTGATTCAGCCCTCTACTAAAACACGCATTGATTTAGGACTAAAACTTAATGACGTTGAGCACCAAGGCAGACTTGAAACCTCAGGACCTTTTGGCACTATGTGCACCCATAGAGTTCAACTGACTAACTTAGATCAGATTGATGAGCAACTTTTGCAGTGGATTAAACTTGCGTATACACAAGCAAATTGATCCACTACCGCTACTATTAAATCAGGACAATTAAATGCAAAGACGGGAATTTTTAACCTTCGCAGGGATGGGAGCTCTACTTAGCTTAACTGGATTACCTAGCTTCTCTTTACAAGCTAAGAATACACCCAAGATTCCTCAAGATTATGATTTTTTTGTAGGTTTACTCGAGAAAATAGCTGACCCAGTTTTATCTATTTTTGCCAACCAAAATTTTCATAAAAAATTTCCTTTGCAGGTACCTAAAAATGGCGATGGTCGCGACCAACGCGTGGCTTATTTAGAATGTTTCGGACGCACTATAGCGGGCGCTGCGCCTTGGATTGCGCTAAATGAACCTGGTCCATACCAGCAAAGACGTCTAAAAATGCGTGAAAATGCTTTGCAATGCTATGAATATTCAGTTGACCCTAAAAGCCCTGATTATCTTGATTGGGATGTTGGTCATGGTCAAATGTTAGTGGATTCAGCTTATTACACTCAAGCAATGATTCGTGCACCTTTGTTATGGCAACAACAATCCAATAAAACTAAACAAAGAATTATAAAAGAAATTAAATCTCTGCGTAAAATTCAACCTCCTTATACTAACTGGTTACTTTTCGCAGCAATGAACGAAGCTTTTCTAATGAGCATCGACGAGGAGTATGATCCTATTCGCTTAGATTATGCGATTCGTAAATTCAAAGAATGGTATGTAGGGGATGGTTGGTTCGCTGATGGCCAACATTTTGCGTTTGATTATTATGGCTCTTATGTCATTCATCCAATGCTACTGGATATCTTAGAGGTTATGGCCAATAAAGAGGCTTATTTTTGGAAAGGCGATATAAAGGTAGAACTAGACACCGAAATAAAACGCTCACAACGATTCTGTGAACATCTAGAAAGACTAATTTCGCCAACTGGTACCTACCCGCCAATAGGTCGTTCTCTTACCTATCGAACTGCAGCATTCCAGCCTTTAGCTCAATTAGCCTTGAAAAATAAGTTGCCAGATTCCTTGCCTGTAGGCCAGGTGAGAGCTGCTTTAAAAGCAGTGCATGAAACTATTTTTGTAAAACACAATAATTTTTCTGAAGATGGGTTCTTAAAAATAGGATTTACGGGTGCCAATATAGCCTTAAGCGACTGGTACTCAAATAATGGCAGTATGTACATCACCACCGCGAGCTTCTTGCCTTTAGGGCTTCCCTTGAGCGACCTGTTTTGGCAAAGCCCATCTGAAGACTGGACCCAGAAAAAAGCATTTGCTGGCGAAGCATTTAAAAAAGACTATCCCGTAGAATACTAACAGGAAGTTTTTGATTAAAAATAGTTTATTTTTTATATTAAATTTTAAAAATAAACGACTTTAGTCTATAAATTAGTTTATTAGTGTATTTTGGCTTCAGATATATGAAGGTAACTTTTCTTTTTCGACAAAATCGAAATGGATTTCCTGAATTGCTTAGTAGCAAAGCGATAAGCGCCTGTCTGATTTTTATCACATTATTGCTTTCAATAGTATTCAGCAAATCCAGTAGTGCGATTGAAGTGGTATATCCTAATAGAGATGGTATAGGTACCTCTGCACTTGGTTATTCTGTTCTTAAACTCGCGCTAGAAAAATCTGGAGAAGATTATCAATTAATACTTGATGATAAAGTCGTAAATTCTCAAAGACTTATAAGAATGGCAACAACCAATCAAATCGATGTTATCGACGGCGGGTACTTACCCGCATTTTTAGAAGAACTCGATATAATCTACAAACCGATTGATATGGGGGTAAGTGGATGGCGGTTATTTATCACCCGTAAAGAAAATGTCTCCAAACTAAATAAGGTGAATGATCTGCAAGATTTAGTTGCTTTTACGGTCGGTCAAGGCACCGGTTGGCATGACAACGTCATTCTTGAAAACGCAGGCTTTAAAGTTATTACCGCGCCTACGATACAAAACCTCTTTTTACGCGTAAATGCCGAAAGGTTCCACTTATTACCTTTGGGCGCGCATGAAGCTTATGGGCTTTTAGAAAAATTTGGACCTAAAGATCATAGCCTTGTTGTGGATGAAAACATCACTTTGTTTTACCCGTTTGGGCGATTTTTTTATCTGCATCCGAGTAATAAAAAGTTAAAAGCCATAATTGAAAAAGGCCTAGAAAAGGCGTTAGAAGACGGAAGTTTGTTTCATCTTTTACGCAACCATAAGTATTCAAAAGATGCGTTTGAACGAGCAAATATGGATAAGCGTACTGTTATTCGTGTTGACACCCCAGGTTTAACCCGTGAGTTCGAAAATATTGATCCCAAGTGGTGGGTAACTCCCTGAGATTGGGAGAATGAACTACGACTCCATTGTTATAATGAACTACGGCTCCATTTTAATGAAATTTATGTGACGGTGAGATTATGACTTGATTTTAAAGTGTGTTGTTATATTATAACAATCAAAATGTAACATTATAACAATACAAAGATGTCAAAAAAATTTCTCACATATTCAATACTTTTAGGTCTTGCTAGCTCTCCTGCAATTGCTTGTCAAATCTCTGGAGAAGTTAGAGATCAGGCCGGTAATTTGGTGACTTCAGGTGAAGTACAAATTATGGGTACTCAGCTTAGGGCTCCAATCAAAAAAGATGGTAGCTTTAGCCTTCAAAATCTCGGCCAAGGACAATTCGAGCTTCACGTTTCGTCTGAAAACTTTATTCATAACACCACGATAATTAATGTACCTGAAAATGGTATCGACGATTTAGTTATCAAGGTGAAAGATGCCAGTATCGAAATCTTCGATGTCACAGCAAGTGCCTTCCACGCTTCTAATCTTGAATCTTCGATCCCTGTCGGTGTGTTAGCCGGTGATGACCTGAATAGAAGACAAGCATCTACATTGGGCGACACCTTAACAAATGAAGTTGGCGTGCATTCCTCTGCTCACGGCGGTGTCGCAGGTACGCCAATTATCCGTGGCCTAAGTGGTCCGCGGGTTTTAATAGCCCAAAATGGTCTTGATGCCTCGGACGCTTCACGTGTTGGCCCTGATCATCAGGTTGCGACTGACAGCACCTCTGCTCAGCAAATAGAAGTACTAAGAGGTCCTGCGACCTTATTTTACGGAAGTGGCGCCATAGGTGGTGTTATAAATGTAGTCGATAACAGAATTCCTAAATACGCTGAAACGACCGGTGAACTAAGCTTTAGTCGTAATTCAAATAACGCTGAGGAAGCGGTTAGCGGCAACCTTATTAAAGATATCAATGATTTCGTTTTTTCCGCCCAAGGGTACTACCGTGATGCACAGACATACTCAGTCCCCGGTGCTGCGATATTAGAAGAACATGATGACCACGATGATGAAGATGAACATGACGAGCATGAAAACGAGAGCACAGTTGAAAATACCCAATACAGGTCATCTGGATTTTCCCTTGGCTCTAGTTATTTATTCGACAACGGACACATAGGCTTTGCAGTAGAACGTCAAGATAGTTTATACGGTGTACCTGGACATGGCGGTCACGAGGAACACGAGGGTGAAGAAGAAGGTGAAGAGGAAGCCGTTGTCTTGGACATGAAGCAAACCCGTTACCAAACCCAAGCAAGTTATCAACCAGGATCTGATACCTTCAGCGCAATTAATTTTGCCGGTGCATACACAGATTATGAACATGTGGAAATTGAAAATGGCGCTCCTGGCACAAGCTTTCAAAATCAAACCACAGAAATGAGAGTTGAAGCCCTGCACCGCCATTGGTATGACTGGCGTGGTGGCTTTAGTGTCCATTATAAGCAATCAGATTTTAAAGCTGTAGGAGAAGAAGCTTTTACTCCTCCCTCTGACACTCAAACATTAGGCTTAGGTTGGATAGAAGAGAAGCACTTCGGAGATTACCTATTACAGATGGGTGCCCGAATCGAGAGAGTAAAAATTTCTGCAGCAGAACTATTCTCTTCCGATATCGAATTGGTTTCTTTAGAGGACGATCATCTAGAAGAAGATCATCACGAAGATGAAGATCACAACCACGAACATGCCGATCTAGAAAGCATAGATGTTAGCTTTACCCCTTTAAGCTTATCTTTGGGTGTCGTCTGGGATGTCACTGATGGCTATAATATGAGTTTGTCTTATGCACGAGCAGAACGTGCACCTTCAGCTGCTGAACTGTTTTCATTAGGTCCACATTTAGGCAGTGGAAACTATGAAATTGGCGCGTTTTATAACATAGATGAAGAAGGACATATTGTTCAAAATCAGGCTGATTTAGATGTTGAAGCTTCTAACAACCTCGATTTCTCTGTACGAAAATTCGACGGCGATATTGGCTTTATTTTTAATTTGTTCTACAACCACGTAGATAACTATTATTATGACGCCAACACAGCCTTTATTGCTGACTTTGAGCATGATCATGAGGAAGAAGCCGATCTTGAGGAAGAGCATGTTGAGGAAGAAGGTCACGAAGACGGCTTGCCAGTGTTGTTATTCCGTAATCAAGATGCAAAACTTTATGGTGCTGAACTTCAAGTAAACTGGCAAGCGACTGACAATCTTAAGTTAACCACTCAAGCGGACATGGTAAGAGCACGGTTAGATGATGAAAGTTCTTCTGAACTACCTCGGACCCCACCAGCTCGCTTGAGCATTGGTGCTGAATATCAAACTCAAGATTGGTATGCTGACGTCAGCGTTATGCATGTGTTCGAACAAGATAAAACAGCGCCATTGGAAGCCTCAACTGACGGTTACACCATGGTTGATGTCAATTTCAGTTATTATCTTCCAGTGCAAGATTATGAATTTGAATTATTCATCAAAGGTCGTAATCTAACCGATGAATTTGCTCGGGTACATACCTCTTATTTACGTGACCAAGCTCCTTTACCGGGCCGAAGCGTACTACTCGGCGCAAGAGCTCGGTTTTAACAATCCTCATTAGTTTGCAATGGGGCTTACTTGAATTAGTGCGGATCTAGTATATTATTTGTACAGGATCCGCAACTAGCCCACTTAGAGGCCCTAGATAAATGAAGCCCGCTGCGCGCATAACGGACATGCACATTTGTCCTCAAGTTATTGCTACTGTTCCTCATGTTGGTGGTCCAGTCATAGGTCCTGGTAGTCCAACCGTGCTCATAGGCGGTTTACCTGCTGCTGTTCAAGGGGATTCCTGCGTCTGCGTTGGTCCTCCCGATAGCATAAATATGGGCTCATCCAGTGTGTTAATTGGCGGTAAGCCAGCTGCAAGGATGGGTGATATGACTGCCCATGGCGGTTCTATCGTAATTGGATGTCCAACGGTTTTAATTGGCGATTGATAACCTTTGAAGGTTAAGTTTGTGGAAGCGTGATAAATTTGATTAGGAAGGTAGAACTTTCAGCTTGGAGCTGACCGCCTTAGCGGCCAACTCTCAATACGCTATTTTTTATCGTCTTTGAATTTCTTGATGTCTGCACCCAAAATTTTCTCGACTTTCTTGCGGCCTATGTACGCGACCGGCGCATATGGTAGCTTGGGTTTGAAGTACTTGAGTATTTTCATGATTGGCCCCCTTTGTTAATACTATAGGTAACCCTTCAGATTTGCATGTTTAGCAAGTATCTGAGAGTTAAGTATAGCACTTCATACTAAAATTTCCAGAAGTTTTTCGAAACAACTGGGAATATCCTCAGTAAATCCTTATTGCTCACTAATTTAATTCACAACCTTATACCAAATTTGTTTGGTTTCACTAACCTCGAAAACTCGGTATTTAAAAGGCATTAAAATAAAGCTCGCTGAAGTAAAAAAATTTGCCTTATTATTTTATCTGCCAATTTTTGTGAAATATTAGGTATAATTTCAGGTAATCAACTGTATTAATAAACATTTTTGATTTACTAAGATACCAAAAATATTGCAGCAAAATACTTGCCAAAATTTCACTTAGTTAAAAAATAATTCATTGATTATTGCATGCTTTGCATAGAAAAATGTATACGTCTGAGGCAAGATAATCAGATAATCAGATAAACAGGCTCTAAAATACCAAACTAATTTGAAACGAATTTATTACCTCATTCTTCTATTGTTCATAAATCTCTTTTCAATGGCATACAGCCAAGAAAAGCCTAGGTTAACTGTGGCTGTAGCGAGTAATTTTTATTATCCATTGACACAAATATTGAATAATCAAAGGTTTGACTTTGACGTTAGATTAGTTACAGCATCATCCGGCGTACTATATGCCCAGGCCTTAAACGGCGCTCCGTTTGACATTTTTCTGTCTGCTGATAAAAAGCGACCTGAATCCTTATCCGCAAAAAACCTCAGTACTGCACCTTGGCGATATGCCCTAGGAAAATTAGTCTTGTATCCAAGTAAACCCAATGAATCTATCGACACTATCATTACGAACGCTAAGCGTATCGCAATTGCTAATGAGACCTCTGCGCCATATGGACTTGCAGCTGCTCAGGTACTTGGATCTGTTTTGGTGAATCGCGCCAAAATCGTGCAGGGAAATAATGTGGCTCAAGCGTTTCAATTCGCAGATTCTGGTAATGCTGACGTTGCGTTTGTTGCTGAGTCTATGGTTATTCAGGCATATAAACAAAGTCAAAATGCGAAATATTTAACCTTTCAGTCGGTAAATTCTACACTGCATACCCCTATAGAACAGTTTGGTGTGGTTCTGCAAAAATCTAAGTTGAAAAAAGAGGCCGCTATTTTCAAAGATTTTTTGCTGTCGTGCACCAGTCAAATTCAATTGAACAAACTTGGATACCAAACAGACTTGTCCCAAATCACACATAAAGAAGGCTGTTAAATGATTTTGCCTGACTTACAAGCATTATGGCTAACATTCAAATTAGCTGCATTGACGGTTGTGATCTTATTTCTATTAGGTCTGCCACTGGCTTGGAAAATCAGTAGATATAGAGGCCGTTTCAAACCTTTTATCGAAGCCATGGTATCTCTACCCTTAATTCTGCCACCTACGGTTTTAGGCTTTTACTTATTGATTGCGTTTTCTCCAGAGAGTTTTTTAGGCGGTTTGTGGATTCAACTTTTTGGGGAACAATTTGTATTTAGTTTTGGCGGTATTCTCGTTGGCTCCATCATTTATTCTATGCCTTTTGTGATGCAGCCTTTAATAGCCGCTTTTGAACAGCAAGGCACTCAAGTTTTAATGATTGCTCAGACCTTAGGTGTATCTAAATACAGAGCGTTTTATTTCTGGTTACTGCCACAGATAAAACCAGCGTTAATCACCGCCGCAACACTAGGCTTCGCTCACACTCTTGGTGAGTTTGGGTTGATATTAATGATAGGTGGCAATATTCCAGGTCAAACTCAAGTGGTTTCTATCGCTCTGTATCAGCATGTGGAGATGCTAGATTATGCATCAGCTAACAAGCTTGCATTAATTTTACTGGTACTGAGTTTTGCAATTTTAACTCTACTTTTCCGTTTTAATCGCTCGGCTGCCAGATTCAATCCAGCAAAAGATTTCGGTGGACACTCATGACCAGTATCCCATTTCATCTGAATATTAGCTTGAAAGAGCCAAACGCTGGTGCCATACAAAAGATTGAAGAGCATCTGCTGTCAGGAAATCTTGGGATAATCGGTGATTCAGGTGCGGGCAAGACCAGTATACTAAAAACCATGGCGGGGCTTTTGCCAAATTGCCTATGCAGTGTGACCTTCGGCGACCTGAGTTGGGATAACGAGACTGCTAACAATCCCTGCGTATACGTGAGTAATACTTTTGGACTCTTAACCACATTATCAGTAGAAAAAAACCTTTTACTGGTACACAAACATTCACGATTTGGAGTAAAGGACAATGATTTCTATAACCAAATTGTTGCGGATTTAGGCATTCAAGACCTGCTAAATAAACCCGCAGCCACCCTATCTGGGGGAGAAACACAACGAGTACTCATAGCTCGCGCTATGCTATCAGGTAAACCCATATTACTATTGGATGAAGTGCTTTCCGCCATCGATAAGACGTCGCGGGAAATTGTAATGAATGTACTTTTATCTTGGCAGGACAAATATCAACGCAAGTTTGTATTGGTAAGTCACGATGCATCAGATATCGCTTTTTTTACTCAACAATGTATACGAGTCGATAAATTTGATATTTTTCCAATTCAATCGACCAATTCTGCTTTGGAAAATGATTTATCCAAAAGCCTTAGTTTTTCAATCTTGGATGTAGAATTCCTGTCAGATCTTGAAAATCAAGGGCTTCGCAAATATCGACTGAAAGATAGTCAGCAATTAATTTATACAACTTATGACCCATCAATGAATCAACCTCTGCTCACGCAAAGATTGCAAATTCCAACCACCAAAATATTGCTCAGTATTTCCGAGGTAAACCAAATAGTTGCAATGAACAAGTTGTCCGGTGTAATTACAAAGATACAGATTGGCAAAGGTAGCAACAAAAACATATCATATGTGCATTTAGAAGTAGATGGACAGCAACTAATTGCCGTAGTATCCAACTATCTGGTTGAGACCTTAAAATTGACGCCTAAAGACTCAGTGACCGCAGTTTTTAGCGATTTATAAACAAGCGCTATTATTTGGAGAGATAATTTTGCACTCACAAAGCTCAACGGGCTTGATGCCAATAGCCATTGCCCATGAGAAAATTCTACAGTTAGTTCAGCCCGTTCAAGAAATTCAGATTGTTAAAATTGTAGATGCCATCGACCGTATTGTCGCCCAGGACATAATATCGCCCATAGACGTTCCCGGATTTGATAATTCGGCCATGGACGGATATGCCATCAAACATGCTGACTTAGCAACTTCAAAGTCACTCCAATTGGTAGGCAAGAGCTTTGCAGGAACATCTTTCGAAGGGAAAATGTCGTCCGGACAATGCGTGCGAATCATGACAGGGGCAGAAATTCCCGAATATGCTGATACGGTGGTGATGCAAGAAAACGTAAAAGCAAATGGGAATGAAATCGAATTTTTACAACTCGCTAAGCTTGGTGACAATATTAGACGACAAGGTTCTGATATCAAAAAGGGACAGGTGGTTTTACCCAAAGGAAGCAAAATTACACCTGTTGATATAGGTCTTTTAGCGTCTTTAGGACTGTCTGAAATTCACGTTTTCCGGCGCCTAAAAATCGCTGTTTTTTCCACTGGAGATGAGCTGGTAGCTTCAGGAAATGTTTTACCTAAAGGTCATATATTTGATACCAACAGACCCATGTTGATCGCTATGATTAAGCGTTTAGGTTTTGAAGCAGTGGACTTGGGGATCATCAAAGACGATAAACAAGCTATTCGTGCGACTTTTGAGCAAGCCGACCAAATCGCGGATTGTATTATCACCAGTGGTGGAGTGTCGGTTGGAGAAGCGGACTTCACGAAAGAAGTATTACAAGAGCTGGGACAGATAGCATTTTGGAAACTTGCCATTAAACCAGGAAAACCACTGGCGTTTGGACAATTGCCTAATAGTATCTTTTTTGGATTACCGGGGAACCCTGTTTCATCGGCGGTAACTATGGATAAGGTAGCTATGCCAGCCTTATGTCAAATGAGCGGACAGAGTATAGATAAACCCTTTTTGCTTACAGCAATCGCCGCTCAAAAATTCCGTAAGAGACCTGGTAGGACAGATTTTCAACGTGCCTTTTGTTACCGCGATGACAATGGGCAACTTATGGTTACCAGTGCAGTTTCACAAAGTTCTGGCATATTATCGAGCTTTCGACAGAGTAATTGTTTTGCTGTGATTGATCAGGAAGCTGGTGATATTGAAGCCGGCGCAAGTGTGCAAATTCAATTATTTTCTTCCCCCCTTATTTAGGCCTAGCAAAAAGTATGAAGACCATCTCTCACCAACAAGCACTAAGATACAACAGACAGATAGTGCTCAATGGTTTTGATTTGGACAAGCAAGAAGCCCTGATCAACAAAACGGCTTTAATTGTCGGATTAGGCGGTCTTGGCTGCGCGGTAGCGCAATATCTAGCTGCAGCTGGCGTTGGCAAACTAACCTTGATTGACTTTGACAAGGTGGACTTGAGTAATCTTCAACGACAAATATTACATACTGAAGCACGCCTAGACTCCCCAAAAGTGGAATCCGCTAAACAAGCTCTGTCCGAAATCAACAGCGAAATTGAAATTGAGGCTTTGCATCAAGAAGCCACTCAGCCAGTATTGAATCAACTAATCCCTGAGCAAGACATCGTGCTTGATTGCTGTGATAACCTCGTCACTAGAAACACAATAAATCAGGTTTGCTGGCAACATCAAGTAGATATGGTTTCAGGGGCTGCAATCAGGATGGAAGGACAGATTTTTTGCATGCAACCCAAAAAGCAAACCGCTTGCTACCAATGTTTAAGTCAGTATTTTGCAGCACCAGAATTGAGCTGTGTAGAATCCGGTGTGATGTCACCTTTGGTAGGCATTATAGGTGCAACTCAAGCACTTGAAGCAATTAAGGTGCTGACTGATTTTGGACAATTAGCTACCAACACCTTACAAATGTACGATGCCAGTATATCTAAATGGAGGTCTTTTAGCGTACCTAAAAACCTAAGCTGTAACACCTGCAGTAGCTAATCCGATTACTAACTAATTGCCGCTGACCCGACTTCCAATTTATCAAACCATTCTAAAAAACGCTTAACATTGTCCCCAGTAAATATGCGCCCATGCTGAGGACACATCATATCAATCTCGAGTTTGCTCACTCGCTCAACCCAATTGCTTTTGGCTGTATTTGAAGGCATCCAACGACGATGAAAACCCTCCATAAATTTACAATGCGCATCAAAGTCTTCTACTTCCATAGGTGCATCTACAGGTTCTATAGCGGCGCCTATATCGCCGGACATCAAAATTTTAGCTTCAGGATCATATACATTAAAGTTACCCGACGAGTGCAGATAATGTGCAGGAATGAATTGCAATTGAATACCGTCAATATTCAACTTGTCTCCTTCGTCAGGAATCCCTTTAAATTTCATTGTTTCCATACCGAAATGACGTAAAAAACCTTCCCAAATTCGAGGTGCAAACAAGGTCGCATCTGTAAGCGCTTTATCCCATAAACCTAAAGAAGAAATAATGTCGGGATCTTGGTGAGACGCAAATACGTGTTTAATCTGTTCTAGGGGTATTTCTTTGACAATACTCGCCAGCATTGGAGCAAAGAGCTCGATACCACCGGGATCCATTAAGAAGGCATTTTTTGAGGTTTTAATCATGTATTGATTAGTATCGATAATTTTATTCGGTTTACTCGGATCTCGTCCAAACACAAACCACTGATGTTTTACATCTGAGTATATTTTTTGACAAATCATAGGTTTCCTCTAGATCTAAGTAGATTAAATCTTATCGAAAAAGCGCAAGCGCATTATCAACATGGGTTTCAATTTGTTTAGCAGCATCTGATATTTTTACTGCGTTATCTGTAAGCGCAGCGCGATACTCTTTATCTGCTTGTGAAGATTCAACTAGCGACATAGTGGCAATAATCTTTGCCGATTCGAGTTCTTTTTTAAGATCTAATAGTTGACTGTAAAGCTTATTAACTTCTTGGTTAAATAAGATCTGCTCTCGCGCGGTTGATTCTTGAATATTTTCCAATGGCATTTGCAAACTGTCTATGTAAGGCGCATCTTTTGCGTCTCTCATTACTTTTTGCATTTGCTTGATAGTGCTGTCTGTACGTAAGAAATTTGAAGACATCTGGCTGATTTTAATCGCCCGTTGATTGATGCCATTTGCCATAGTACCCGTCTTTTTCGAAAGCTCGGCAAGAAAACCTGTTAATGCACCAAATCCCGCGGCTCGCTCACCTGCTCTGAAAGCCAGAACACCTGCGTTGCTTGATGCCAAGGCAATTTTCTCCGCCACTCGCATAGCTTGAAACAGCTCACCAGCCACTGCCGCAGAAATGATAAAAAAATCTTTTCCAGTATTTTTTTTCACTTGATTCTCTTGATGTGTTTTTCACTTAACAGCTAGTCTTTTATCGACATTAAAGCGGGAAATACTTAATTTCATTTAGCATCGCTTTGATTAAGTAAAGGTATGTCATAACACACTGCATATCAAAAAATATACTCAAAACACTGGAAAAAAAGTAAGCATTCCGTATTCTAGCCGATAACAGTTATGCAACGTGACTGCTACAAGCTGCCAAATTCAAACAATAAATTAGGTTTATTATCTGTGCATTTTTAGCAACACCACTATAGTCTTAATCATCAATCAGAGGTTGTGCAAAGTCATATTCGGGTTATAATCGCACGGATATTATTTAAGCAAGCATATTCTCGGGAGAGTTGAGTGAAATTCAAAACAGGTATTGCTGTGATGTTGGCTGTCTTTGGTATTTCTTCTGTAATCGCACAAGAAATGACCGAAGAAGACATTATTGAAAGAATTAAGCCAGTTGGACAGGTCAAAGTTGCAGGAGCAGCAAGTGAGACAGCTTCAGCCCAACCCAAAACGGGTAAGTCGATTTATGAGTCTGCATGTCAAGCCTGTCATGCTGTTGGAGTTTTAGGTGCGCCTAAATTCCAAAATGCAGCTGATTGGCAACCTAGGCTAGAAAAAGGGTTTGACCAAGTATGGCAAAATGCCATAAATGGTATCCCGCCTGGTATGCCAGCCAAAGGTACTTGTAGCAGTTGTACTGATGAAGACATCAAGATTGCTATTGAGTACATGACTGAAGGCATCTAGACTACAAATAGGCTGCAGCGTCTCCAACGAGAGAGTTTTTACATGCAAAAATCGAGCGTTGGTGATCTGGATGAATTGGAGTTGCGGGCAATGGTGCCGCAACTTCAAGATATTACGGAAAGATATAAAAGAGCCGAAAGGATTCAAAAAGCCCTCTATAGCATTAGTGAGCTATCATCTTCTTCGAGCAACCTAGAATCTCTTTACAGGGAAATTCACGATATCGTGCGTGGATTTATGCCTGCAGATAACTTTTTTGTTGCCTTTTATGATAAACAAGATGACAAAATAAAATTTAGTTATTTTGTTGACGAATTTGACGAAAAAGTCGTCAGCGACATTCCCTACGAAAAAGTCCGCAACGGTATCACGGCCTATATCCTACGGTCGGGTGAAACCCTGGTGCTCACCAAAGAAAACTATGAAAAACAAAGCGCCGAAAAAGGCTTTGAAATAGTCGGCT
Organism: Glaciecola sp. 1036; assembly: GCF_050306235.1. Classification (NCBI taxonomy): domain Bacteria; kingdom Pseudomonadati; phylum Pseudomonadota; class Gammaproteobacteria; order Alteromonadales; family Alteromonadaceae; genus Glaciecola; species Glaciecola sp. 1036. The sequence goes on along the minus strand of NZ_JBLWFH010000002.1, from coordinate 57,207 downwards.
CACCACCAGTGGATTTCATGGGTATTCCATTAAAAAGAGACGGCGAAACTATAGGTTCATTAACGGTTCAAAGCTACAACGATGACATTCGCTACTCTGAAGATGATCTTGATATTCTTAGCTTTATTTCGCGTCACATTATCACCGCCGTTGACCGCGTTAAACATCGTGAATTAACAGAACAAATTATCCAACAACGCACATACGAACTCGAGCAAACTAACAGTCAATTAAAAACACAAATTGCTGAGCGGGAACGCATGGAAGCGCTGCAAAAGGCGCTTTTTGAAATCAGTGAGTTATCTGCGGCAGGCGATGAAAATATTGTGACATTTTACGGCAAAATTCACACAATTCTTAATCGTTTAGTGCATGCGCCTAACTGTTACATTGCAGTGTTAAATGAAAAACGAGACCAACTATCTTTCCCTTATTTTGTTGGAAAACACAACGATTCAAATGAACCAAGAAAGCTCAAAAATGGATTAACTGAATATGTCATTCATCGGAAAGAAGCTGTATTGCTAGACTCTGCTAAAATGAACAATATTCGGGGCACAGGCGCAATTGATGAAACAACCGTTGTTGGCATGTTACAAAGTGGCAACTCTTGGTTAGGCGCACCTTTGATCATCGATAATAAAGTAGAAGGTGTACTTGCCGTGCAAACTTATGGCGCCAGTGCAGATTACACAGACAAAGATTTAGATATACTACGTTTTGTATCCCATCATATTTCGGTCGCGATAGAAAGACGCAAAGCACAGCAGGAAGTGCTTTTGTATAACAAACAATTGTCTAAAATGGTCAGTGAACGTACAGCGGAGTTAGATCAATCTAACCGTTCGTTGAAAAAGCAAATTGAACAGCGTAAAGAGATTGAACTTAAGTTAATTCATGACGCCCATCATGATGCGCTAACAGGCTTGCCTAATCGCGTGCTATTCAATAGTCGACTTGAGCTAGCGATTGCCAGTAAACAACGCTACGAAAACCATAACTATGCGCTTTTATTTATCGATTTAGATCGGTTTAAAGTCATAAATGATACACTTGGTCACCATGCTGGTGATGAATTCTTAAAAGAAGTCGCTATTCGAATTAATCATTGTAAACGCAGTCATGATTTATTAGCTCGTTTAGGTGGTGATGAATTCGTTGTATTGTTGGATAGTTACATTAACCTATCAGACGTTGAACACATTGCGCAACGCATCGTTGAAGCTGTATCAGCCCCATTTGATATTGAAGGCAAAGAAGTATTTTCTGGCGCCAGTGTGGGTATTGTAGAAATATCATCAGAGTATGAAGACGGTGATCTCGCACTTCGAGATGCCGATGCTGCTATGTACCATGCTAAAAATCTCGGGCGAAACCGCTTTGTATTTTTTGATATCAGCATGCGAAACCAATTAATCAAAGAAGTGGCATTGGAGCTTGAATTTAGAAAAGCATTTAAACAAGGCGACTTCGTTTGTTTAGTTCAACCTGTGAAATCGTCACATGATGAATCTATTTTATTTTACGAATTTACGCTGGGCTGGCGCCGAGAGAATAGCTTAATTACTCGGGCAGAATTTTGGCAATTAGCTAACAACACTGGTTTGAATCATGCGGTAAATCAATACTTGATTGATTTGGCATTTAAGCAGCTAAAAATGTGGCAGGCAAACAAAAATACGCAAGATTATAAATTAGGTTTAACCTTATCCGCTGAACATCTAATGCACAAGGACTCCTACGAGAATTTATTGCAATTGCTTGAGTGGTCTGAAATTGATAGTAGCAACCTTGTATTTGAGTTAACTGAGCAATCATTGGCAAAATTTCCAAAGTATTTACCCTCTATATTGGCAAAAATGCAAAGTCTAGGCGTCAGCTTAGTCTTGGATAACTTTGGTAATCAATCGGCTTCCTTAACCCATTTGTTTAAGTTTGATTTTGACTATATCAAGCTAAGTGCAGCTCTGGTACAGTCCATTGACATGTCGTTAAAGTATCAACAGCTAGTTGAATCTATTATTTTAATTGCCCAAAACAATGAGATTCAAGTCATCGCAGATGGGATTGATGATGCTGAAATTCAGATGGAAATCAGTAATTTAGGCTGTCACTATTTGCAAGGAAAAATGCTCGGTGAAGCTTCGATATTGTAAAAAAACCAACCCTATAAAAACGATAACGCCCAATTGGGGTTAACTATTTAGTCAAAAATATTACGAAGATTTGCAATGCCTTTTTGTGCAGTCGCTTTACGCTGTTCTGCGTCTGGTTTTCGTTTTTCCCATTCCCATTCAATGTCATCTTGTGGTAATTCGTGTAAGAAACGACTTGGTTCTGGTTCGTAAAGTTCTCCCATCTGACGTCTCTCTCGGGCGATAGTAAAATACAACTGCTGTTGAGCTCTTGTAATACCCACATAGGCGAGTCGGCGTTCCTCTTCAATATTGTCTTCATCAATACTGCTTTGGTGGGGTAATAAACCTTCTTCCATGCCAACCATAAACACGTAAGGAAATTCGAGACCTTTAGATGCATGTAATGTCATCAATTGTACCTGGTCGGCATGATCGGCATCTTCCCCTCTTTCCATCATATCGCGTAGTGTTAGCCGTTGGACCACTTCAGGCAATGTCATGGGCGCTTGTAATTCGTCGCCTTTAATCATGTCTTGTACCCAACCAAATAGCGTAGAAATATTGGCCATGGCCATTTCCGCAGCTTTGGGACTTGGACTCTGTGAGAACAACCATTCTTCAAAATCTAGTTGTTTAATAAAATCTCTTAATACGGCTTGAGTATCGCCCCGCCTTGCATTGTCAGAGGTCATCACAATTAATTTGGCAAATTGTGCTACTTTACCACCAGCATTTTGACCAAGGGTTGAGGTTAAACCGCTATGGCACATGGCCTCAAACAAACCAATGTGATGGGTATGAGCAAATTCACCTATTTTAGCTAAGGTAGCTCTGCCTATTCCTCTGGAGGGTGTATTGATAATGCGTAATAAGGCATTGTCGTCTTCTTGGTTTGTTAGCAAGCGTAAATAGGCCATTATATCTTTTACTTCTGCTCGACCGAAAAAAGACATTCCACCACTAATTCGGTAGGGAATGCGGTTTTTCATAAGCAATTTTTCAAATACGCGGCTTTGATGATTACCTCGGTATAAGATAGCGTAATCTCGGTATTCAGTGTCATTCATGAACCTGTGAGCCATGAGCTCGGCAATTACTTTTTCAGCTTCATTCTCTTCGTCTTTTGCGACCAGAACTTTTAACGGATCTCCGTAACCTAGTGCAGAAAAGAGCTTTTTATCAAATACATGGGGATTATTTTGAATTAGGATATTAGCTGAGTGTAAAATCCTGCCTGAAGAACGATAATTTTGCTCTAACTTTATCAATTGCAACTGGGGAAAGTCTTTTTGTAGCAATACCAAATTCTTCGGTTGCGCACCACGCCAAGAATAAATTGACTGATCATCATCACCTACCACGGTAAAGCGCGCTCGCTGTCCCACCAGCAATTTTACCAAGGTGTATTGACTGCTGTTGGTATCTTGATATTCGTCGACTAATAAATACCGAATGCGTCTCTGCCAGAGCTCCCTTACCTCTTCGTTTTGCATGAATAACAAGGTAGGAAGCAATATCAAATCGTCAAAATCCAAGGCGTTATACGCCTGAAGGTGACGTTGATATTCAGCGTAAAACTGTGCTAACTCTTGCTCTTCAGCCTGAGTTGATAATTTAGTTGCTTGAGCTGGCATGACCAACTCATTTTTCCAAAACGAAATCTTCTTTTGTAAGGATTGTAGTGCGTCTTTGTCACCATCGTAGACGTCTTGTGTAAGGTCTTTTAACAAGGCTAGACTGTCTTTATCATCAAATAACGAAAAGCCTGGTTTATAGCCTATATCTGACGCATGGCGCTTTAAAATATTGAGTCCCATTGTGTGGAAAGTTGAAATCTTGATACCCCGAGATGACTTCTTACCCAATGTATCAGCAACGCGCTCCTTCATTTCCCGGGCCGCTTTGTTTGTGAAGGTAACCGCCGCAATTTGACTAGGTTTATAGCCACATTGATTGACTAAATAAGCAATTTTATTGGTAATAACTCGGGTTTTACCGCTTCCAGCACCAGCTAGCACCAAACAGGGGCCTGTCACATACTCTACTGCTTGTTGTTGAGCGGGATTTAGTTTCATATTTTATTAGTTAAAAATTCGGGCTAAGAATTATAACAAATGATGTAAGATCATCTGCCATAATTTAGTGCTACTTTTTATATTTAATTTAGATGATTTGGTCGTTATAAAGAAAATATGACGGAAATCATGACACCAATACCAATGCACATTCCGGCAATGTGGTTATTTAAAAACGCTTGGAAACACGCGTCCCTGTCTCTATTTTTAGTGCTTATCCATTGTCGAATAAATAACAAGTAGCCTAGTCCTAACCCAAGATAAGCTGGCCATGTCAGTGTGAAATACCAAAATACGCCAGCCAACATGAGGGCGCAACTTGTTTGTAAAATGGCAATAATCAACAAATCATACTTTCCAAAAAGTACAGCTGTTGATTTAATGCCTATTTTTAAGTCATCGTCTCTATCTACCATGGCGTATTGTGTGTCGTAAGCTACGGTCCAGAGTAAATTGGCAAAATAAAGCACCCATGCCCAGTAAGGCACCGTCTCTAATATAGCCATTGCTGCCATTGGAATGGACCAACTATATGCCGCGCCTAACACTACTTGTGGAAAGTGCGTGTGGCGTTTCATAAAGGGATACACTGAAGCTAAAAGAAGGGCGACTACAGAAAGCAATATTGTTTGCCAGTTAAGCTGTAATACCAAAATAAAGCTCAGCCCAATTAATATAGAAAAAAGCTGCAGCGCTTCTTTTTCCGATATTTCGCCTGTCGCCAGTGGCCTTGACTTTGTTCGTTCTACACTGCCATCAAAGTTTCGGTCTGCATAGTCATTTATTACGCAACCAGCACTGCGCATTAAAAATACGCCCATAACGAAAATACAAATAATGTCTATTGGAGGAACACCTGTACCCGACAATTGGTATGAAGATAAAAATACTGACCACATGGTAGGCCATAGTAGCAAATAGCTTCCTATAGGCCGGTCAGCCCGCATCAGCCGCCAATAAGCATTAAAATGTTGAGTTTTCAATGACAGCAAAGAGGATTTCCTAAGCAATATTTTGGTAACAAGGGCAATCAGGCAAAAATGCCTCTGCTACTAGCAATTGTTGACCCTGCATAGTGAAACAAGAACGTCTTGCATACAGAGCATGTCCGGTTTTGCTTTGATTAGTTAAAGGATGCACTAGCATTCGACCTACCTCAAATTCACTGCGCACAAATTCAGGATCATTAAAAATCCGTTTACCCAAAGGTTTAGAGCCTAAGTTTTTTAATTCTGCTTCACATAAAGCCAAAGGCAGTACTGAGCGAGCAAACACCCAAGGTTGATCATCGCCATGTAAAATAACTTCTCTAACCTGCCAATCTTGGTCGCTTTGCGTATATAGCAAGCGCTTTTCAGAATTATCTAAAGCGACCGATGCCTGTCCTAAGACTTGCACTGAAAATCGTTCACAATGACCTTCTAAACGTTCCGTTAAACTACCTGTGTTAAGCAACCAATCTTGCAACTCAGGTTGTACTGGAGAGAATCTTTCTGTATCGACCCAGTCTACTTGTAATCCAAAGGGAAATCTATTTAACAACAAAGCTGAAGAATTCTTAAAATTAACCGATAAAGGTAGTCTAACATAGTGATTTTTAATAACCCTAAAATTTGCTCGCTTTTATGCTCTAGTTGAGCTCGCTACATAGGCCTTAAGGTAAGTAAAATGCAAGAACAGACAAGATTAATGAGAAGTACGTGGGCAGGATGCTTTGCATATATGTTTGTACTGGCGATCTTGGTACTCCTCAATTCTCCCGTTTCTGCCCAAGAAGAAGAGGAAGGGGAAGAAAGTGCAAAACCCTCTTATGCCTATATTGCATTGGAACCAGACATCATTACTAACTACGTGAGCGATAACTCGAAACGCTTAGGATACTTACGCGTTACTATTGAAATCATGTTAGCCGACCCCGCAAATATTCCAAATGTGGAACACCACATGCCACTTTTACGTGCCACGGCAATCGAAATTATTGGCGCCCAGACAGACCAAAACATTCGCTCGTTGACGGGTCGCGAGAACATTCGACGCTCAATTTTAAAAAGCTTTAAAGATATTATGGTAAGAGAAACAGGGAAAGAAACTGTGCGCGACGTAATATTTACTAAGTATTTACGACAAGGCGGTTAATTACTCAATTAAGCTCGCTGTTTCGATTTTATCCAAATATGCAACAATAAAGCGAGCAAACAACCTGATACTAATCCAAATAAGTGCGCTTGATTGGCCATGTTTACAGGCAGAATTTGTAAGAAACCCAGTACCAGCCAAACTAAAATAAACACAATATAACTGGTGGGTAAGGAGACATTCCATTTAGGCCTTAACCAACCAATCCACCATACAAAACCAAACAACGCATAAACCACGCCGGATAATCCACCGAACTCAGGTCCAGTTGCTAGCAGTTGACTTAAGTTTGCAAATAAACTGGAAATCACAAACAACACCACTAACCAAAAAGTGCCAAACACCCTTTCAAGTTGCTCTCCCAGTATCCACCACCAAAGTAAATTGAAGGCAATGTGTAAAATTGAAAAATGAATGAAATTAGGCCCAAACAAACGCCACCATTCATGATTTTCAGCCATTAATGACAAGGGTTGTATGCTTAGTAGGTTTCTAACAGCGTCGAAAAAACCAAAGAAGAAACTAATGTATATGACCAGACAAAGCAGCATAATTAGTGAAGTAAAAGGTACAGCTAACAAGCGCGCTGGCTGAAAATTTACGCTACCGAATTTGATACTTTCTTGTATTTCGCCGGTTTCCCAAGCGGCTTGTTGGAACTCCTTAGCTTGAGGATTTGCTGCAAACTTTTTCGCTAACTCGGAAACAAGCTCAATTTTTTCAGGGTCTTGAATGAATACTTGATATTGAGGATTGTTAGCATTCTCCACCACTTCCTCAACACGGCTTTGAATACCTTGGCATTGTAAAAACCTAGCAAAGGTTAAGCCTAATCCTTTGTTGTTAAAAGCTACTACAGGGATCCACTGGTGCATGTTAATCAGGAATTACCACTTTCATACTCATATTGAGTTCGCCATGCTTCAAAACCACCATCCATGCTATATACTTCTTCAAACCCTTGATGAATAAGATATTGCGCTGCCTGCTGGCTACTGATTCCGTGATAGCAACAGACAACTATAGGTACTTCGAAGTCATTTTCGTTCATGAAATTGGTCAAGCTTCCATTAGTTAAATGGTATGCCGAAGGAATGTGGCCAACTTCGAACGATTGCTCATCTCTAATATCCACAACTTTAATTTCACCCTTATCTAAGCGTTCTTTTGTTAGCTCTGGTGAAATATGCTGGAACTGCTCCATTAATTTTCCTCTTACTAGGTCCAATTTAAAATGACTTTGCCTGACTGACCAGATCCCATCACATCGAATGCATTTTGGAAATCCAATACATCAAATCTGTGGGTGATAATAGGACTTAAATCGAGTCCACTTTGAAGTAAAGAAACCATCTTATACCAAGTCTCAAACATTTCCCGCCCATAAATGCCTTTAATGGTGAGACCTTTAAAAATTACATTGTTCCAGTTCACTGCCACGTCTTTAGGCGGTATTCCTAACATAGCAACTTTGCCACCATGATTCATGTTATCTAACATATCTCGAAACGCCATAGGAACACCTGACATTTCTAAGCCAATATCAAAACCTTCTGTCATGCCCAAATCTCGCATCACATCTTTAATATTGGTATTGCTCACGTTGACTGCACGGGTAGCTCCCATTTTAGTTGCCAGTTCCAACCGGTAATCGTTGACGTCAGTTACGACTATATGGCGCGCTCCTACATGTCTAGCAACAGCTGCTGCCATAATCCCGATAGGGCCTGCGCCGGTAATTAAAACATCTTCGCCAACTAAATCAAAGGACAATGCTGTATGTACCGCATTGCCAAAAGGATCAAAAATAGCCGCCATATCGTCGCTGATATTATTCGGTATCTTAAATGCGTTAAACGCGGGAATAGATAAGAATTCAGCAAAGGCGCCAGAACGATTTACCCCAACGCCGGTAGTATTTCGACAAAGGTGTCGACGTCCGGCTCGGCAATTACGACAATATCCACAGGTAATATGCCCTTCTCCAGACACTCTATCACCTATTGAAAAGCCGTTTACTTCGCTGCCAATGGCTACCACTTCTCCCACGTATTCATGCCCCACAATCATAGGGACTGGAATAGTATTTTGTGACCATTCATCCCAGTGGTAAATATGCATGTCTGTTCCGCAAATAGCCGTTTTACGAATTTTTATCAGAATGTCATTATGACCCACATTAGGTTTTGGGTTTTCAGCTAACCAAATACCTGGTTCTCTTTTCAATTTTGCCAACGACTTCATGCAATAACGCCCATTTCGCGACCAACCTCAATAAATGCATCAACCGCTTTGTCGATTTGCTCAATAGAGTGTGCGGCTGACATCTGGGTACGAATTCTGGCTTTTCCCTTGGGCACTACAGGAAAGGAAAATCCGATGACATAAATACCCTTTTCGAGCAATTTATCCGCCATTTCACTGGCAATTTTCGCGTCACCCAACATGACAGGAATAATAGGGTGATCTTTGCCCGCTAAGGTAAATCCAGCTTGTTCCATTCGAGTTCTGAAATGTTTGGCGTTTTGATGCACCTTGTTTCGCAACTCACTGCCATCTTGCATCATGTCAAACACTTTTAAAGATGCCGCAACAATTGGAGGAGCGACGCTATTAGAGAATAAGTACGGGCGTGAACGTTGTCTTAGCCACTCAATGACTTCTTTTTTGCCGGAAGTATAACCACCAGATGCCCCACCTAAGGCTTTACCCAAGGTACCAGTGATAATATCCACTCTGCCCATAACACCACAATATTCATGGGAGCCTCTGCCGTTTTCGCCAATAAAGCCAGTAGCATGACAATCATCCACCATTACTAAGGCATCATATTTATCTGCAAGATCACAAATGCCATTGAGGTTGGCAATAACGCCATCCATTGAAAACACACCATCAGTAGCTATGAGCTTAAATCTCGCGCCTTCTTCAGTGGCTTTTATCAATTGCGCTTCTAGTGCTTGCATATCATTGCTTTCGTAGCGATAACGTCTAGCTTTCGACAAGCGAACACCATCAATAATACTGGCGTGATTTAGGGAGTCTGAAATAATGGCGTCCTGTTCTGTTAAGATAGTCTCGAAGAGGCCACCATTTGCATCAAAACAAGACGGATATAAAATAGTGTCTTGCATACCTAAAAAGTCACTGATTTTTTGTTCCAGTTGCTTGTGGATATCTTGGGTTCCACAAATAAACCTGACGGAAGCAACACCAAAGCCGTGACTGTCTAACCCCGATTTAGCTGCGTCTATTAACGCACTATTATTGGCCAGCCCTAGATAATTATTGGCGCAAAAGTTAATCACATGACCGCCGTCAGTGACTTCAATATCAGAAAATTGTTGAGACGTTATGACGCGCTCTTTTTTGTAAAGCCCATCTGTTTTTGTTTGTGCTATTTGCTCCTGAAGATATTGGACAAAAGCATTCTTCATTGGCTTACCCTGTAGTTAAAATCTGTGGTCGGCGTAAAGTGTAGCCGACCGCGAATAATTAGAAAAATATTAAATGTCATTATTTAATATTTAAATGCAGTTACAACTAATTTTAATGGATAAACGCTGTTTTACGCCGATTTGATCACTAAAAGTCTTTAACTGTAGATTTTTGATTCACTTTTGCGTTAAAAAGCATACAATATTGCTATTAACAACATTTTAACAGTTCGCGCAACATGAAATCTTGGATACTCAAAATTTGTTCTTATTCTTTGGTAACGCTTTCTTTTGTTGGTTTTTTACATGCAAAAGAGCCAAACCCTTTTGTCGTATACGATGATGAGCTTAAAAATGGTTGGGTCAACCATAGCTGGGCGCAGGTAGAGTTTTCCGTGCCCGCAGGGAATGCAAAGCCTATAAAGGTGTCAGGTAAACCCTGGTCTGCTCTATCATTACATCATGACGCATTTGATATCAGCCAATTTACCACCTTAAGCTTTGTCATCAATGGCGGTATGGAAGGCGGTCAAACTTTAGCGGTGAAGTTGATATCTAATGGGCAACCCTTGGAATCCACCTATCTGATAAAACCGCAAACCAAACAATGGCAATATGCTGAAATTTCATTAGCGGACTTAGGTGCGCAGGATCAGCAAGTTGAAGGCATTTGGTTGCAAGCCCAAGATAAAGATATAGCCGCGTTTTATATCACTCGGATAGAATTCCGTTAGTTAAACGTTTAGAAAAGCGAATATTTGCCCTTTTTCAACTGTTTCTATGCTGTTCAAGAAAAAAACAGTTGAAAATCACATTAAATTAACAAATGATGACGTATTAAGGCATGGACGTCTTTGGCGAATGTTCGCAGTATCCCCAATGTCATGACTGCAACCTCTGACTGCTACTTAGCTTTGTTTATTTGTATGAGTAAGCAGTTGGCATTTTAGATTAAGGATATTGGGGACATTCACATGGGCTGGCTTAGCACTCTATTTAGTAAATCAACAACCGATGTAGTCACTTCTGTTGGTAAAGCACTCGACGATCTCATCACATCAGATGAAGAAATCGCACTTACCGAAATTGAACAACAAAAAATTAAGACGGCTTATCGTTTACGCTTGCAAGAACTTCTTATGCAAATGGATCGCGAAGCCGCTATGCATGAAGAAAAACAAGAACAAGAACTGACCGAGCGTCTGAGGCTCGACATGAAAAGCGATAGTTGGCTGTCAAAAAATATTCGGCCAATGACACTAATATTCATGACAGTTTCTATCGTTATCCTGATGTTTTTAACCATTTTTAACAGTGGTCTAACCCCTGATCAGGTTAAGCTAGTTGAAGAATGGATCCCCTTCTTTCAAACCATAATGTTGACCATCTATGGCTTTTATTTTGGCTCAAGAGGTATCGAGAAAATTCAAAAGATCCGTTCTGCACGGGAAAGTAACAGCCGTATAAAAAATATGATTTCGGCCTTTGACCAAGAGCCTAAAGGATAAGCCTCATGAAAAGAGGACGAGTAAAACCTGACTCAGGCTTAAATTTACGGGAAAAACCCAACGGCACTAAAGTCGCTGTATTACAGCATAATCAAGAAGTAGAAATTGTTGATGAGGTCACCTTTTACCGAGTGAAAACTCATGCTGGGAAGGTAGGTTATGTGCATGGTGATTATATTGAAAAAATCCCTCCTAAAAGCTTAGAGAAATCCCAAACGGGTATTGAGGCTGGCACTCAATCGTTAATTCATCCTTCAGAGGAGTTTGTTTTAACCACTTTTGCTGGATCTGAATTCATTGGGGAAAGTGTTAAAGTAGACAAAGACTTCGTACCTGAACTAAACCGGGTAAATGAATTTGCCAAACAATCTAAGGTCAAAATTTGGGTCACTTCTTCGATACGCAATGTAAGTGAACAAGTGATGGGTGCTATAGTGCCGCCCGCCACTCGTAGTTGTCATTTTGTAGGCCATGCCATCGACATGAATGTGATGTGTGACGGTAAGTTGTATAATTCTAAAGCCTTAGTTAAGGAAAATTTAGATAATCTTCCTGAGGGTGTAAGACGTTTTATTAAGTCATTATGCGATGATGATGTACTTCGTTGGGGAGGCGAATTTTCCACCGCTGATCCGGTGCATATCGATGACAACTTTTACTATCGGAATCAATTAATGTACAAGGCCAAACTACTCAGTCGTGTGAGCCAGTTAAATGCCAGTCTATAATTGAGAAACCTAGAGCAAGCCCTAATGTTGTCTTAATGCCACGTATTCTAATAATTGCTCATAAAAGTGACTCTTAGTCGCCAGTTTATTCAACGATTCCAAAGCTTTACTTTGATAATGCATAAGTTTATCTTGTGCATTATCTATTCCTAGCAAAGTCACAAATGTTGCTTTAGAGCTCTTAATATCTTGTTGGGTTGGTTTTCCCAAGATTACTGCATCACCTTGAGCATCAAGTAAATCATCTTTCAATTGAAATACTAGCCCAAGGTATTTTGCAAAACGCTTGAGGTGCTCTTTTTCAATGTCATTCACCCCTGCCAAGATGGCCGGAATTAGAATCGCAGCCTCAATCGCCAAACTGGTTTTTAAGAAACAGATTTGCTCTAAGTCTTCAATAGAGGTTTGTTGATTGTGGGACTGTAAATCCAATAGTTGCCCTTCACAAATAGCCTGCGTGGTATTCGCCGCATATTGAATTGACGCAAGAATGTGCTCAGGAGCAATATTCTGAACACGAGTTTGTACCTCTACAGCTTTCATCATCAAATAAACGCCCGCCAGCTCTGCTTGCGCCTCACTCTTGCAGTGTGTGTGTAGTGCTGGCTTGCCTCGACGAAAAGAGGCATTGTCTTGACTAGGCTTATCATCAAAAATTAATGATGCAGTATGCATATACTCCAGCAGTTGCAACACTGGAATGGTTTGATTTTCAGAAAAACCGTACCTTTGAGTCAAGGATATGTATGCCAGTACCGGACGAAGTCTTTTTCCACCGGCAGCCAAAGCATAGTTAGCTGATTCGGCTAACTGCGTGTTGGGTATTCTATGGTGTTGAGATAACTCGATATGCTGATTAATAAAGTCCTGCGCTGCGACAAACTCCTGCTTAAATTGCTCTTTAACTCGACGCTGTTTCTCAAAATAATCTGATACTTCTCGGCTGATGAGTTTATCGAACCAAGCTACTTGATTTGGTAAATGCACTAATCGAGAAATTAACTTATCAAATGCTTGATTACCGGTTGTTAGGAGTGATTTCTCTAACTTCTTATATTCAGCATCGCCAATGTCATTTTTAAGGCTTTTATGAGCGTTGATACTACGTTCTAAAAATAATGCTGTTACCTTGCTATCATTTTCATATACCTGAGAGATTAAGTGATAAACAACCGCCCAATAAACTCTATACGGATTTATATTGTTTTCATGAGCCGAGGGATGCATATAGTAATAGCTGTAAGGTGTGAGGTTATCTTCGGCGATGTCCGAAAATAAATCTTTGATGTCGTCATTAAATTGATTGTAAATACCAAAACAAAATGTTCGATAATCGAAGTCTTCATCCCTGTGATTATGCACTATATCTCTAGCTAACAGCCGACTACCCGATGATTTAAGAATCACTGGTAAATACAAACTTTCATCTGAATATTCGTTAGAATTTAATGATTTTTTACGGTCAATGTTTTGGGCCTCAAAAAAGACAAAGGCTTGTTCAAAAAAATACTTTGCTTCTTGATCCGATAAATAGGATTGAATACATTTGAATGCAGCTTCCAATTCCTCATAAATAAAGCTCATAACTTCCTTATGGGCATGTTTAAATTCTGGAAACGCCGTGACTTTGCCACACAAAAGACTTTCTCGTATAGCCTGATTAAACGCTTCTTTTTCATCGGAATCTAAAAAATTCGACGAATCTTGGATGTCATCGATTAATGGATAAGTCAGCCCGTAGCAATAACCTAAACGTATTGCCTTATCTAAACGTTCAGCCCGCTGTTTGTTTGATATGTCTTTGGGCAATTCTATTAACTGGTGCATAACAACACCCGCCAATACTTTGACCAGTTTCCGTAACCCGTTATTTTTATCCAACGATTCCGGAAGCTTTTGCTCTAACACCTGCAACTTACTTTTGAGCCAGTTGACAGCATCTGTAACCTGATATTCCATAGCTTTTTGCTCAATAAAGCTATTTTCAATCACCGTTTTTTCACTTCGTGATTGTTTCTTTCTCACCCATTTTTGAATTCTCTGAGATAAACGGGAAATTTGCTCGGCCACCGCCTGATCTCGGATAGACTTTCCTAGGTCGCGCATAAAAATATAGGAAAGTGACTTGTCTAAATAATCTTTTAGTTGGTTATCCATTGATAACTTTTGCAAAAACGAAAGGCTGTCAAAACCTTCTCCTTGCTGCATTTTTTTCTCAATTTCAGATAGCGCCAGATTCTGCTTACTGTTGATTTGAGTATTGGCCCATTGTTGATATTCTGAGGTAAGTTGAGTTAAAAAGTCATCTTGTACGCACAGGCTATGTAGTTGGGTAAAATACCATCGCGCTTTTTGCTCCATCTTAGGGTAACAGCTCGGGTCGATAACAGAAGAAGCACGTTGAGCTGCTTGATGATCCTTAGATCGTTGGCCTGTTCCTTTTATCGGTGTCAAATCTAGCTCTCCTTATAGACTTTGTCAGAAAAACTGCTGTTACTAGCTACTAGAAACTACTTAAGCAAAGCAATTTGCACACCAATAAAAATATCAATAAATTTCAAATAGTTAACATTTTACTTAGGAAGCAATATTCCATTAATTTGTGCAACAGACCAACATTTAGTCTAAAACTCAGGGCAGAAGTTCCAATCCTTGTTAAGTCGAAGTGAGCTGCTTACACCATTCTGAGAGCTCATCAGCAACATCTTTATTATGCTGTTTTAAGAAAGATAAAAAGGTTTCTGCATTACGATTTACAATGCGTTCAATGGGAAATCCAATAGTATTGGCATGTTGAATACTCGCTGAGTAGTCGCCGAGATGGTGAGCTATATGAGCATCGCTAGAAAACACTACTTTCCAATCTAAGCTATCAATAAGTTCTAAAATCCGAATGCAATTGGGTTCACTGCCGCGACGAGAATGGGTGAAAGAACTATTGTTGATTTCCAGCAACACATTGTTGTCTTTGGCCGCACGAATTACCTCTTCATAATCCAAAGGATAATTGGGGTTTCCAGGGTGGCCTAGAATTTGGCAATCAGTATTTTTAAAAGTGTTTACCACAGCTTTTGTGTGTTCAGATTTGTTTGAGGGAGCAAATACGGGTTCGTGAAAACTGGCAATTACAAAATCCAAATAAGGGTACATGCCAGCGGGTACATCCAAACCACCTTCAGGTGGTAAAATATTTGCCTCAATGCCCTTTAAACAAGCTATGTTGTCAATTATTCGTGGTATTACGTGGCGATTGCCAAAATGCCAAGGATGCGGTGAATCTGGCATTTCGGGTCCATGATCAGTAAGCGAAAACATTTGCATACCCTTTACCTTAGCTTCACGAAAATAATCATGAACATTGCTATATGCATGTGTACTAGCAACAGTATGGGAATGAGTATCTACCAATATTTTCATTTTACCTCGCTCGGGATTTCTAGGGTTTACATGAGTCAGTAATTAACTGTTCTATCAACAGTAATGATGTTAACAAGGCAAGATTGCGAAGCTATGACAAGGGTTACAGTTTTATCTCGAATCTCTTTTTAAAAAGTATGCTAAACGAGAGAATCGGATTTGCTCGCTAAAACCTTATCAATAGCCTCTATCACGGTCTCGACTTCAATTAAGGCCATTAGATCTTTTCCCTTAGCGCGTTTACCCCAAGGTAATTTTTGCCAAGGCTTGCCCGTTTGTTGTTGTATACATTGATCATACACTGAAACTACGGAATCAAGATCATTATAAGGCCCAGTGCGTCTAGGATTACTATGAGCATACAAACCAATGACCTTAGTCCCTTGCGTAGTGGCCATGTGAGCAGGCCCAGTATCAGGCGCAATGACTAAGCTAGCGCGACCTAATACGGATAACATCTGTTTCAAATTTGTTTTACCGACCAGATTAAGACTAACAGCGTTGGTTTTGCTTAGTATGCTCTGGCTAATCTCTTTATCTAAATCGCTGGGGCCTCCACATAGCACGACTGACAGACCTTTTTTAGCTAAATAGTCGATAGTGGCTGCATAACGTTCTGGTAGCCAGTTACGCTCTGCCTTTGAGGCCGCCGGACTAATAACAGCAAATTCGCCTAGGTCTTTAAGTTGTTCAGCAGCCCAATCTTGCTCCTTTTGCTCAATGGGTATTTCCCATTGCACAGGCGACTCTTTCATTACCCCTATGGTTTCAGCAAAGCCCAAAAACCCATCGAGTACATGGGCAGTTTTCTGCGCCCTGATACGAGAATTTGCAAATAACCAATGAGCTTCTTTGCTGCGATGCCAATCGAATCCAACCCTTTTCTTAGCCTTTATTACCCGAGACAATAAATTTGCCCTTAAAGCAACTTGCATCACAAATAATACATCAAAGGTAATATTTGACAGGGCTTGTTTAACTTGATGATTTGCTTGTTTTCCTTGTTTCTTATCGTAAACAACAAAGTTAATACCTTGCATGCCTTTCAATAATTGATATTCGAGTTTGCCAATAATCCAAGTGATTTCAACGTCTGGACGCTGATGCTGGATTGCAGTCACCATAGCGACCGCGTGACAAACATCACCCAATGCGGAAAGTCTTAAAATGCAAAGTTTCAAAGTGGATTTCTACTAACAGTTAGCCGACGGATTAATATAATGCTAAATTACCATAACCGGTAAAGAGGATAAACAAAGTCTTTTGAACAAGGATGTTAGTCGCTGAGATCATTATTCTCATTAGGCCGATTAGCTACTTCAGTAAGCAAAATGAGAATTTAAAATAATAATGCCAATTTCTGTTCGACAAATTAGCGCCAATGAATACATATTAGTTAGCGATCCAAGTTACTTTGATTTAATACAAGATGTTCATTTTGATCCAGACTTTCTGGCCGAAAATGGCATGGTAATTAAGGTACAATCGGGTCGAGGCAAGGTATTTTTTTTCCAATTGAGTGATAATCAACTCGTGCTGAGGCATTATCGAAGAGGCGGCTTGGTCGCTAAATTTTCAGAAGATAAATTTATTTGGCAGGGCATCGAAAATACCCGCGCTTTTAAAGAACTCTACATTTTAAATCTAATCCAAAAACAAGACATCTTAGCGCCTCAACCTGTAGCAGCAAAAGTACAGAAAAAAGGGCCATTTTATACTTGTGATATTCTAACCAAAGCTATTCCTGAGACAAAAGAGCTGCACCAAGTATTACAAGAACAAATATTCTCTAGTCAAGGTTGGATAGCAATTGGAAAACAAATTCGACGTTTGCATAACGCAAACGTTTGGCATCCAGATTTAAATGTAAAAAACATCCTAATTGATAAGCAAGAACAGGTATTCTTGATAGATTTTGATAAGTGTAAAGTGCGTAACGATGGGAATTGGAAATCAGACAATCTAGCCCGACTTCAACGCTCCATTTTAAAGCAAAAAAATCAATATCCGGTTTACCATTTCAGCGATGAGAATTGGCATTCTCTATTAGATGGGTACGCTAAAAACTAATTAGTTAGCGAAATTGAATTGTGGATTGCTGTGCAACTTCACCCTGTAAAAACATAGGCTCTTTACAAGCAAAATTATGTAGCGGGAAAGATGATTTGTGGTAATAAAAAATCCTATCAGCTTGCAGCTTTATTGGGGTTTGGTAAGCCAAGTATTTTTTAGCTGCGTTTAAACTCACAGCATATGCGTGGGAACCTGAAAACCGACCCGATAAATAGAAATATTGGTTAAAATCCCGCATTAGCATTTGGTCTATTAATTCCACTGGCACTTTATGCCAATTAGCAATGTGCAATTTATGGAACATCTTATAGGTTGCTTGTTTTAACTTACCTTTAAAATCCTCAAAATGTGCATCGTAATAATCAAAAATGACCGTATCCCAATCTTGCGGAAGCGTTGCCATTTGTTGCGCGAAATTAGCCAAAACCTTGGGGTTAGGCACAGCATCATCTTCGAATATGGCGACTCTTCGGTATTGGTTTTCTACCGCATCTTGGTAAATTCTGCGATGAGAATCAGCACAACCCAGTTCACCTAGATTCATTGACCTAGTAGTGCGCTTTGTATGTCTATGAGCCGCATCATCGTAAAATGCGGTATCTTGGAGGATGTCTTGGGGTAATTTGCGTTTGTCGGTTCCCCACCACAAAGTATAATCTAAGCCCGCCATGTATTTTTCAATACTTTTATGTCTGTCTTCGTAACCCTCTAAGGTCACTATGTAGATCTTGTCAAAATATTGATTAAAGGCCTCAAACATCTTTTTATCTCACAGATTAGAATACATATTGCGCTTTTAAGTACAACAAGGCGTCTGTTGTAGATTCTGAGGGTAAATCTCTGTTGGCAACAGTGCCGCCAGCTTTTAGCAACCAATCCCCATAAGGTTGTTGATAAAACCCAGATAATTCTACTACATCTTCACTAGCCCCTTCTGTCAGTACAGGTGAGGGCCTTATTCCATCTTTGTTGAGCTCTGCACTGCGCAAATAAACTTCAGCGATAGCACCACTTTCAAAACGATAGTTTGCCCCCAAAGTAATTTGTTTGGCATCGCTATCAAAAGTACTGCCTATCGCCCTGTCATAAAGTCGATAGCCATCCGGATATTCACCGCTTTCATAATAACAATTAAGATTATCAGTGAAATTTCCATCACAATTCACATTGGTATCACTGGTCTCTAAGAAAATCTTAGCATTTTCAATATAAGTCGATACCCCAAACAAATTTGCATTGTCGGTTATTCTGTAATAATCCACAGCGTCTTCGCCAATACGTTGTGCATAAAAGGTGACGGGGCGGTCAAATAATTGGGTAGAATAACTGATATCAAAGCCTGCAATATGGTTTCCACGTTTGGTGAGTCCTGATTCAGAGCAGTCCCCATCGGCAGCACCACAAATACCTTTGAAAGTAATCACATCGATGAATGCACTCAGTCCACTTGGCCTCCCCTCGCCACCCCACATAGCCACCCAAGAAACCCCTACTTCAAGTCCGTCAAATGGTCTTGCATTGAATCGATTCATTAGTATTTTGGTATCGGGAACACTTCTAGAGGCTTCCATTTGGCCAATTTGTGTTGTTAAGTACCAGGGTCCCATCCAGCTTAACCAAGGGCTTTGTGAAGCGGTAGAAGATGAACGTGAAAGGGCTAACGACTTAATCGGACGGGCATTATTGGACATAATCAAGCTACTTGACTGAGCTGGGCCCCAAAACTGCTCTATTGCACCTAAACGTAAATTCCAATCGCCAAATTGGTAAGCAATAAAGCTATCATCTAGATTCTTATTTCCACCAGAGGTGTAGTTGACGCTCAATTGCCCTGACCAACGCTCGTAGTAAAACTCGCTACTGATGGTAAGTTTACCTGTGTCATCAACACCGTCGTCTAAAGAGCGGAATCTAACATCATCACTGGCTCCTTCGATGGTTAGATATCGACGGGATTGTTGGCTTTTGTGCAAATTTAGATAATGCCGTATGCGCATCAAGGCTTGTTGAGGTCTGAAAGGCATTTCTTGATCTAAGGATATCTCTTCAATTGCTTCAGCCACGCCTTTCCAAGGAACTGGATAAGCGGTGACCGCCAAATCTACATATCCCCATTCAGCCAAGGTCTGCAAATCGTAGTGCAACTGTTTATCTACTGTTCCAACCCATGGGGACGCTTGAACAGCTGTAGTACTAAGACTGGAGGTGACTAAGGCGGCGACTGCTAGTAATTTAAATCTCATCTTGTCCGTGAAGTAAATTGTAAAATCGTTAGATCCAATAGCCCGATCATAGCTTAAAATAAGTTTAGCTACATTTTTTTTTGAATAAGTTTGCTTTTCAACAGGATTTCTCGTTTACTGCATGGCGAATGGAATGTGTTAAAAGTTAAGGTTAAGAGACATGACATATCAAAAAGCGATTTATCCTGGAACATTTGATCCTATAACAAACGGGCATGCGGACCTTATTGAACGGGCTGCGAAGATGTTTTCCGAGGTCATAGTCGCGATTGCGGCTAACCCAAGTAAAAAGCCGCTGTTTAGCTTAGAAGAGCGGGTAGAGCTTATTACTGAAGTCACTAAAGACTTGGACAATGTCACCGTAAAGGGGTTTAAAGGATTGCTTGCTGATTTAGCCCAAAATGAAAACGCGAATATTTTGGTACGTGGTCTAAGAGCTGTATCAGACTTTGAATACGAATTTCAGTTAGCCAATATGAATCGCCGGTTAAATCCTAATTTAGAAAGCGTGTTTCTAACGCCCTCAGAAGAAAACTCCTTTATTTCGTCAACCTTGGTAAAAGAGGTCGCTCTACACAAAGGAAGCGTTGAGCAATTCTGTCATCCTTATGTCAACCAAGCGTTGATCAAAAAGCTTCACGGTTAACGCTGGCAACTGGTACAAAAAAATGTATTTCTCTGACCAATCACTAAAGATTTGATTGGTTGTAGGCAATTGACACAAGGCTCGCCAGCTCGACCATACACATTCAATTGTTGAGCAAAATAACCGGGATTTCCGTCGGCCTGCGCAAAATCTCGCAAGGTGGTACCACCTTGTTGGATAGCTTTTTGCAGCACGAGTTTGATATTGGTGGCCAGAAGTTCATAACGTTTAGCACTAATTTTGTTAGCTTGACGTCTAGGATCTATACCAGACAAAAATAACGCTTCATTGGCATAAATATTCCCCACGCCAACGACTACTGCATTGTCCATAATAAAGGTTTTTACGCTGCTCTTCTTGGTTCGAGATAAGTCAAAAAGACGTTTCCCATCAAAATCATCAGTCAATGGCTCAGGACCCAGGCTACTCATTAGCTTACTCTCTGGTTCATCCTTACCTTGCCATAAGCAAGAGCCAAAGCGTCTAGGATCATTGAGCACAAGTTTTTTACCAGTAGCCAGATAGACTTCAATATGATCGTGCTTTTTACGTGCAAGTTCAGCATCCACAACCCGCATTTTGCCAGACATCCCTAAATGGAAAATTAGGCTCCCCTTTGATGTATTCAAAAAGAGGTATTTTGCTCGCCTGACCACGCTGTTTATCGCTTGCTGTTCGGCAATATGCACTTCAACCGGCACCGGCCATCGCATTCTTCTCTCGTGCACAAGAATTTTATCAATCACCTGATTTTCAACATGGGGTGAAATACCAAGCCTAGTCACTTCTACTTCTGGTAATTCTGGCATTTTTATCTCTAAGGTTGCGGAACTAACTGCTCAAGGCTTGGGAAGTCTAATACATAATATCGAGCATCATAAATGACATATACTTGCTCATTTAGGGTTTTGAACGAATAGACCAAAGGGGTGCCTTCTCCCGACACAAATAAGGTAACCACATGATCTAAAGGAAATAGGCTAGACTTATCAATTTCTACATCAGGTTGCTTGATAGTCGCCGACTGCCACATTTTTACCATGTCTTCTATGGCGTTAGTATCCAAGTCAGGTGATAAGGCTTGTTTGGGTGCATTTACTCGCCAACTGGTGCCGATGCGTTCAAATACCACTTGATCTATTTGCATGCTCAATACAACTGAACCTGTGGGCACTAGTTGCATACGATCATTGGTCGCAATCCCGAAAAAACGCTCCCAATTGAAGATAACAATTAGAATCAACATGGAAAAAATCAATACATTGTTCCAAGCTTTCTGGGATAGTTTACGCATTTAATTTCTCAAACAAATCGATAGCTTTAATATCTTAAAATAATCTGAGGCAAAAACCAAAAAACCCCGCCAAAGCAGGGTTTTAAATGGAGACAAAACCACTCTAAACGAGTGAAGGCCTAGCCTTACTTAATTTTTGCTTCCTTGAACATAACATGTTTGCGCACTTTAGGATCATATTTTTTGATCTCCATTTTGCCAGGCATGTTACGCTTGTTTTTATCTGTGGTGTAGTAGAATCCAGTGCCAGCAGATGATACTAATTTGATTTTATCACGCATGAATATATTCCTTAAACCTTCTCACCACGAGCACGGATGTCAGACAATACTGCATCAATACCTTTTTTATCTATAACGCGCATACCTTTAGTAGATATACGAAGTTTTACGAAACGGTTTTCGCTTTCAACCCAAAAACGGTGGGTTTGTAAATTTGGTAAGAAACGACGACGCGTTGCGTTTTTCGCGTGCGAACGGTTGTTTCCTACAACTGGACGTTTTCCAGTTACTACACATACTCTTGACATTTCTTTGTCTCCAGAACAACTAACCTTGCTGTTTATTTTTTAGCAAACATCTAACTTGCTTATAAACGCTATTAAATATGAGGGCGCACTTTATACAGTAATTAGCACAAAAAAACAACTCAAATTGGAAAAATTACTGATCTTTTTCGATCCCGTAAGGGGTTCTTGTTAGTCTTTGCTGCTTTGTTGTTTTACGAATCGCCGCGTTTTTATCACGCATTTCCTGAGTCACATAACCTCTGGCATGATCTAAATGTATACAAATTGCAGAATATCGAATTTGTTTAGATTTTATACCTGCATTAAACAAACGCTCTCCCAATTCCCTATCTTCACCACCATATTGCATGCGTTCATCAAACCCATTGGCTTTAAAAATATCTTCGCGCCAACCAGATACGTTATGGCCATTCCAAGTTGCCTTGGTTGGGGTTAGAGAATTTAATAGCTTTGCTTTTAGTCCCTTTGCACTCAGTTTCATAGTTTTATGCGTTTTTTTGAGTCCATTTGCTAACAGCCACTCGAGTTCAAAGGCCTTCCCATTTGCTATTTCTTCGCGAGTAATCTTCTCACTAGTTTCCATTGGCAATTTAAAATACCCACCTGACAAAAAGTATCCTGGTTCGGCTAATGAAACATGCACGGCAAGGAAATCTTTACGTAGTATACAGTCTCCATCTGTAAACACTATATAATCGCCTTTGCTTTCTACGAGGGCCTTATTAAGAATTTTAGTTTTTTGAAATCCATGATCTGGTTGCCAAACATGCTTCACTTCGCGACCAGTTTCAGCTTTAAACCTATCAATAGCTTCTTTGGTTTCTTCTGTTGAACCGTCATCCGCAATGATAATTTCAAAATTCTGGAATTCTTGGTAATGAAGACCCCAAAGCGTTTTCATCATCCAATTGATGGAGTTATAGGTTGAAAAAATTACGCTTACGAGTGTGGGAGTCTGTTTCATATTTACTTCTTACCATCAGGGTATTTTTGCTTTAAAGCTCGAACACGTTGGTTTGTTTTTATTATATTTTGAGTAGTAAATGCTAGTTTTTGGCGCACTTGCTTGTAAAAGCTTTTCTCAGCCTTTTTACGACCTTTACCGTTATTATCAATAGTACTTTCTTTATTTGTATCAATTAGAACAGGGTAAGGTTTTAGTCCAAAAATATCTAACTGCATCTCCCACCAATATTGAAAATCGATATCAACAGGTCGTGCCACCTTTTCTGCATGGGCTAACATTTTTTTTGCGCCTGAAAGACTAATAGCATATGCACCCGTTCTAGCTGGTACTTTGTTGTAAACCACTAATTGCCACTGTTGAAAAGGCAACTCAAAAACAGCATGTCGCTTTGCTGGATGTTCCGCTAGTTTTAAACAGTCCCATTCTATTGGCAAATTTGAAAGCTGCTGTACCACAGCGGGAAAACTTTCTGTTAATAAAAAGTCGTCTTCTAAAACAATCGCATACTCGATATTTTGCTTAACAATAATTTCCCAGCAATTCTTGTGACTTAAATAACAACCTAATTCGGCATTTGAAAGCTTCTTATAATAGCCACTAAAATCATCGGCTATAATATTATCGAATTTATTTGGTAAGGGGGATACACCATCAACTGCTTGTATCCTTTGAAACGCAATACTATATTCTCCCAACTGTTTTGCTGAGAAAGCGTATCTATCTGGAGATCTGTCTAAATTAATTAGAAATACTGGTGTCATAGAGTCCGTTGACGTAATAGTTTAAGTTTTTATAAGTAACCACGCTGGGCGAATGATACCGCAGTTCCATCGCCAATAACAAAGTGATCAAGCACTGTTACATCAATTAATGCCAATGCTTCTACTATCTTTTTGGTTATGTATCGATCCGCCTGACTCGGTTCTGGTAAACCTGATGGATGATTATGCGCTAATATAACAGCCGCGGCATTATCTTCTAGGGCTTGCTTCACGATTTCTCTCGGATAAACGGCTGCACTGTTTATGGTGCCGGAAAACATTTCTCGATTAGCAATCAATTGATGTTGAGAATCCAACATTATTACTGAAAAAACCTCTTTTGATTTATCTCGTAAGTGTTGTAGAAGAAATTTGGATGCATCTTCGGCCCTAGTAAAGCTATGTTCTCGCACCATTTGTTCTGTCATTGAACGACGATTAAGTTCAACGCAAGCCTGTAACAGAACATAGCGAGCGATACCAAAGCCCTTGGCTTTTAATAACTTTTGTTTAGGCGCATTGAGTAATTGCCGAATCGAACCAAAAGATGACAAGGCTTCTCTTGCTAAGTTAACCGCATTCGCGTCTTTGGTGCCTGTTTGTATGAATATGGCTAAGAGTTCTGCATCGCTTAATGTACTTGCCCCAAAATGCAGAAGCTTCTCCCGCGGCCGCTCTTGCTCAGGCCAATGCATAATTTTCATGTTTCCTTCCTTGAATAACAATGTTTTAATGATGAAAGAGATTCCGTTCCCTAACCTTTATTGAACCTGATTTAGAAAATTATGCAACTTGTACAAAAGAACGTTTTATTAGGTATCTGCGGCGGCATTGCTGCGTACAAAACACCAGATTTAGTCAGAAAATTAAAAGCGCAAGGAGCAAATGTACGCGTTGTACTGACAGCGTCTGCCAGTCACTTTGTTTCAAGCCTGTCATTACAAGCAGTATCAGGAAACAAAGTTAGCACCAACTTACTTGATGAAGACGCTGAACTTGGAATGGGTCATATCGAATTAGCCAAATGGGCAGATGTTTTTCTAATAGCGCCCGCGACTGCGAATACCATAGCAAAACTAGCAAATGGGTTTGCCGACGATTTGTTAACCACTCTAGCGTTAGCAACAACCGCTCCATTGCTTATCGCTCCAGCGATGAATCAACAAATGTGGGCTGCGCAAGTGACCCAAGAAAATATGCAACGTTTGCTTGATAGAAAAGCCCTTCAATTAGGTCCTGCATCAGGAGAGCAAGCTTGTGGCGACGTAGGATTCGGTCGCATGCTTGAACCTGATGAGATAGTGCAATCTGTGGTGAGTTTTGTTGGTTTACAAGAATCACCTTCAAACGAACTATCTGGAATCAAAATTATGATTACCGCTGGGCCAACGCGCGAAATCATAGATCCAGTGAGATATATCAGCAACCATAGCTCAGGTAAGATGGGCTATGCGCTGGCAGAGGCGGCAGCTCAGATGGGGGCAGAAGTAACCTTAGTATCAGGTCCGGTAAATATCCAACCGCCGGAAAACGTAAATACGCTTAACGTCATCACAGCGCAAGACATGCTAGCACGGGTTAATGACAGCATAGAGCAACAAGATATTTTTATTGCTTGTGCGGCAGTGGCTGACTACCGCGTTGAATCTGTGAGCGATGAAAAAATCAAAAAGAAATCTGATGACCCCATGCAACTTACCTTGATTCAAAATCCAGATATTTTAAAAACGGTTGCAGGCCGAAAAAATCCGCCTTTTACTTTAGGCTTTGCGGCGGAAACTCAGAATGTTAAAGATTATGCAAAAGATAAGCTGCGCCGAAAAAAACTGAATATGATTGCAGCAAATGATGTATCTAACCCAGAATTAGGCTTTAATTCTGATGAAAATGCGCTTATAGTTTTAACTGCTGACAATGAGTACCAATTAAAACAACAAAGTAAGCGCTCACTTGCTGGCAAGCTATTGAATCTTGTTTATCAAGAATACAAACATTATAAAGAACAACTTATATAAGAAGTAGGGAACAAGCTATGCCCGCAACAAAAAAGCCTAATCGCAAGGCGCAAATCTTACAAGCATTAGCTGGCATGTTAGAAACTAACAATGGACAACGTATTACCACGGCTAAGTTAGCCGAAGAAGTAGGCGTTTCAGAAGCTGCTCTTTATCGTCACTTTCCCTCAAAAGCTCGCATGTTTGAAGGATTAATTGAATTTATTGAAGAAACTATTTTCTCTCGTATAAATAAAATTATTGCTGAAGAAAAAGACGCAGCCAACCGCTGCCAATTGATTTTACATTTATTACTTGGATTTGCTGAGAAAAATCCCGGAATTACGCGTATCCTAAATGGAGATGCATTGACCGGTGAACAAGAACGTTTGAGAGAGCGTGTAGCTCAGTTATTCGATCGTGTCGAAGTACAAATTAAGCAGGTTTTACGAGAAAGAAAACTAAGAGAAGGTAAAGAGGCCGTTATCAATGAAGCCGTTTTAGCCAATATTCTAGTTTGTTTTGTCGATGGACGTATTAATCAATTTATTCGCAGCAAATTCAATCGTAAGCCGACTCACGAATTTGGTGAGCATTGGATGGCGTTTAAAACTAAGTATTTCTAAACTATAAAAAAGGCGTTTTGATAAAATCTCAAAAACGCCTTTTTATTATCAATACCTTTATTCTTGAACAAACACCTTACCAAAGGTCTTTCCAAAGAAACTCTCTTTATACCAAGCAGGTCTTGCTTCTTGTTGGGCAAGCTCCAGACCGATTTCAAAATTTACTTGAGCAAAGGTTTTCGCCGCAGGCCACACAAAGGCTTGGCTGAGATCGTCTGAAGGGCGATGATAATTAGTTTTCAGGAAATTACTCAATACCTTATCACCCTCAATGCCTGGGGTTTTTGACTCTATTCCCGTTACCAAAAAGACCGCTGGAATGCCTTGTTTTACAAAGGCGTAATGATCTGAACGAGTAAACAAATTCAATTCTGGCCATGGATCTGGGCTAAGGCTAATGCCAGCATTTGCTACTGCATTTTCTACAGATTTACCCATGGTACTGTGCGCAGCACCAAAAGCAATAACGTCAGCTGATTCATAAGTTAGTAGCGGCATGTCTAAATTCACATTGGCTACCATCTCACCCTCAACACTTGGGTTTTGTGCATAATAATCAGCACCTAACAGACCTTTTTCTTCCCCTGTTACCGCCAAGAACAAAATTGAACGTTTGGGCGCTTCAGCTAGGGTTGAAAACATACGCGCAGTTTCCATCAATACTGAAGTACCTGTGGCATTATCCATAGCGCCATTATTAATACGATCTTTTTCAACCGATTTTGAAATACCGATATGATCATAGTGCGCAGTAAACACTACAAACTCATCTGCCAATTCAGGATCTGAACCTGGCAACACACCAGCCACATTTGGGCTAGTTAAATCTTCATGGGTCGACTGATAAGATAACTCCATTGTAACGGGCAATTCAAAACCTACAGGTACTTCATCATTTTCTAATTGCGCATAAACTTGTTCTAAGTCTTTGCCGGCATTTTCAAATAATTTCTTCGCCGTGGGCATACTTAAATATGCAGAGGCTTGAATTTCTGGATGCACATTGCCGGGGATTCCATCTTCGCCAATCCAACGCATTCTTGGTGTATGAATATAATTCAATGACGTCTGATAGGGACGAACTTTTTCACCGGCAGGGGTTTGCAATGTGATGATACCAATTGCACCGCGCTCAACCGCGTATTTAGACTTCTGACTTCCCGATGCTACGTGAGCACCTTCTTCAGACGGAAAAGAGGCAGGTTTGCCTGACAGCATAACAACAACTTTATCTTCAACATCTAAATCGGCATAGTCATTATGCTCAAATTCAGGCGCCACAATACCATAGCCAACGAAGACCAGTTCAGCATTTACTTTTGAATCCACTCTAGCGGCACTTGGACCAACAATATAGTCACTCGGATAGTCCAATGCTAAGGTTTGTTCGCCACTGAAAGTAAGTGAAGGTGACTCTTGGACAAGTAAAGCTTTGCGAAAGGTGACTCGCTGAAAAAACGAATCATTCCCAGCGCCAGGGGTTAATCCATATTTTTTAAATTCACTGGCAATATAAAGCGCTGCCAACTCAGCACCTCTAGAGCCTGTATCTCGACCTTCCAGTAAATCATCGGCCAAGAAGTTCATGTGGCCTTTTATATTTTCAATGTTTGGAGTAGGTGATGAAATTGCTGGGTTGCTTTGGTTTGAAGGCTGTGTAGATGTGCAGCCTAGGATGCTAGTAACAGCAACTAGCGTTATAATAAACTTCTGTCTCACGTATTAGTTCTCTTGTTGTTATTTAACTATCAATTTATACCATAAATAGGGTCATATTTGATCGCTTTCCTACAATTTACCTAAAATCTATCCAATCAGGACAGAATAGTAAGGTGTGAAAAAACTACTCTTATAAATGAAAACCGTGTAAACCATTCTAGTCGCCCCCATCAATAAAAACATAACCAGTTGAAATTTATAGTATTAATTTGTGGCCTCTGTTTTGCTAAATGGAATTCAATATGCAAAATAGGAGACTTATCGTGGCCAATAAAGTTAAAACAATTAATCCAACGACAGAACAAACGGTTGCTGAATATACTCTAGCTACAGAGCAAGAAGCAAACGAAGCAGTTGATGCTGCACACCAAGCCTTTTTAGAGTGGAAAAAAACTGACTTTGATGAACGAAAGAGGCTAATGAATAACTTAGCTGATGAAATTGAAAAGCAATCTGACACTATTCTCAATTTAATGGTAAAAGAAATGGGAAAAGTTGTAGAACAAGGCAAGCAAGAAATTGAACTCTGTGCCGCTATTTGTCGTTACACGGCAGACCAAGGAGCTTCTGTATTGAAGGACGAAGATCGAGAATATGAAGGCGGTTCCGCTATAATTACATTTCAGCCGATCGGTGTCATATTAGGTATTCAACCTTGGAACTTTCCTCTATATCAAGTCATTCGTTACAGTGCAGCTAATATTATGGCAGGAAATACAACTGTCATGAAACACTCGCAAAATGTTTTCGGCATGGCCGAACTCATTACAAAATTATATCAGGACGCGGGTTTTCCAAAACATGTCTACCATTCGTTACTTATAGACGGTAAAACTGCTAGCGCGCTTATTCAACACGATAAGGTACGAGGTGTTACCTTCACAGGTAGCGATGAAGTAGGTAAATCAGTAGCGGAAACGGCTGCTGGTCTATCTAAAAAAACTGTCTTAGAATTGGGGAGCAACGACGCCTATGTGGTGTTGTCAGACGCTGATATTAAAACCGCGGTAGAGGCTTGTGTGCAGGGACGTATTGTGAATAACGGAGAGACTTGTGTAGCTGCAAAACGTTTTATCATTTCCGCTTCAGTCTATGACGAATTTAAACAACAATTTTTAAGTGCTTTTAAAGCGCTGAAAGTTGGAGACCCAGAGGCTAAAGATACTGATCTCGGCCCAATGGCTCGTGAAGATTTAAGAGATAAACTTCATAACCAAGTGAAAGAATCTATAGATAGTGGCGCTAATCTTTTACTAGGAGGGGAAATTCCTGATACTACAGGGTGGTTTTATCCCGTCACGGTATTAGAAAATATAAAACCAGGTATGCCAGCATACGATGATGAGCTGTTTGGCCCGGTTGCTTCACTGATCAAAGCTGAAAGTGACGCAGACGCTATGCGCATCGCTAACGATTCACGTTATGGACTTGGTGGAGGTATCTTCACTAAGGATAAGAAGAAGGCGATAAAACTTGCTCGAGACGAGTTTGACACTGGCATGGTGAACATTAATGGCTATTCTTTGGCTCAACCAAATCTGCCTTTTGGTGGTGTGAAAAACAGTGGGTATGGCCGAGAACATGGTGGTTTTGGGATGCGAGAGTTTGTCAATGAGAAGACTATTTTTATTGCTGATTAACTAGAGCTAAAAATTTCTCAAAGTAGTAACCTACGCGCTTGGTGCCTCACCAAGCGTTTTTTATTGTATGATGGTGTAACAATCAAATACCCAAATTCTACTTGTTTTTAAATGTGTTAAGGCGTATAAGAATATTCATTCTTGAATGATGCTATTGGTTGCTGGAGATAACATGTCACAAAAACCTAAGTATCAGCTTGAGCTAGTCTTAGACTACGCGCTCCCAGTTGTACTTGAACGAGGCTTTGCAGGCTGTAATATGCAAACCTTGCTCGAAAAAACGGGCTTTAATCGCCGTGCCTTTTATCAACACTTTGATACCAAAATACGCTTTTTCGAAGCCTTGGTCGCCCACTACATTGAGCACAAACTCAATCCGCTGTTTTCTCAGTTTAGTACAGGAAGCTCAGTTTATCAGTCAATATCGAGTTATTTTAATGCTTATGAAAAGGTCATAACTCCCAATGGTTGCTTGCTCGTCAAAATGCTCATGGAAGTAGGACATCAAAGCGAAACTATTCAAGGTCTTGGGCGCCACTTCTACGATAACCTAACTCAACAGTTAATCGGCACATTAGAAAAAGCGCAAATTTCTGGCGAACTTAGCCCACAACTAAACGTGGAAAAAGAAGCCTTACAATTAACTTTTCTTACTCAAAGTTTTGCTGTCTCAGCCAACTTAAAACAAGGTAAAGAAGATATTCATACCTTGATTCAAGCGCTATTCGAATCACCCGCAACTTCGATTTGACCTCGTATATTGTGATCTTTTTATAGCAAAAGACGTGGAGAAGTAATAGCCAAATTTAAAAGCTAGGTAATCATGGTAGTTATGGCATGGGGGGAGTTACACCTAATTTTAAAAGCTTCGAAATCATGGATGATTTCGTAGAGCGCCCATGGATGGGTTCACAGCGTCTTTTAAAATTAGGTGTAACTCCCCCCATGCCATAAGACTCGATTGAAAGAATGAATAAATAACCTATCAAGCCTTGAAAGCCTATGAAATAACGCCATTTATAGGCTATTCTATACATTAATAAATCGGTATTAGACGGTTAGAGGTTATCGGTTGTATGAGTCAAAAATCTCCTATTTATAAAGTACAATTTATCAGTAATGGACAACGCTACGAAGTTTTTGTGAAGGAGCTGACTACCAGTTCAATCTTTGGATTTATTGAAATTGGCGATTTTGTGTGGAATAACCACACAGAAATTGTGCTGGATCCCAGTCATGAGAAACTAAAAGACGAATTTGCAGATGTAGAAAGAACTTTTGTGCCAATGCACAATGTTTTGCGTATAGATCAGGTAGCGAAACAAGGAAGCGCGAAAATCACGCAGCTTTCTGATAAAGTAACCGCAATTAATTCGCCCATCTACACCCCAAAAAAATAATTCTTAAAGGCAGGTAACATGAAGATGAAAGGACTTAAGAAGTTGTCCATGGTTAGTACTCTAGTGCTTTTACTGGTGAGTACACACCAAGCACTTGCCACCACAGCTTCGGAAAATTTAAGCCAACTACTGGATGAAATTTGGTCTTATGAAGTTTCTCAGTTTCCTAACTTAGCAAGAGCAGAAGGTGTCGCGTCAGATTCCTATTTTACCGATATTACTATGCCGGCAATGAGCGCTCGCAACCTGAAGTTCAAAACTTTTCTACAACAACTGGACGAAATAGAAAGCGATCAGCTCACAGACGATGAAAATATATCGGTATACATGCAAAAATATCGATTACAGAACTATGTTGATCAATTTGAGTTTCATGAATATCGAGTCCCAATAACGTCTGAATATGGTTTTCACAGCAGTATTGCCTCATCAATTTCGAATTTCTCTATAAAAAACCAAGAAGGCCTAAACAACTTCATCAAGATGCTATCTGCAGTACCTGTTCAGTTCGAACACAATATTGCTTACATGAAGCAGGGAATTGCCCACGCTCATGTACAACCAAAAGCCGTGTTAGTGGGTTACGAAGACACCATCACTCCTTATTTTGATAAGAAGTTTAAGCAACATCCATTTTATGCCCCGGTTAAAAATAGCCAACTTACCTTAACCGATAAGCAAACAGAGCAGCTAAAGCAGGCAATCAATGCTGCTTCGGGTGCTTATAAAAATTTCTACGACTTTTTCGTCAACACCTATAAACCGTCGGCTAAAGACGATATAGCAGCGAAAACCTGGCCTCAGGGTGAAGAATTTTATAACAACAGAATTCGTTATTACACCACCACGGATTTGAGCGCTGAAGAAATTCACCAAATGGGCTTAAAAGAAGTCGCTCGTATCCGCGCGGAAATGCAAGGTATTGTGGATGAATTAGAATTTGATGGTGATATTAATGCCTTTATTAATTATCTTAGAACAAGCCCATTGTTTTATGCAGAAACGCCCGAAGAGCTCATAATTAATGCGTCTTATATTGCGAAAAAAATTGATGCCAAATTACCTAAGCTGTTTTATAAATTACCTCGCACACCTTATGGCGTTGAAGCAGTACCAGATAGCATAGCGCCTAAGTACACAACAGGTCGCTATATTTCTCCCCGTCGTGACGATCAGCCAGGTTATTATTGGGTCAATACCTATGCTTTAGATAAACGCCCATTGTACGCCTTGCCTGCACTCACTTTACATGAAGCTGTACCGGGCCATCACTTACAAATTTCACTGGCTGCCGAAATGGATCATCTACCAAAAGTCCGGCGTAATACTTATATCTCTGCGTTCGGAGAAGGTTGGGGTTTATATGCTGAATACTTGGGCATAGAAGTAGGTATGTACGAAGATCCCCACGACGATTTCGGACGATTAAGTTATGAGATGTGGAGAGCCTGCCGATTAGTGGTTGATACAGGAATGCATTTATATGGTTGGTCTCGCGAAAAAGCATTAAATTACATGATGGAAAATACTGCGTTGAGTGAACATAATGTGCGCACAGAGATAGACCGTTATATTTCGTGGCCAGCTCAAGCCCTGTCTTACAAAATTGGGGAATTAAAAATCAAAGAATTGCGCGCAAAAGCAGAACAAGCATTAGGTGATAAGTTTGATTTGAGAGCATTTCACGATAAAGTGCTTGCAAGTGGCTCTATTCCTCTATCAATTTTAGAAAACAACATTAATACATTTATAGCGACAGAACTAGAGGAGTAAATAACCTTTGATTTGTGTTATGCCGTTTAACCCTGAAATGCAGAATTTTAATTACTTAGAAAACAAGGATGTAGAATGAAGAAATTTTTCCTCGCACTTTTACTTTTAGTCGTAGTTATTGGTCTCGTGGGACCAAAATTTGCGGGTAACTCATTTAACAATCAACTAGATTACTTTGCTGAAAAGCTCAGCGAACAACCTTTTTATAAAGCTAGCATAGAAGACCGCGAGCAGGGCTGGTTTTCAACCTCAGCCTCTTTAGTAATTAGCTTAGATATGGGTGAGCTAGCCGGCTCGATGAACAGTGCAGACCAAGACGCATTGTCTTTTACTGTTCCAATAAAAGCTCAACATGGCCCTGTTTTGACCCAATCTGGACTAGGCTTAGGCTGGGTAGATTGGCAAGTGAATCTGACATTATCTGAGCCCAGTGAAAATCTTGAATTGCCAGAGGGTAACGCCTTTATTTATTCTGCTGAAGGTATCTATGGTTTACTTGGGACTACCTCATACAGTGACTTGGTTCCAGCATTAACTTACACAGATCCAGAGAGCGGACTGACGTTTTCAACCACCGGCTGGCAAGGAAATGCTCGTTTAACAACGGATACCTTCGATTACGAAAGTGACCAAGCATCTTCTTTCGAGGTATCGGTTTTTGGTACTAAAGTAGCGTCTGTTGAAAATATGACCGTCAAATCAGACATTGAAGCAGGTCTCATGCAGACATGGGAACAATCCTTATATAATGGTGTGGCTACAATTAGCATCGGCACCATGAGCTTTGTGAACCCAAGCACCAGTGAAGAAACTAGACTGGACAATGTAGTTATGGATCTAGATAGCGATTATGATACGTCAACCGAGTTGGGTGATATTTTAATTTCAACTAAAATCGCTAGTTTTGTAAACAGTACCTTTACCATGCAAGACCTGCAGCTTGACTACGCTATTAATAATTTGCAAAGAAGCTTTTTTAAAGCCTATCAGAAAATGTCTGAAGATATTATCGACTCTCCAGAGCAAGCAGACGTGATAATGCAGGCATTTTTACAAGATTCCGTACTTGAGCAGCTGCAAGCAAACCCAGAATTGAATCTACCCCAAATTAAAGGGGTAATTAACGAATCTAAATTTGATGGTTATGCAAACTCAAAACTTGTGGATGTTCAAGCTTTACCCGATACCTTAGATGACCCAGCGTTTTGGGCTGAGCATGCAGTTGTTGATGCTAAGTTGTTAGTTGAAGAGGGTGCAGCTCTGTTCATTGCAGAGATGACCCTAAGAAGTCAACTTCGTGCTAATCCTCAATTCTCCCAAATGAGTGAGGAAGATAAAAACGCCATAGTGGCGCAGCAATCTCAGGCTACAATTGAAGCCTTAGTGCAACAAGGTCTGCTGACCAAGATAGATGAAGGTTATGAATTCACCTTCACCATGGAAAATGCACAAGCGATGCTAAACGGTAATCCTATGCCGTTGCCTTTTTAGGTTATAACCAACCTTTTTGACGAGCAATTCGAGCAGCTTCAACGCGATTTTTGGCGTTAAGTTTGCTCGAAGCATTAGATAAGTAATTTCTAACAGTGCCCGAAGAAAGAAAGAGCTGATCAGCTATTGCCTGAGTAGAAAGTCCATCAGCCGCTAGTTTTAACACTTGTCGTTCTTTATCTGAAAGTGGGTCTATTTGATCATAGGCATCGACAATTAGTTCAGGGTCTATGACCTTTCGACCTGAATGAATTTTTCGAATGGCGCCGGCAAGTTGGTCACTTGGCGAATCTTTTAACATGTAGCCTTTCACGCCAACTTCCATCGCACGCTTTAAATATCCAGCACGGGAAAACGTGGTTAATATCATCACATTAACTCTTAGCTCTAACTGCTGGATCTCTCTGGCGACATCTAATCCTGTCATTTTAGGCATTTCAATATCCGTCAGTAACACATCCGGCTGTAAACTTTTTACCAATTGTAAGGCTTCAGCGCCATCTTTAGCCCTTCCAATCACGTTGATATCTTCTTCCAAGGTCAAAATTGACGCTAATGCGCCTAGCAACATATTTTGGTCTTCTGCAATTACAACTCGAATCTCAGACATGGTAGGGCACCTCGATTTGCAATTTAACTCCATTGTCAATATTCACTGAAAACTCTCCATTTAAGCTTTCAACACGTTCTTTGATACCCGTAAGTCCGTTACCATAGGATAGATCTTGAGCGTTACCATTATCCTGAATATAGAACATCAGATGTTGGTCTTTACTATTAAGCAAGACTCTGACAATAGAAGCTTCTGAATGACGACAAATGTTAGTCATTGCTTCTTTCAAAATATAGGCAAAAGCATGATTAATATGGTCGGGTAAATCTAGCTGTGGAATATCTGATTGAAATTCCAATTCTGCGGCCTCACACAAATACTTAGCAGCGGTAAGTTCATTTTCCAAAGTGGTAGTTCTGTAACCTGAAACTGCTTCTCTCACCTGACTCAATGCTTGACGACTCTCATTCTCTATATCAGCTAATTCACTCTCCGCTTTTTGCACATCTATTTTAAGTAGTTTTTGTGCCAGTTCAGCTTTTCTGGTTATCAAAGAAAAAGTATGCCCGATGAGGTCATGTAGATCTCTTGCAATGCGTTCACGCTCTGCAATGGTGGCCAATTGCTGTATTTCTTGTTGCGATTTTTTAATGATAAAGTTTTTGCGCGCGGTATCCGCAAAATAGATATTGGTCCCACCGACTAATAGTGCGAAAAACATGGCAGGCGCATAAAAAACTAATGGTAGTTGAAAAATTAGAGCATAAAGTCCAATGCCTACAATGATTAATAGGACACCGGTAAAGCCGTGTTTAGCGTTTGGAAACTGAGCACAAAAAGAGGCTGCGTACACCATAAAAACACTAGCACCTAGATTAATAAATACACATAAAGCACCAATTAAGAAAAAAGCGAGAATATGCAGAGCTAAAGCAAGTCCTTGACGACGGTAGGCTGAAAAATACAGAACTAAAAATACCAAGGTTGCAAGGATAGATAGAATGAGCTCTGGAGGACTTGGTAACTTGAAGAAAAAATTAAAATAATACAACGCCAAGTATAATAACCAGACGTAAGGCAAGAAGCCAAGTTGCCGCCTAGGCGGCAGCAACCATTGGTGGATTCGGTGTAAAAATCCCATCTACCTAGAATCCCTGTTTGTTAAAAATGTTGACTGTAGATACTGAGTATTTCATATGTTGTGTCCTTAGGCTATTGCTTGCTTTTTAAATGCCCGAGTGGCTAACAATAAAAAGACGATGCTCATAATTAACAACACTCCTGCATGAATATAGACTGAGTATCCCAAATGAAACTCTTGAATTGCCAAGGTTAACTGGGCCAAATGAAAAGTCGGCAGTGCCCACGCAAATGACTGCATCCAATCAGGAAAAATACTGATGGGGACCCACAATCCAGAAATGATCGACATGGGTAAATAAATTAAGTTAACTATTGCAGGCGCTGCTTGCCCTTTTACCGTTAAACCTAACCAAAGTCCCAACGCGCAAAACGGTAAACTACCTAGCAATAAACTTATTAATGTCAGGCCCCACTCCATGCTCGTCATATTGACGTTTCCAAATAAAGCACCAAGGGTAAACAGCTCCAAGATGATAATTAATCCAAATAACAATGATGCAATAATTTTGGCAAAAAAGTAGGCACCTATGGGCATAGCGCTGCATTGCTTTAATGCTAACCACCCTTGGTCTTTTTCTATGGCTACACCGACGCCAAACGAGAATAGTGCAGGACCTATTACGCCAAAGACTCCATAAGTCGCTAACATATATGCTGGCATCTGGCCGTCTAAACCATCGCGATTAAATATCAGTCCAAAAAATACATAAAACATGACCGGAAAGACTAAGCTTGGAAGAGTAAATGCTGGTACCCTAAAGGTTTTCAGCAATTCTGATTTTGCCTCCAGATAGTATATTTTGATTATTTTTGCATATGGCATCTTCACTTCATTAGATACTAGCGTGCTCATACGGCCTCCTTAATATTGTCTAGTTGATGCTCAGGTGTGGAATTGGATGACATCTGTAAAAATGCATCTTCTAGTGAAACTTGAGAAACAGTAAGGTCATGTAGCTCTATCTTCTGTGCAAATAAGTAACCTAGTGTGTCTTCGGCACATTGACTGACCAGCTCAACAAACTGCCCCCTTGATTGAACTTGGGTAATGCCTGCTATGCCAGTGTGAAAATCTTGCATGGATGAAGTTTTAAACCGAATGACTTTACCGCCCATTTTATTTTTTAAGGAATCGCAGGTACCTTCATGTAAAAGCTTACCTTGCGACAATAAATAGGCTTTTTCGGCAAGTGCGTCGGCTTCTTCCAAATAATGTGTGGTGAGTAATACACTGGTTCCGTGCTGGGCAAGTTCTCTGATACATTGCCAGAATTGGCGTCTAGCTTGCACATCAAGTCCAACCGTCGGTTCGTCTAAAAGCACCACTTGCGGATTTCCACAGATTGCCAATGCAAAAAATAATCGTTGTTGCTGTCCGCCAGATAATGCTTTGAATCTGCGTTTACGCAAGTCCGTTAAACCCGCGATATTTAATATTTGAGCCAAAGGAAGAGGGTTTAAGTAATAACTACTAAACAACACTATGTGCTCTTCAATGGTCAGGGTTTCAGGCATTTTCGCCGATTGCAAAATGGTACCAATACGTTGTCTTGCGGGAAGACTTCCGGGCTTGTATCCAGCAATACTGATATTACCGCTGTCGGGTGTTAATCGACCCAATAGATGATTGATTAGAGTAGTTTTTCCAGCGCCATTGGCACCCAACAAGGCAATAATTTCGCCTTGGTTAATAGTCAAACTGACATCGCAAAGTGCATCCAGTTTTCCGAATTTTTTCGATACATTTGAGACCTGTATCAATGGGGTTTGTTCTGACATAGTGCCTCCTATTGTTGAGTATATTGTGTCGGAGGCGTTGCATTCTATGTAGAAACAAATGTCACAACTTTGATGTGACATTTGTCACTTTGTTTTTTAGCTACCAGGTAAAGTCACCACTACCTGATTAATTAAAATCTTATCATCAGTGCCTGAAGTTAAGGGGCCATTAAATTGAATTGATACACGTTCGATCAAGGCTAGGCTACCGTTTCCATCATCCACAGGTGCAAATGTAAAGGTATTCGTACCTGCAATTAAGGCTTCTTGAGGACCGTATATTCGGGTGTAATTTGGCGCTCCGGTTTGCACGTATCCCTGTGCACTCAGCCCTCCATCAATTTGAGCTTGGGTTACAGTAATGCTGTATTCAATACTGGCACCGGTATAGTCGGTTAACGCTATTTGGCCAATGATATTTTGCGTATTTGCCGACCAGTCTGGCGTCACTTCCAAAGCCTGCTCAGCAGCATTATGGGCGGTTGTTGCAGTGGTCCCATAATCTGCCCTGAATCCTTGAGCGTCATTTACGAAATCGTAAGTGATTATGATGGGATCTGGTTCACCATCCACAGGCACCACCAAATCTAGTAAGCGGCTGACATGGTCATCCACTTTCACTTGTACCAATAGATGATTTTCACCTGACTCTAAGGTGCCAGCTACCGTGACAGTGCCAGTAGCGGCATCTATTGCAAAGGCTTGTGAACCGTCGCCACCAAGTAATGACCACTCCACACTTGCTTCGGCATCTATGTCTGCGCCATTTGGACCCGTTGCCGTTAAGGTTACAACTTCAGTTCCTTCACTAGTGTCTTGTGCCAAGATTGTAATGGCACCAGGAGCAACTATTTCAGGTTCTAGCCCCCTTACATAGCTATTTAACCAAACGAGTGCAGGTTTCTCCGAATCATCTTCTCGCACTAAGGCTGCACCTTGTTCATCTCGCCACAAGCCCGGACGATAGCCCCAAAGAGTGATACCTTTTACCGACGGATGCTCCCAGAAAATTGGGAAAATGCGTTGATATTCCTGAAGTTGTGTTAGCTCGGTCGGCCCATCTATATCAAGTTCAGCGATGTAAATATCGAGTGCTGTTGCGGCTAGGGTCTCTAAGTTAGTTTGCATTTGTGCACTGGTACCTGAAAGTGAAAATGCATGGGCTTGAAAGGCGATGGAATCGATTAGTTCACGATCTTTTAATAGCATCGCTAGCTCTGCTAGTTTCGCAGTTCTACTTGGTGAGTTGATCACATTGTATTCATTAATCATCAAGTTAGCAGTAGCAGGGAAGGTATTTCTGGCCATCTGAAATGCATTAATTATCCAATCAAATTCTGCTGCTTTAGCTTCGGCGTCTGATTGTGTTAATCCATCCGCTAAATAGGCATCCACTAATTCTGTGGTTGTTTCGGGGGCAAATAGCCTTAACGCATCAATATAATTTGGACCATCATTTTCAGCATTCGGTGGATCATTATCAAACTCATTTACAACTTCAATATAATCGAGTTCTGGGTATCTTTCATTGACCGCATCAAACCATTCTTGGATCTCTACAAGCTGCTCTGCGGTTGGTAAATCTCGTATCCAGTTAGGTTGCTGGTTTCCCCAAACTAGCACGTGCATTTTAAATGGGTATCCATTGTCTTTTGCAAGCTCGTATGCTTCATCTAAGTTATCCCAAGCAAAGGCATCCCTTGTGGCTTCTGTACTCCCCCATTTACCCGCATTTTCTGGTGTTACCTGATTAAAGTAATCAGAAAAATTCACTGCCTGATTACCACAGCACACACTGCCAAGGAACTTGTCTTGGCCTTCCGCCATTGGACCTTCTTCAGGCGGTGGTGGAGGTGACGGCGGTGGTGGAGGCGGTGGCGGTTCAGGTGGCGGTGGTACTGTTACCTCTGGTATAGGTTGTGTTCCATTTCTATTATCGCAGCCCGCTAGCAGAACTAACGAAGCTGTTAAAGCGGTATACGCAAGTATTTTTTGCAGCTGATGTGTCGCTAATCTCATCGGTTGTCATGCCTCTTTAAGGTTTGAAAAGTATAAATTCAGGCCTTTTAAACTAGTCAAAAATCTTTTTATATTGCTCATTTTGCGCCCTTGAGCAGAGTGAATACTAAGCCCATAGAAAATAAATAAAATTACTAAATTTACTTTTTAAATAATTTTTTAACAAATAATTAACCTTGGTGATTTTTCTAAAAATCACTTATATTCACATAACTTTAAAAATAATATTCAGTAAATTCATTTAGTTATAGATTAGGTTTGAATTCTATCGAGGACTTCTATTGATCAATTAAGTAAAATATTTATACTGTATTTATATACAGTATTTAAGGTTGCTTATGAATCCTATTTTGCATGAACTACAAAACAAGCAATGGGTTTGGTCAGCCACTTGTGCTAAGCAACAAGAACAACAAAAAAAACGCTCGACCACCGGCTTTGCTTCTTTTGACAATATTCTCTCGTCTGGATTTCCAGATACGGGCATGGTGCACATTGGCTCCCGACAAGGTAGTGGTGAGCTAAGCTTCTTGCTATACATACTGGGTCATCAATTAGATACAAAAGATGCTAGGTTTTGGGTATTTATTGCTCCTCCGGGACATATTAATGCCGAATTTTTATTGGCCAACAATGTTGACCTTGAGCATTTGTTCATTATTCACAATGCCTCCTGTGAAGATGCTTTGTGGAGCGCTGAACAATGCGCTAAAAGTGGTGCTTGTGCCAATGTGTTTGTATGGCAAAAAAATCTATCTCAAGTGCAAGTAAGAAAATTAGAAGTGGCCGCTCAACGAGGGCGTTGCCGTTGTTTTTGGTTTGATTATAGCCAACAACTACAGCAAAACTTGCCTTTAACCTTGTCGTTATCTTTGCAACGTCAACAAGATTGGATTCAGGTGGGTATCAATAAGCAAAAAGCAGGATGGGCGAAGACACCGGTAAAAATTCCATTTCCTTTGCGTTGTAAAAAGTCGATCAGATACACCTCATCTGAATCAGCTAATCTGCAACACAATGTTGTTAATCTACACAATTAAGCGCTCGGGGATAAGATGCAATTTGATACCCAATCTTTATGGTTGTATTTGCATTTTCCAATGCTGCAACTGAATGTACTTGAGCAGTCTCAGGTATCAGAAACACAAGATATTGATAAACCTAGGGCCATTTATCAAAGTACCAATAATCAAATTGTGCAAGTCAATCAAGCGGCCTTTAATCAAGGGATTCGTATAGGCATGGGATTGGCGAAAGCCAGTTTATTATTCAGTGATTTAGCCTTGCATGAATACATGCCTGAAATAGAAGAAAATACCATTCAACAACTGGCTCAAAGCCTTTATTTAATTACCTCAGATATTGCGCTTTCACCACCATCAGGGATCATTTTACGCGCTCAAAATATGTTGCATTTGTATGGCGATTTGAAGAGCTATTGGCGCATTATTAGTTATTGTCTTGGGCAACATGGTTATGACTATCAAGCTGCCAGCGCTTATTCCATTCAATCGGCAAAGCTATTAGCTCTACAAGGCAAAACCCTCATTACAGAAGAGCGAAAAGCCATTCAGCAACAGCTTGAGAAGTGCACGATTTCGCTTTCTGAAATAGATGCTAAAGATGTTGAAAAACTCGCTCGCATTGGCGTACATACGGTAAAAGAGTTACAAAAATTACCTGCGGCAGAATTGGCCAATCGCGTCAGTCGATACAGTATGAACGTGATCAATGAATTACGCGGCCACTCACCTGCAAAAGTGCGTTTCTTCCAACCCGCCACAGAATTTCAAGATTTTATTGAGTTAATTTATGAGATCGAAGATCTGCAAAAACTCTTACCCGTGCTCGCTCGCAGTTTGAGTAAATTGGAACATTTTTTATATGTCCGTAATGCCAGATGCATGAGTATTGCGCTGGATTTATTGCAGCGAGAAGAAAGCCCTTTGAAATTGGAGTTTAATAGTGCACTACCCATTTATCGGAGTAGTGATTGGCTCGAGATTATTGGACTAAAACTTGAACGCACAGCGTTATCTGCACCTGTCTATGGTGTCGAGTTGTATTGTGTCAATTATGAAATAACTCCCGTTCCCAATGACGATATGTTTGCCCAAAAATCTTACCATATTGAAGGTCTTTCGCTGATTTCAAGACTCATTAGTAAGCTCGGGGAAGATAAGGTTAAAAGCCTTAGTTATCACGCAGATTTTAGACCTGAGAAATGCAGTCAGCTATCTCCTGTCGGCCACAAAAGAAATAAGCAACCATCCACCGCTTATGCTGATCGTCCTGGCATTTTACTTCCACAACCTCAGCTACTAACCCATCAAATATCCATCATAAAAGGACCAGAAAGAATTATTAGTGGTTGGTGGGACGAGCAACAAATACAGCGTGATTATTTTGTTGGTCAAGATGCTCAAGGGCAGCAAGTATGGGTATACAAAACGCCAGACAATCAATGGTTCTTGCATGGCTACTTTGTCTGATAACCCACAACAACTAAGCTTTGCTGAGCTAGTTTGCCAAACTAATTTTTCTTTTTTACAAGCGGCTTCGCATCCTGAAGAACTGGTGCGTCAGGCGTATTTTTTAGGATACCAGGCCATTGCGATTACCGATGAGTGCTCCATGGCTGGGGTGGTTCGCGCGTACACCGAAATCCGTAATAACCATTTACCTATCAAATTGATTGTCGGCAGTAAATTTGTGCTCAACCAACAAACAATGGTCCTCATTTGTC
Organism: Glaciecola sp. 1036; assembly: GCF_050306235.1. Classification (NCBI taxonomy): domain Bacteria; kingdom Pseudomonadati; phylum Pseudomonadota; class Gammaproteobacteria; order Alteromonadales; family Alteromonadaceae; genus Glaciecola; species Glaciecola sp. 1036. The sequence goes on along the minus strand of NZ_JBLWFH010000002.1, from coordinate 14,372 downwards.
CAAACCGCCAAGCTTATAGTGAATGTTGCCGAATCATCACCAACGCTCGCCGACGAGCGGAAAAAGGTGAATATCAGCTATCCGAATGGGATTTAAAAACCATTAAGCACTGCTTTTGCCTTTGGTTACCCAATGAATCTCCCCAAAATAATAACCTTGAATGGGGGGAGTCACTAAAAAAGCACTTTAAAGAACGTTTATTCTTATGTGTAAAACGCTGGCTAACCGCCAACGAAGAAGATTATATAGTAGCATGTCAAACCCTCGCCAATGCACTATCATTGGATATAGTAGCAAGCTCTGCGGCCTTAATGCATGATCCTTCTCGACTCTCATTATTACAATGCTTACAAGCCATTCATCAAGGATGCACAGTAAGCGAACTCGGCAGAAATACATTAGCAAATGCCGAAGCATGTTTACGCCCGCTAAATAAACTCAATCGCATATTCCCTGCCAATTGGCTAGTAAATGCTAGTCTATTAGCCACTGCTTGTGATTTTTGTTTATCTGAGCTGGCTTATGAGTATCCTGCAGAGGTTGTCGCAGATAAGATGACACCTTCCGAATACCTCAGGCAACTAGTTGAAGAAGGGATAAAAAAGCGCTTTGCAGAAGGATTACCAACCGACGTCCGTGCAACCATAGAAAAAGAACTCAGGTTAATTAAAGAGCAATCTTATGAGCACTTTTTTCTCACCATATATGACATCGTACAATTCGCCAAGGCAAAGGGTATTTTATATCAAGGCCGTGGTTCTGCTGCCAACTCAGTTGTTTGTTACTGCTTAGAAATTACTGCGGTTGACCCGCGCCAAATAGACGTGTTATTTGAACGTTTTATCTCTAAAGAACGCAATGAACCGCCAGACATAGACGTAGACTTTGAACATGAAAGGCGCGAAGAAGTTATTCAATATATCTATCAAAAGTACGGGCGTCAGCGCACAGCACTAACCGCCACAGTTGTATGTTATAGATTCAAAAGTGCCTTGCGCGAAGTAGGTAAAAGCTTAGGGGTTAATCAGGTCGATTTAGATTTCTTTATCAAAAACGTTAATCGTAGAGATCGGGCAATTAGTTGGCAATCGCAACTTTGTGAACTCGGGTTAGATCCTATGTCGACTCAAGCTAAACACTTCGTTACCTTGGTAGAGCAGCTTGTTGGTTTTCCTCGTCATCTTTCTCAACATGTTGGCGGTTTTATTATTTCGGCAGGTCCTTTGTATGAACTGGTCCCCATTGAAAACGCAGCCATGCACGAACGTACCGTAATTCAATGGGATAAAGATGATCTGGAAAGTCTAAAACTTCTTAAGGTGGATGTACTAGCACTGGGAATGTTAACGGCAATACGCAAAAGTTTTGATTTATTGCGCCGGCATTATGAACAGGATTGCAGTATTCCATTCATTACTAAATTGGGGGACGACAAACAGGTATATGCTCGTGTACAGCGAGCGGATACAGTGGGTGTATTCCAAATTGAATCACGAGCGCAAATGTCTATGTTGCCTCGGCTAAAACCAAGCTGCTATTACGATCTTGTGGTACAGATTGCCATTGTCAGACCAGGACCTATTCAAGGTGATATGGTGCATCCATACCTATTAAGGCGAGATGGTAAAGAAGTCATCAATTATCCATCTAAAGCTGTTGAAAAAGTATTAGCTCGCACCATGGGCGTACCTATATTTCAAGAGCAAGTCATTGCCTTGGCCATGGTAGCAGCCGGTTTTTCAGGTGGGGAAGCCGACCAACTGAGAAGAGCCATGGCCAGTTGGAAGAAAAATGGTGAGCTTACCAAATTTCGTGCAAAACTGGTCACCGGCATGACCGAAAGAGGGTACTCAGCAGAATATGCAGAGCGTATTTTTGAGCAAATTACAGGTTTCGGGGAATATGGGTTTCCTGAGTCTCACTCAGCATCCTTTGCTGTTTTAGCTTATGTATCTGCTTGGTTAAAGCATTACTACCCAGCCGTATTTTATATCGGATTGATGAATAGCCTACCGATGGGATTTTATACGCCGGCGCAAATTGTACAAGACGCCAAACGACATAATATCTCTGTGTTACCTTGTTGTATTCAGCAGTCTGAATATGATCATAAATTAGTGCCCCATAAAAAAGCCTATGGCATACGCCTCGGGATGCGTTTAGTAAAAGGTCTAAAGCAAAGCTCGGTAGAAAAAATACTGTCTTACCGAGAAAAAAATGTCATTTATTCCATTCAGCAAGTACGCAATTTAGATATTCCTATCAATTGCTTACAGGCACTGGCAAGTGCAAATGCGTTTAGCAGTATCAGCGATAATCGATTTGCTAGTCGCTGGGAATTACTTGATGACAGGGGCAACTTACCTCTATTCAAACAAGGGAATAAAGTAGCCTCTAAGCCACAAGCCTATTTACGTCAACCCAGTTTATTTGATGATCTGATAGAAGATTATGCCAGTGTCGGTTTATCTATTAATCAACATCCCATTTCCTTGCTAGCCAATGCTGACTTGTTACCTAGATTTACTACCGCGAATCAGTTGCACAAGCTACCTCATAAATCCTTGGTATCTGTTATCGGTGTTGTTTCCTGCAAACAAAGTCCAGGCACTGCCGCTGGAGTCACTTTTATTACATTAGAAGATCACACTGGCAATACAAACGTTATTATCTGGCAAGCGTCAGCTCGTGCACAAAAGGCGGCTTATTTAAATGCCAAAATTTTACAAGTGAAAGGAATATTGGAACGAGGAGATGGCGGGGTTACTCATGTTATCGCCGGTCGACTAATCGATCTGACCCATCTATTAAAAACCCTCGATAGTAAATCCAGAGACTTTAAATAGCCTGCAGATTTGCTAAAAGATCTTAGTAAACCCAGCTGTTTGTTTCAATTTTCTATTATGAACTTCGCTTTGAATAAGCATTAATTCCTTATGTAAAAGGTCAACAGCCAACATATGAGCACTTGGCTCTTGAGTCATCGATTGAGTATGAATTTTTTCGTCTTCAAACGTCAGAGTGTGAATAATGTTCGGGGAATCTTTTTGAATAAAACTAATACCTAACGGATTAAACGCAAATGAATTTTTGCTGTCAATTTTTACATCTATGATGGATGATTCATCCTTGTAGACCTTAAGATTACCTTGAGTGTCTAAGGTTAGCTGCCACTCTTGATTGATAGGAAAAGATATCAACATATTTTGAGATATTCTTTCATAAACGCTTTGTTCCATCTCGAATTTGAACACATTGCTGCCAATTTGAGGATCAATAGAAGAAAAATAAAGTAATCCCTCGTCAGTAAAATCAAAAAGCGGATACTGTGTCTTCGGCATAGGTAAATTTGCGAATTTAAACAAATTTGAATTTAACGTTAGGGTAAATATTTTATCGTTAAGCACTCCGGCTAACATGGAAGCATCTGCGTTAATACTTAAAGATTCAATGACAACAGGTTGCTCAAATAGCTTTAAAGTTGAAAGTTCCCCAGACACTAAATTCAAAAGTTGAATTCGCGTTTGTTTTTGACTGATATCTATGTCTGCAAAAATAAGCGTACTGTCTTTTCGAACAATTGAAGTTACCAATCCCGTATCTAATAATTTCTTACCTAGTAGAATGCCTGAACCAACACCTGCTTTTTCAGAAAATTGAAGAATCTTTTGCACGCCGTCTTCAACTATTCCAGTAATACAACCTTCTCCGCACTTCCCAATAAGCTGTGATGCTCCCCAAAAGGGTTCACTCATAATATCTAATAAATTTTCGGCAATTCGCCATGTGTAAAGCTTATATTTATCAGATAAAAATAAGAGCGATAAACTATCGCCAGACCAAATCCAATGACGAGCGGCAAACCCCAGTTTTTTTTCCACTAGCAAAGTACCTTTCATATCCAAGATTTGCACCAAGGTCGATAAAGGATATGCATCCAGTAAAAAAATTCTATTTCCTTCAGGGCTAATACTAAGATAAGTAGATTGACTAAAAGCACGTGTCTGTAACTGTAATTGATCAGTTGTTTTTGTCGCTATGTCATACACATATAATTGAGCATTTAGATTCGATGCGTCAGCATCAGTAGCGTTATGGCGAAAATATAATTTTCCTTGTTCGCTATCAAATGCAAATAAGCCACTAAGATCTTGGGGGATCAATAAGCTAGATGTTGGACCTAAAGTAAATCCGCTGTTTAATTGCCACACATCAATGTAACTTTGGTCATTCTGTTTTCTAACAAAATAAACTTGTTGGTGGTTTAGCGAGTATCCGTGATGCTGTAAATCCTCTTCTTCGTACCTTGCTTGATACTCAGAAACTTTGTTTAACGTTTTATAGACTATGGTATTTTTGTTCAGTGAAAGGCTTTGAATTCTTGAACCATTAAAGAAGTAATCACTCACTTCACCTTCTATATCCAAAATCATTCTGTCAGATAAATTAGATGTTTTAGGTGCAGGCTCAATGGTATCGTCAGTGAAAATTGGCAAGACAAACACATAAAACATCAACAAGGTTACGCATAACATTAACCCTGAAAAGGTTAAAAACTTAATTTTTGACTTATGCTTTTCTTGTTTCGAATAAAAAGAAACGCTGGGCAGAAAGATGTAACCACTTCTGGGAATCGTTTTTATAAAAACTGGTGAACGCGCATTGTCGCCTAAAACTTCTCTGGTTTTTTTAATCAAAGCTCGCAATGCTTCATCATTCACATCTTTGCTTTGCCACAAAGTATCAATCACGGATTCTTTACCGATAACTTTGTTCGGTTGACTTACCAAAAGCGCTAAAAACTGATGAATTTTAGGTTCAAGATTTATCTCCGAACCATGTCTTATCAAGATGCCTCTTGTAGTGTCAAACACAAGGCCTTCAAAACTTGCCATTTCAGCTTTTAACGTGGTCATTTTGTTATCCGATCAAAATATACATTACTGTGTAGATAGCACTTAAACTACTTGTGATTTTTTGTGAACAACAACCTACACCAACAAAAATAGCACATATATCAATAATTAGAAAACCTTTGTAACGTTGTGATTTGTTGTGAATAGAAAACAATGGGCAAAAATTCATATTTTCTGCTCACTCAAAGAAAATGTGGTCCCTAATTCTGAAATTCATTACAACCTAGTGAAATAGCAGCAACTGAACCACAAAATTGGCTAGACAATATCTGAACGCGAGGCAAGATAAATATCAGCCTGCAATTTTTATTTGACTTGAATATTCTTACTCAATTTCAGCATAAAAACTCTGGAGACTATTAGCAATTTAAACAGCCGTTTTTGAATCAACGCAAACAAATCACAACGCCCTCATAATAGTAGAAAAACTTTTGTCTTCTTAAAATTTTGCCTAGATAGCTTGAGCCGATTTTCGAATTTTTTATAGTGCTTTCCAAAGTAGATTGATTTAGAAACAAGATTGAAACAAAATTTGGCAAAACCAAAATTTGTAAGCACTTACTGACAATAATTATCGTGTTATTTTGTGAAAATGATATTTATGTAGTTAAATTTGCTGGTCTTTATTTATGAAATACGCGAATTCACCGATAAATTTATAAATCCATGTGTACTTTCCTAGGGTATCTTAGTTCCGTGTATAAAGAGATGTTAATTCGCAGCTTCATTATTTTACTTTTTATTAGTTTTGCTAGTTTCTCTTTGGCTAAAGAAAAACCACCTAAAGTCTTCAAAGTTGGCGTTAACGAGTTAGATCATTATCCGCTATTTGATTTTAATCGAAATGAAGATAAAGGCTTAGCTTGGACCATTTTAGAAGGTTTCGCCAAAAAGAATAATTATGAATTCGAATATATCGTTATGAGCTCGGTTAAATTACAAAACGCCATGGAATCTGGCCAAGTAGATTTTGTTTTCCCCGATAATCCTCTGTGGAGTATTTATCGATATGCCAGAGATCCCAACATATTTAGCTTACCCGTTGTGAATGCGGTATCAGCTACCTTTGTAACATTAGAAAATAGAGATATCGAATTAGAGCAAGTTTCTACTGTTGCTATTCCTTATGGTTATTCAGCGGTCACTTGGTTAGCGCCTTTAAGCGATTATGAAATTGATACGTTAACAACATCAAGTCTTAAGAAATCCATTCAATCACTTTATAGAGGCACTTCAACCGCGGCTGATATTGAATACAACATTGCTCAGCACTTAATTGAGCAAAGTACCAACCCCGTAACCTTAGTCGTTAATCCGAATTTACCCAATGTGCCAATTGGCTACCACCTATCTACAATTAAGCATATCTTGATCGTTGAGAGATTTAGTCATTATTTAATTAACAATGCTGAACTGATAGATCTTTTGAGACAAAAATACGGAGTAAAAGAATACGAGGAAGTGTTTGGTATCGATGGCAGCCAAGCGAAAAAGCGCTGGCTACCCAAAAACGATTAGGCACTAAATATCTAGATCCGCCACTTCAAATTCTTTGTAGGTAAGCTCGCCGTTCTTATCTACATCTAAGGAATCAAACATTTCCTTTAATATTGAATGTACACTTGCTTCTGCTTTTGAGATTGTGCCATTTTCATCGGTGTCTAGAATTTCAAATAAATCATTTTGTGCCAATACACTTGTACTTATTGTTACTATAGCAACTAAAGTGAGTGTTTTAAGCCTTGCCCTGCGCAAATTACCTCCTTTACGAAACTCATTCAAATCATCCTAAGTTGAGAATTTTTAATCACTTAGATTTTTCAAAATTGTTCTTCGTTAACTAACCAAATTAAGCTTGTACTACCAAGCCATTCTTCATTTCTGTATCGGTATTATTAGACCTATGCGAGCATTACTAACTTTCACATTTTTATTTCTTACTTATGCCGAATTTGGAAATAGGTTAGCAATCCTGTTGGCGAGTTTAACTAGAAAACATAATGAGGATTACCAGAATCTGTTCACCTTCATTTGTAAACCATATGTATAATATATTGTTAAAATATTGGATTTAAACCCAAATTATTAAACTTTAGTTTAATTTATCACACATCAAACTCTAGGTCTCAGAAAAATTTTAGTCAATAGTTAGAGATTTGCCTGACAGTAAGGAGGATTATGAAGTTCTGTATAAGGTTATTTATACTTGTCAGTATCTGTTTACTTTCAAGTTGCTCTCAAGAGAATGATAAACAAAAGGTCATTCGACTAGCACATACCTTAGATGTGAATCATCCCGTCCATTTCGCAATGGAATATATGAAGCAGCGCCTTGAGTTTCATAGTCAGGGCAAAATGTCTATGCTCATTTATGCTTCTGGGCAATTGGGTTCAGAGCGGGAATCTTTAGAATTGCTACAGATTGGAAGTTTGCCGATGACCAAGGTATCCGCGAGCTCATTAGAAGCTTTTGTGCCTGAAATGAAAGTCTTCAGTGTACCTTATTTATTTAGCTCTAGCGATCATCTATGGTCTGTCCTAAACGGCGAGGTAGGACAAGAACTGTTGCAAGCTGGTACCCCTTATCTATTCATGGGGCTAGGCTATTATGATGCTGGAAGTAGAAGTTTCTATACTACAGAAGCACCGGTAAATACTCCTGACGATTTAGTCGGAAAAAAGATCCGAGTTATGAACAGCCAATCTGCGGTGAACATGGTAAATACCTTAGGTGGTTCTGCCACACCTATTTCATGGGGAGAGTTATACACATCGCTACAACAAGGCGTGGTGGATGGTGCTGAAAATAATCCTCCAAGTTTCTACCTTTCAAAACATTATGAAGTAGCTAGGTATTATGTTTTGGATGAGCATACTTCAATTCCAGATATTTTGGTATTCAGCACAAAAGTTTGGAATTCACTTAGCTCACAACAACAAAGCTGGTTACAAGCAGCCGTTAATGACTCCGTTGTTAAACAAAGAGAATTATGGGAAATCGCAACCCAAGATGCCATTGATAATGTTATCGCTGACGGCGTCACCGTTATTCAAGCCGATAAATCTCATTTTGTAGAAAAGACCGAAAGTATTCGTGATGAATACAGGGGTTCTGCAATCGGACAGCTTATCAAGCGAATACAAAAGCTAGACACGGCGAAGAGTACAACACCATGAAAAATATTATTGAAAAAGTCGACCAAGCTTTACAGAAGTTACTAATTTTTTTGATGGCATTGCTTTTTGTTGATGTCATGTGGCAAGTTATTTCTCGCTTTATTTTAGAACGCCCTAGTTCCTTTACTGAAGAGCTGGCTAGATTCTTACTTATTTGGATAGGGTTGCTAGGTGCAGCTCATGTTTATCGCCATAAAATGCATTTAGGTGTCGATATTCTTTTGCACAAAGTTGGCCATAGAACACAAGTTTTGATGGTGAAAACCGTGCATGCTATGACGGCAGCTTTTGCCCTAAGTGTATTGCTGTATGGCGGTATAGAACTCATGTTACTGTCTTTTCACCTAGAACAGTTTTCTCCGGCCATGGAGATTAATATGGGATTGGTGTATTTTGCCTTACCTCTTAGTGGTCTGTTGTTCTTACTTTTCGCGGCACAAGAATTATTTACTTCGAGTAAACAGTTGGAAACTGAAACTACTAATCAGGAGTTAATCTAATGGATATTTCATTCCTGGTATTATTTATTAGTTTTGTATTGTTGCTGTTGCTTAGTACTCCCATTGCCATTGCGATTGCCGTTTCTACAATGCTTGCAATGCTGTTCACCATGGGGCCAGATATAGCGCTCACCACTATCGCCCAAAGAATGGCTACGGGTCTAGATAGTTTCGCTTTATTGGCAATTCCATTTTTTATCTTATCTGGCTACTTAATGGGGCAAGGAGGTATAGCTAAACGACTGATCAATTTTGCAATGGTATTAGTTGGTCGACTTCCAGGTGGCTTAGCTTTTGTAAACGTAATTTCCTGTGCCTTATTTGGTTCTATTTCAGGTTCAGCGGTAGCAGCAACCAGTGCTATAGGCGGATTTATGATACCCGCAATGAATAAAGAAGGTTACGACAAAAATTTTAATACCGCGGTTACAGTGACTGCGTCCACTACCGGTATGTTAATTCCTCCAAGTAACATATTGATTATTTTTTCTTTAGCCAGCGGAGGAGTGTCTATCGCCGCACTTTTCATGGCTGGTTATTTACCTGGCATTCTAATGGCAGCTGGGCTGTTATTAGTTTGCGCAGCTTATTCCACTAAGAACAACTTCCCCCGTGGAAAAAGCTACACAATAAGAGAAAGCTTTGGTTATTTAGTAGCGGCTATCCCAAGTTTATTGCTTATACTGATAGTCATTGGCGGGATTATCAGCGGTATATTTACCCCCACAGAGGCTGGCGCGATAGCAGTTGCTTACGCCTTACTACTATCCCTTTTTGCCTACCGTGAAATAACCGTTAAGGATCTACCTGACATTCTATTGCGCTCCGTACAAACGACCGCAATCGTCATGTTACTCATAGGCGCATCGGCAGCAATGTCATGGATGTTATCTTATGAATTTATTCCGCAGCGTTTTACACAATTCATATTAGCGCTCTCTGAAAATCCGCTTCTCTTGTTGTTATTGATAAACTTAATGTTGCTTTTGGTAGGCACGTTTTTAGATATGACGCCTGCTGTACTCATATTTACGCCTATTTTACTGCCTGTAATGGCAGAACTAGGAGTGTCTCCCTTACACTTTGGCATCATGATGATAATGAATTTGTCTATCGGACTGTGCACACCTCCGGTTGGCGGCGTGCTATTTGTTGGATGCAGTATAGGAAAAACCACAATCACAGCAGTGATAAAACCTTTAATTCCACTTTATATTGCCATGTTTGTGTGCGTTTTGATTGTTACATTTGTGCCGCAAATCAGTGAATGGTTACCGAGAATGTTTGGGCTGATTAAATAATTATTACTAAATTATGCGCTACTAGAGCTCTGAAAAATTGAGCTCTAGTAGCTTTGTGAAAGTAGGCTTATTCGTATGGGTCGACATTAATTCGGTAACAATTTGGCGTAAGCTTTGTCTCTTGTTAGGGAGGTAGTTTTCATTTTCTTCTAGCTCCAAAAGGAGATCTAAAGCAAATTGGTAATCCTTGTTCTGTCCTTTTAATACAAAATGCGTGATCAGTTTTTTATATAACTCGACGCCTTTTTCAGCCAGATTATTTTGTACACAGACAAAGGCTAACTCATGTAATTGATATTCTGGAAGCTCATGATTTTCCACTAAATCACTGGCTTTTTGGTACTGTTTTGTGGCTATATAAAACTCAATTAAAGGGGCGTAATTTTTTAAGTGATCTGGGACATTAGATTTAAAAGACTTTTTAATCTCAGATTCAGCTTTAGAATATAAATCCTCTTTTTCAAAACCAAGTTCTTTATTAATGTTAGCGACGCGCTCAAAGTCTTCCGTCGAAAGTGTCGAACAAAATAAATCCCATGCAACCGTTAAAGCGGCGGGTAGATCGTTCAGATTTAAATTAACGTTAAGTTGGCAACGATTAAGTTTGTCGATGTCATCTTTATGCTTAGCAAGAGTTTTGGCATTTTTAAGATATTTACAGGCTAGTTTAAATTGATTGGCTTGAAGTAAATCTTCAATAATGGTGAATCCATCTGAGAAAGTTTTAGCAATGCTAGCCAACCAACTTGCAGACTTATCATAATCACCTCGCACATATGCGTAACGGGCTAGAGAATGAACCATTTGTTGGTAAATGTTAGATGAGACACTTTGTGTTTTGTCTTTTTTAATGGTCTCGATTCTTTTTTCTAATTTACCATAGAAAGCAATAGCAAGAGGCGACGAAGTTGAATCAATGAACTTTTTACCCACATCACCAAAATCAATATGCAAGTACTCACTATCATAAAGTCCCATTAATATTTGAGCCTTTTTTTCGTCTTCGATAGTTAAACGCTGGAAAGATTTAATGAATTGTTTTTCTATTAAATAGTAAACGCCGAATCTATATCCGCCCGAGTCGTCCACTCGCTCCACAATTTTGTCATACCTGGCCAACATGAATTCAGCCAATTCGACCGCTTGCATAGCTTCAAGCCTATCCATAACTTCAAACAGAATTGACAATTGTGCTCTTGCTTTATCGAAGTAATTTCTTACTTGGTCATAGCGCCATAGGTCACGTAACGGCAAAGCCTTAATGATTCGTTTCCTAAATTGCTTTATATCGAAGCTATCTAGCGCTATATCAGCAAAAAGAACCCACTTGTCTAACTCTTCAGAATTACTTTTTATATAGCTATACAAATGCTGCTTTGCTTCCCCCTCAGTCAAAGAATCTAAATACCCTTTAACCCTATCTGCAGGACCACCGTTTAACAGTATCTGGTATTTTTCTTGTTGTTCTTCGTAATGCAACACTGTTGCTACGCAATGCTTGCAAAAATCAAAGCCTTCTGAAGCCGGGCAAGAACACCCGCCATCGAAAGAATCAGATAAGATGGTTAAGCTTACATCATAAACATAAGTGCCTTGGACTTGTGCGATGATTTTATTATTTTCATTTCTAAAATTAATTACTGCATTCTCACGAAATAGCGCTACGCCTTTTTCGTAAGCCGACTGGCCCGCAAGTCTTTGAATGATAGCGTTTATATTAGAAGACATTTGTTTGTAGAAACTGAAATTATGGGCAAAGGATCAATAGTATCAATAGGCATTTACGTTGTGAAGTGGGTTTAATAATTCTTCGATTTTGAGCAAATCTTTTACTAAAGTATAATTTTACTAAGTAACTGAATTTAATATATATTTTTTAATTTGTTTAGGTAATAAAAACGCCATTTTGGCCGATAAAATTAATATTACTTTGCCTTTGTTTTTTAGTTGCTTTAAGGCTTTACATTTGAATAGACTATTCTCATCAAAATTTATCTTTTGGCTTATTGTACTAAGCTTTTTGCCGCTTATTGCTTATTTCTCAGGCGCATTGACCAAGCGATTAAATGCGTTAGATATACAACAAGAAGTAGTCCTGTCTTCTGTCGTAGTAAATGACAATGTAAAGAATAATTACTTCGTGTCAGGCAATTACCTAATTTCACATTGCGAAGTAATAAAAGACGATCCAAACAACCTTTGTGGATTTGCTTTTGATATTGGTGCTAATTCTGCTGAAGGATTGGATTTATCAGGTTTTGATTCAGTTGAAATTGACATAGTTGCAACAGGACCAAAATTACCAAGAAAAATAAGATTTGCGCTAAAGAATTTTAGTCCTGAATATTCATCAATTGACGACCCAGTTTCAGCGAAGTATAACGCTGTTTTAATTGACCCTACTACGACCAAACGCAAAATTAAACTACCTCTCTCATATTTTCGTGTAGAGAGTTGGTGGATTAGTTATTTTGATTTACCGGCGGAACAATCCCTTACTGATTTTAATAACATCACCAATATCGAAATATTGCATCTAGATGCAACAACTAAAGGTGAATATACCTTTAGTGTTGAGGGAATCACTTTTATCGGAAGTTACGTTACCATAAATACGATTCTTATTACCGTAATGCTTTGTTGGATTGTCGTTATAGGTCTACTCATAATTCGAAATCATAAGGATTTAATCAGTGTTGTAGAAACTGATTTTCTAACAAAAATATCAAACAGAAACGGCATGATTCGCTTTTTAGATTCATTAGAAGCAAGCGAATCCACTCCGGTAAAATGCGGGATAATTTATATCGATTTAGATAATTTTAAATATGTAAATGATACTTTTGGACACGATGAGGGCGATAATTTACTGACGTCATTTAGTGAAATAATTAAAAATGCACTACACCATTCCGTATTTAAACCTAATACTTATAGATTTACGCGTTTATCAGGTGATGAGTTTGTAATTATTATAGCTAATCCAAGCGAAGTGCAGTTGTCTAAACTCGCTACGAATATACTTAGTGATCTAAAGATGCCTATACAGTTAGCTGGAAAAGATTACAAAATTGGTGCGAGTTTGGGTGGAGCGATAGCCGAGATAATTGATAGTAAAGCTTCTAAATTGTTTAAAAACGCAGATATTGCGATGTATGTATCAAAACATTCGGGTAAAAATCAGTTTACTTTTTACAACGAAACTATTGAAAAATTAGAAAATAATGAAAGACAAATCGTTGAACATGTGAAACAAAGTTTAAGAAACAACAATAGTCATTTGAGCATGTTTCCACTGTTTCATACAGATGACAAAACCTTGGATTTAGTCGAGTTAAGATTACCCAATCAGCAAGCAATATTTAATGAGTATTCAAAAAAGCAAATCGATGAAATCGCGAAAAAGTATGATTTAGACTGTCCAATCGATATGTTCGTAGTCGAAAAAGCCATGTCACTATTATCCAATTGGGATTTTACAAAGACACCTAATTTGAAGTTTTTGCTGCCAATATCTAACTCATCAATTGAAAGTGCACATTTTCTTGAGAACCTTTTACATATTTTGCGCGGCGCAAGTTTTGATTTAAACAGGATTATTCTGCAATTTGATGAGCCCAAAAATGAAGGTGCGCAAAATAACATATTTAAACATTTATTGAGATTGGCAGAAGAAAATATTCAGCTTTCAATTAATAACTTTGGTCAGTTTCAAGGCACCATTAGTTGGCTCAAATCGTTAAATTTAAGCCTAATTACCATACATCCAAACTTACTTTCTAATGCAAAAGAAAAGGAAGTTAGAGAATTTTCTGACAAACATTTAATTAATTATCTCAAATTAAATAATGCAAAGATCCGTATATATAAAGCCAATACCATGGAAGACCTTTATCACTTTTTAAACCTAGAGGTTGATTATATGGATGGATTCCTTATATCAACAACATTAACAAAATCAAAAATAATTAGCATAACCAAAAGCACAACAAAAGATCTTACACATCCACCACAATCAACAATGCAAAAAATGGAGCCGTAGTTCATTTTTTTAAGCCCCTACATCCCACGAACGTCAACGCCTAACAACCCCCACTAACAATGGAGTCGTAGTGCATTGTTGCTATCCCTTGATTTAAATAATGGAGTCGTAGTTCATTGTTTTAGCATGGCTGGAGGCTTGGTGCTTGTTGGGTTACAGAGCAGTGTAATTAATGCACTACGGCTCCATTATTTTTTATGCATAAAAAAAGCCCCAGTCTCTCGACTAGGGCTTCTTCTAAATGGGAGTCCCGGTAACCGGATGAGGCCATGTGCTACTCTCACATGGGGAGACCCCACACTATCCCCGCGCCGGTCACCGGTCGTCGCAAATACGTTTCATTTGTGCGTAGCACAAACAAAAAAGCCCCAGTCTCTCGACTAGGGCTTCTTCTAAATGGGAGTCTGGCGATGTGCTACTCTCACATGGGGAGACC